>CAIWNX010000220.1 GCA_903914175.1 uncultured beta proteobacterium | reverse complement strand
GTGGCTTTCCTCCGGCGAGGTAAACCAGTATCGGATCACAGAAGCCAGCGAGTTCATTACAAAGAAAGCCCTCCACGAATGCTCTCTGAGACTACTTCCCCGAGATACCATTGTAATCGGCATGATTGGCCAAGGGAAAACCAGAGGGCTTTCAGCATCTTTGGAAATCGAAGCAAGTATTAACCAGAATCTCGCGGCGATCATTCCGAGCAAGAACTTGGAATCAGACTATTTGCTCTACATGTTTCAATCCATGTATGACTACCTGCGGGAGTTTGGGCGCGGGGGAAATCAGGCCGCTCTGAATTGTGAGATTTTATCGGCGTTAAAAATGCCGTTCCCACCATTCGAGGAACAGTTACTCATTTGTGAACATCTTGGTGCCCATTTGAAGAAATTCGATGCCCTCACCGCCGAAGCCCAACGCGCCATAGACCTGCTGCAGGAGCGCCGGACCGCGCTGATCTCCGCCGCCGTGACCGGCCAGATCGACGTGCGCGAAAATACACAGAGGGAGGAATCATCATGACAAGTCCTGCAATCGGAAAGCTCCAGCGTGTCGCCCTTCGTGAGGTCTGGAAGCACGAGGCCTATGACTTCACCAAGTGGCTTCAGGAAAACATTGATGTCCTGAACACTACGGTGGGCCTCAACCTGGTCAACGTGGACCGCGAACAGGCCGCTGGCTCGTTCAGCATCGACCTGGTGGCTGAAGATGAAGGCGGCGGCACGGTCATCATTGAGAACCAGCTAGAGAAAAGCAATCATGATCACCTTGGCAAGCTCATCACCTACCTCACCGCCATGTCGGCAAGGGCGGCTATATGGATCGTCGCTGAGCCGCGCCCTGAGCACGTGGCCGCCGTAGCCTGGCTCAACGAATCAACCGGCGCAGACTTCTTCTTAGTCAAAGTTGAGGCGGTACGCATCGGCACTTCGCCGGCGGCGCCACTCCTAACTCTGATCGTCGGTCCCTCCAAAGAAACGAGCGTGCGCACCCAAAAACACGAGCTGGCCGAACGCTATGACATCCGCTTGAACTGGTGGACTCAGCTCGTGTCTCTGCCAGGTGCCAAGCTACACAAGCACATCACACCCGGAACCTACTCGTGGATCGGAACCTCGTCAGGTGTGCGTGGCTTGAACCTAAATTACGTGGTTACGCAGGATGACTTCGCGGCTGAGCTTTACATCGACCGGGGCAAAGACTCTGAAGAAGAAAACAACAGCATATTCGACCAACTTTTAGCGTTCAAGACGGAGATTGATGAGGCTATCCACCACACCGTAAGCTGGGAGAGGCTTGAGGGACGACGTGCTTGCCGTATCCGCGTCACGATGCCCGGCGGTTACCGCTCCGCTGAAGTTGAATGGCCGACCATACAGGCCAGCGGAGTTGAGGCCATGAACGCCTTGAATAATGCGCTGCAACCGCACTTGAAGAAGCTGAAACTCAAGAGCTGAGAATCGCCACATGAGCCTACATAAAGAAATCAGCTTCGAGTCCGAAATCTGCCAGCACCTGGCCGACCACGGCTGGCTCTACGCTGAGGGCGACGCAGCCAGCTATGACCGTGCCCGTGCCCTGTCCCCTGCCGACGTCCTGGCCTGGGTACAGACGACGCAGCCCAAGGCCTGGGACACTCTGACCAAGAACCACGGCACCAAGGCGGGAGACACCCTGCTGACCCGCCTGCGCGACCAGCTCGACCAGCGCGGCACCCTTGATGTGCTGCGCCAGGGCATCGAACTGCTAGGACTCAAGACCCCGCTCAAGCTGGCTGAATTCAAGCCGGCGCTGGCCATCAACCCGGACATTATGGCCCGGTACGCTGCCAACCGGCTGCGTGTGATCCGGCAGGTGCGCTACTCGCTGCACAACGAAAACAGCATCGACTTGGTGCTGTTCCTCAACGGCCTACCTGTAGCCACGGTGGAGCTGAAGACCGACTTCACCCAGAGCATCGGCGACGCCATCGACCAGTACCGCTTCGACCGCCACCCCAAGCCCAAAGGCCAGGCTGCCGAGCCCCTGCTGTCGTTCCCTGCTGGCGCACTGGTCCACTTCGCGGTCAGTAACATGGAAGTCGCCATGGTCACCCACCTGGTCGGCCCCGCCACCATGTTCCTGCCCTTCAATCTGGGCAACGAGGGCGCTGCTGGCAACCCTGTCAACCCAGCAGGCGGCCACCGCACCGCTTATCTGTGGGAGCAAGTCTGGGAGCGTGAGAGCTGGCTTGAAATCCTGGGGCGCTACCTGATCGCCCAGCGCGACAAGAAGAAGCAGATCGAGAAGGTCATCTTCCCGCGCTACCACCAGCTCGACGTGACGCGCAAGCTCCAGGCAGCTGTAACGGACGATGGCCCGGGCGGCAAGTACCTGATCCAGCACTCGGCCGGGTCCGGCAAGACCAACTCCATTGCCTGGACCGCGCACTTTCTGGCTGAGCTGCACGATGCCCAGCACAAGAAAGTGTTTGACACCGTGCTGGTAGTGTCCGACCGCAACGTGATCGACTCCCAGCTCCAGGAAGCCCTGTTCGACTTCCAGCGCACCACCGGCGTGGTGGCAACGATCAAGAATACCGAGGGCAGCAAGAGCGGTGCGCTGGCCCAAGCTCTGTCGGGCGACAAGAAGATCGTGGTCTGCACGATCCAGACTTTCCCGTTCGCCCTGGAGGCCGTGCGCGAACTGGCAGCGACCAAGGGCAAGCGCTTCGCGGTGATCGCCGACGAGGCCCACAGCTCACAGACCGGTGAGGCAGCCGCCAAGCTCAAGGCCGTGCTGAGCCCCGCGGAGCTGGCCGACCTGTCCGATGGTGGCGAAGTCAGTACCGAAGACATCCTGGCCGCGCAGATGGCTTCCCGCGCCGAGGATGGTGGCATCACCTTTGTGGCCTTCACCGCTACCCCGAAGAACAAGACCCTGGAGCTGTTCGGCACGCGCCCCGACCCAACGCGCAAGCCAGCGCCGGACAACGTGCCCGCGCCGTTTCACGTCTATTCCATGCGCCAGGCCATCGAGGAGAAGTTCATCCTCGACGTGCTGCAAAACTACACACCATACAGTCTGGCCTTCCGCCTGGCGCACGAGGGCAAGGAGCTCGACAACAAGGAAGTCGAGCGCAACGCCGCCCTGAAGCGAATCATGGGCTGGGTGCGGCTACACCCCTACAACATCACCCAGAAGGTCGAAGTCGTGGTCGAGCACTTCCGTGAGTTCGTCTCGCCGCTACTCAAGGGCCGCGCCAAGGCCATGGTGGTGGTCGGCAGCCGCCTGGAGGCTGTGCGCTGGCAGCTGGCCATCGACCAGTACATCAAGGACCACGGCTACAGCATCGGCACACTCGTGGCGTTCTCCGGCGAAGTGAACGATAAGGAGTCTGGACCGGACGGCTTCACTGAAAACAGCCCGGCGCTGAACCCCAAGCTCAAGGGCCGTGACATCCGCGAAGCCTTCAAGGGCGACGAGTACCAAATCCTGCTGGTGGCGAACAAGTTCCAGACCGGCTTTGACCAGCCGCTGCTGTGCGGCATGTACGTGGACAAGCGCCTAGCCGGCATCCAGGCCGTACAGACCCTGAGCCGCCTGAATCGTGCCTACCCTGGCAAGGACACCACCTACGTGCTCGACTTCGTGAACGACCCGGAAGAGGTACTGGCGTCCTTCAAGACCTACTACACCACCGCGGCACTCTCGGCCACCACGGACCCCAACCTGGTATTCAACCTGCGTGCAAAGCTCGACGCTGCCGGTCACTACGACGACTTCGAGGTGGACCGTGTGGTGGCTGTCGAACTCAACCCGAACGCCAGGCAGAGCGAGCTGGTCAGCGCACTGGACCCGGTGCAGGACCGCGTGATGAAACGCTACAAGGCTGTTCAGGCCGCGCTGAACGTGGCGAAGGCCAAAGACGACGAAGCCGCCATCCAGGCAGCACAGGACGAGCTGAACGCCCTGATCCTGTTCAAGGGCGACATGGGTGCTTACCTGAGGCTGTACACGTTCCTGTCACAGATCTTTGACTACGGCAACACGGGCATCGAGAAACGCGCCATCTTCTACAAGCGGCTGCTGCCCTTACTGGAATTTGGCCGCGAGCGTGAGGGCATAGACCTGTCGAAAGTGGTACTGACCCACCATCATTTCAAAGACTTGGGGAAGCGCCCGATGCTGCTGGGCGACGGCGAGGCACCCAAGATCCCACCGATCACTGAAACTGGTGCTGGCAGCGTTCAGGAAAAAGAGAAGGCTTTACTGAACGCAATCATCGAGAAGGTGAACGACCTGTTTGAAGGCGAACTCACCGATCAGGACAAGCTGGTCTATGTGAACAACGTCATCAAGGGCAAGCTGCTGGAGTCGGAGACCCTGCGCCAGCAAGCGACGAACAACACCAAAGAACAGTTCGCCAACTCACCGGACCTCAAGACCGAGTTGATGAACGCGATCATGGGTGCTCTCGATGCGCACAACCTGATGAGTACGCAGGCCTTGAACTCTCCGACGGTGCGGGGTGGGCTGAAGGACATTCTGCTGAACCATGCTGGGCTGTATGAGTCGCTGCGGGGGCAGGCACGCGGTGAAGCCGGCTGAATTCTTCTATTGCTTAAAAGGGTAAGTCACCTGGGTTGGTCCGAGGGCGTTGGATAGGCCCCGGAGTCACTGGGGATGATTTGACGCCGCCTAGTGCATCAGAAATCACATAGGCAGCGGTATCGTTCTTTTCAATCAGCTTGGACTGAAACGTCAGGACCTGGGTAATGATGGCTGGGACGTCAGCGGGTCTTTCGACGATTGCCCTCCGTGCTGCGACGAACTGACCAGATCGCCGCAATAAGTCAACCAGCAGCGCTGTGGCTCCTCCATCCTGGCCCGAAACTCTCTGATCATGACTTTCCGCGATCAGCAGCATGTCTGCTGCCTTTTTGCGGCACTTCGCTGCCGATTCGAGAAGTTTGGCGTCATCGCAAGCCCATGCTGCGTGTACTAGAGCCCAGGTCGCACTGGCAAAATCCCTCGCCGCATGATCGGTAATACCTTTGCACAGGAACGAGTTAGCCAAGGTCGGGTATGCGGCGGCGCATAGCTGCTCGCGATATTCCGCCGTCTTAATCACCGCATCAGCCCCTTTGATCGCCTCGCTGATGACGGAAGCACAGTAACCACATGCTTTGCATCGTTGCACCCAGCCATTCATAGTGGAGCGCCTCATCTCTGGAGGTCGCGTATCGAGATCGACAGAGCCGAATGAGTTGGTGCTTCCGATGATTGAGAACCTAGTCACGCTGCCGCATAGCGCGCAGCGAGTGTCCCGCTCAAAAAATGTAGTCATAGTGCCTCCGCAAGAATTTTATTACTCGGGATCTGCAGAGTTACTAAGGGGCCACATGCGGGCGCCGAAAATGGCATAGGCCGAATTCGACACTTAATGTCGCCCGCGGACTTTCCAGATTGCAGGTAATAGCAGCACCAATCCAATCAGCGCGATGACCAAGGGGCCGTCGATCAAGCCGCCCAGGACCAAATAGAGGCCGAAAAGAGTCAGGGGAGCAACCCATAGCCAGCTCCACGTCGTCGCGCTTGACCTCTGTTCTTGTACGGTTTCAGACACGCCCCTAACAACATTTGAAGCATTTGCGGCGATGTCGGATGCCCGGCTTCCTATGCGCTCATTACGCTCAAGCCGAGCAATATCCCGCTGAAGTTCCAGCTCCTTCTTTCGCCTCTCGAGCTCTTCCAGAGTCGCCATCACAACACCTCGCGCTAGTAAGAAAATTTATGTACCTCGGCGCTAAAACCTAATTGCGGTTGAATAATTCATAGCCCTCCATCAGCGTTTCTCCGCAGTTCGACGAAAGCCCGGACGATCCGTCGCCGCAATCGGAAAATTCTGGATCGTCACATGAAATACTGTCTTCCTGCGCAAAGTCTTCATGAGGTTCAAAACTAACTGAATTTCCATTGGAAAGGGCATGATAAAACGGCAGTTCCCAACCGCCCTTCACCCGGCGCACCACAACCACTATGCCGAGCGCAGCAGCACGGCTGCGAGCGTAGGCCGCAACGTCTTGGTAATTAGTCCAGAGGACAGGCACTTAATTACCTCGGCCGCTTAAACTTTGTCCCGCACTTTGGACATTTGGGATCGTCGGCGATTGACCGCCCTGCTTTACTACCGACGATCAAACCAACCAGAGCGCCAGGGATGGTTCCCGCCATTGCGATAAGTGGGCCCCCCACAAGGCCGACGCCGGCGCCAATCTTGGCTCCTGCTATCGCGCCACCAATTCCGCCAATAGCTTTACCAGCTACTTTCTTCTGATGGAAAAATCCGTGCCCACACGCTGGACAATAGCTTGAGATCAGCTCAATCGCTTTGTCGCTGGACATGGTGTCACCCTCATTTATATGAATTAGTGTTTATGCGATTTATAGCATAAACAACATAGTTCGGGGTGTGAAAAATACCCTGGCACAACGATTCGGCTCCTGCGTGCGCGAGCTCCGTCTCGCCACTGGGATGAGCCAGGTCGAGTTTGGCGAAAGGTGCGGGTTTTATCAAACGTATCTCAGCCGTGTCGAGAACGGACAGGCTAACCCTTCGCTGAATGCGATCGAGGTCATCGCCAATGGACTCGGTTTGACGATCTTCGAGCTGTTCGAACGGGTCAAGCAGGGACGCGCTTGACGGAACAAGTTGAACGTCGGGTTCGGTCAGCAGAAACTCTGTCAGAAATTTTTTGCAAAATTTTTTACTTCCTCGAAATAAACACCCCCACCCCCTCCTGAGACACCTATCCCGGGTCTGCAGAAAACCCACCCCACTTCGGATTCCGATTTCCTCCCGGGCCAATAGGGGACCCTAATCCCAATACCAAACAGCCGAGTCGCCGCTGAGTACAGC
>CAIWNX010000219.1 GCA_903914175.1 uncultured beta proteobacterium | reverse complement strand
CAGAACATGCTGGTGGCGTTCATGCCCTGGAACGGCTACAACTTCGAGGATTCGATCCTGATCAGTGAGCGTGTGGTGGCAGAAGACCGCTACACCTCGATCCACATCGAAGAACTCGTGGTGATGGCACGCGACACCAAGCTTGGCGCCGAAGAAATCACACGTGATATTCCGAACCTGAGCGAACAGCAACTCAACCGTCTGGACGAATCGGGCATCATTTACGTGGGTGCCGAAGTGCAACCCGGCGACACACTGGTGGGCAAAGTTACCCCCAAGGGCGAGACTACGCTGACACCGGAAGAAAAACTGCTGCGCGCCATCTTCGGCGAGAAGGCCAGCGACGTGAAGGACACCTCGTTGCGCGTTGACCAGGGCTCCCAAGGGACGGTTATCGACGTGCAGGTCTTCACGCGTGAAGGCATTGTGCGCGATCGCCGCGCCCAGCAGATCATCGACGACGAACTCAAGCGTTTCCGCCTGGACCTCAACGACCAGTTGCGCATCGTGGAAGCCGACGCTTTTGACCGTATCGAGAAACTGCTGGTGGGCAAAGCCGCCAACGGTGGCCCGCAAAAGCTGGCCAAGGGAACCAAACTCGACAAGGCCTATCTCACGTCGGTGGAGAAATTCCACTGGTTCGATATTCGCCCGGCCGACGACGAGGTTGCCGCACAACTCGAGAGCATCAAGAACTCGCTCGAACAAACCCGCCACAGCTTTGACCTCGCCTTTGAAGAAAAGCGCAAGAAGCTCACGCAAGGCGACGAGCTGCCGGCTGGCGTGCTCAAGATGGTCAAGGTCTACCTGGCCGTCAAGCGTCGTCTGCAACCCGGTGACAAGATGGCTGGTCGCCATGGCAACAAGGGTGTGGTCTCCAAGATCGTTCCGGTCGAGGACATGCCTTTCATGGCCGACGGTACACCGTGCGACATCGTTCTCAACCCGCTGGGCGTGCCCTCACGGATGAACGTCGGTCAGGTGCTCGAAGTCCATCTGGGCTGGGCTGCCAAGGGTCTGGGTCAGCGCATCGGTGACATGCTGCAGGCGCAGGCCAAGATCGCCGATCTGCGCAAGTTCCTCGAGGACCTCTACAACGGCTCTGGCCGCAAGGAAGACTTGACACAGCTGAGCGATGCCGAAGTGCTGGAAATGGCCGGCAACCTGAGCGCCGGTACCACGTTTGCCACGCCGGTCTTTGACGGCGCCACGGAAGCGGAAATTCGCGCCATGCTCAAGCTGGCCTACCCGGATGACATCGTCAAGGCCAAGGGTCTGACGGCGCTGCGCACCCAGGCCAACCTGTTTGACGGGCGCAGTGGCGATGCCTTCGAGCGTCCCACCACGATCGGCTACATGCACGTGCTCAAGCTGCACCATTTGGTCGACGACAAGATGCACGCCCGCTCCACCGGTCCGTACAGCCTGGTCACGCAGCAGCCGCTGGGCGGCAAGGCGCAGTTCGGCGGTCAGCGTTTCGGTGAAATGGAAGTCTGGGCGCTCGAAGCCTACGGCGCTGCCTACACATTGCAGGAAATGCTGACGGTCAAATCGGATGACGTGCAGGGTCGTACCAAGGTGTACGAGAGCATCGTCAAGGGAGAGCATTCGATCGACGCCGGCATGCCGGAATCGTTCAACGTGCTGGTCAAGGAAATTCGCTCACTCGGTATTGATATCGAGCTGGAACGGTCCTGATTCGTCGACAACTGATTAAAAGGAAACAAGCGTCATGAAATCATTACTCGACCTGTTCAAGCAATTTACGCCCGATGAGCATTTCAGTGCCATCAAGATCGGCATGGCTTCGCCCGAGAAGATCCGCTCCTGGTCTTTCGGTGAAGTCAAAAAGCCCGAAACCATCAACTACCGCACCTTCAAGCCCGAGCGTGATGGTCTGTTCTGCGCCAAGATCTTTGGCCCGATCAAGGACTATGAATGCCTGTGCGGCAAGTACAAGCGCCTCAAGCATCGCGGCGTGATCTGCGAGAAGTGTGGCGTTGAAGTGACCCAGACCAAGGTGCGCCGCGAGCGCATGGGCCACATCGATCTGGCCGCACCCTGCGCCCACATCTGGTTCCTGAAATCGCTGCCGTCGCGTCTGGGCCTGGTGCTCGACATGACGCTGCGCGACATCGAACGCGTGCTCTACTTTGAAGCCTATGTCGTGACCGACCCCGGCATGACACCGCTGAAGAAGTACAGCATCATGTCGGAAGACGACTATGACGCCAAGTTCAAGGAATACGGCGACGAGTTCCAGGCCAAGATGGGCGCCGAAGGCATCAAGGACTTGCTGCAAGGCATCGACATCGAAGGATCGATCGAGAAACTGCGCAACGACCCGACCGGCTCGGAACTGAAGATCAAGAAGAACACCAAGCGCCTCAAGCTGCTCGAAGCGTTCAAGAAGTCGGGCATCAAGCCCGAGTGGATGGTGCTCGAAGTGCTGCCGGTGCTGCCGCCTGATCTGCGTCCGCTGGTGCCGCTGGACGGTGGTCGTTTTGCGACCTCCGACTTGAACGATTTGTATCGCCGCGTCATCAACCGCAACAGCCGTCTGCGCCGTTTGCTCGAGCTCAAGGCGCCCGAAATCATCGCGCGCAACGAGAAGCGCATGCTGCAAGAGGCAGTGGACTCACTGCTCGACAACGGTCGCCGTGGCAAGGCCATGACCGGCGCCAACAAGCGCGCGCTCAAATCGCTGGCCGACATGATCAAGGGCAAGAGCGGTCGTTTCCGCCAGAACTTGCTGGGCAAGCGCGTCGATTACTCGGGTCGTTCCGTGATTGTGGTGGGACCAACGCTCAAGCTTCATCAGTGCGGCCTGCCCAAGCTGATGGCGCTCGAACTGTTCAAGCCTTTCATCTTTGCGCGCCTGGAAGCCATGGGCATTGCGACCACCATCAAGGCGGCCAAGAAGGAAGTCGAATCCGGCACGCCGGTGGTGTGGGACATTCTGGAAGAGGTGATCAAGGAACACCCGGTCATGCTCAACCGTGCGCCTACGCTGCACCGTTTGGGCATCCAGGCCTTCGAGCCGATCCTGATCGAAGGCAAGGCGATTCAACTGCACCCGCTGGTTTGCGCCGCCTTCAACGCCGACTTTGACGGTGACCAGATGGCGGTACACGTGCCCCTGTCGGTAGAAGCGCAACTGGAATGCCGCACCCTGATGCTGGCTTCCAACAACGTGCTGTTCCCGTCCAATGGCGAACCGTCAATCGTTCCTTCGCAGGACGTTGTGCTGGGTCTGTACTACACCACCCGCGACCGCATCAACGGCAAAGGCGAGGGCCTGATCTTCTCCGACGTCGGTGAAGTGCAGCGTGCTTTTGACGCTGGCCAGGTTGAACTCACGGCGCGCATCAACGTGCGTCTGACCGAGTACACCAAGGACAAGCAGACCGGTGAACTGGTGCCATCGACTACGCTGTGGGAAACCACCGCCGGGCGTGCCCTGCTGTCGGAAATCCT
>CAIWNX010000218.1 GCA_903914175.1 uncultured beta proteobacterium | reverse complement strand
GTCCTTCATGCGTTCGATGCGGCGGCGCTCGGTCAGGTCGCGAATCACGATGGTGTAGCGCAGCAGTTCGGCCTCGTTCCACTGGCTCAGCGCCAGTTCGGCCGGAAAGCGGCTGCCGTCAAAGCGCGTCAGTGCGATTTCGCCCTGCCCGAGCAGGTCGGCCAAGGGCGCACCGAGCACCCGTTCGCAGTGGCGGCCCTCGAGCCGGGTCGCACCATTGCCAAAGATACGCAGCGCGGCCAGATTGCACTCCTGGATCTGGCCCCTGCTATCGAGCGTCATCACGGCATCCAGAATATTGTCGTGAATGTCGCGCTGGCGCTGCGCCAGCAAGGCCAGGCGCGACTGCAGGCCCAGCACCCGCGCGTAGTGGCGCAATTTCGCCTCAAGCAGGGCCGGGTTGATGGGCCGCACCAGGTAGTCGTCGGCGCCGCCCTGCAAGGCGTGAATAAAGTGCTGTTCGCCTTCGAGCGAGGAGGTCACGATCACCGGCAACCAGCGCTCGCTGACCAGCGCGCGCACCGTCTGCGTGACGGCAAAGCCGTCCATGTCGGGCATCAGGAGGTCCAGTAGCACCAGATCGGGCGACTGCGCCAGGATTTGCGCCAGCGCTGCCTTGCCACTGTCCACGCCAAAGGCCTGATGACCGCAGTCCTGCACCAATTGGCACAGGTGCAAGCGCGAGGCCTCGATGTCATCGGCCACCAGAACCCGCAGCATGGGGGTAGCGACAAGGGAGCTTGGCATGGAGTTTTTTAGGGCCGGAGGGTGTGGGTTACAAGGAACTGAAGGGCAGTTTAACAAGCGGTTCACAAAGTTGTCACAACTTCGGATCGCAAAAGCACTGTAATCCTTTCCAACATATCAACGGAACGCCCCATGTCCAACCCTCACCTGCCCGAACTCAGTGCACCTTTTGCCAACCGGCTGCGCGCGCGGCGCGAGCGCCTGGTCTGGTGGTGGACGACGCGTCGATTCGCGCTGCTCAAGCGCGGGCTCGACATTGCGTTGGTGCTGCCGGCGCTGCTGCTGCTGACGCCGCTGTTCACGCTGGTCGCTTTGGCGATCAAGTTGCATGATCGCGGTCCGGTGCTGTTCTGGCAAGAACGGGTCGGGCGCCATGGCAAGACTTTTCGCTTCCCCAAGTTCCGCTCCATGTGCGTCAACGCCGAAGCGGTGCGCGCCGCCTTGCTGGCGGAGAACCAGCACGGCAGCCAGGGTGTGACCTTCAAAATGAAGCGCGACCCACGCATCACACCGATTGGCCGCTTGATCCGTCGCACCAGTATCGATGAGCTGCCCCAGCTCTGGTGCGTGCTGCGCGGCAACATGAGCCTGGTCGGTCCGCGTCCGCCATTGCCGGGTGAGGTTGAGCGCTACAGCATGCTCGAGCGCGAACGCCTGTCGGTCACACCGGGTTTGACCTGCATCTGGCAAGTCAGCGGTCGCTCGGAAATCCCCTTCCCGCAACAAGTGCTGATGGACATCGACTACATCCAGCGCCGTTCCATGGGTAGCGACGTCAAGCTGCTGGCCCAAACCCTGCCGGCCGTCATCCGTGGCCGCGGCGCCTACTGAAAACCGAAGCAGATCATGACAAACTGGTTGACGCAAGCCTTGCACCCGGTCGACGAAATTGTTGGCCCTTTTGACCCCAACGTGGACCGGCAGTTGCGCCGCATGGACCTGGCGTTGGCCTTGCCGGCACTGATCCTGCTCAGCGTCCCGCTGCTGCTGGCCCTGCTGGTGGGTCGACTCGGCAGTGCTGAATATGTGGGTTGCGAAAACCGGGTCTTTCGGCGCTGGCAACTGCGTTTTCCCAATAACTTCCTGGGCCGCCTGCTGGCGCGAACCGGCGCTGGCAACTGGCCCAGCCTGATCAACATCGTCAACGGCGAGATGGCCTGGGTCGGCTACCGGCCTATCGGCGCCGACACCGGTACCGAGTACCCGGCCGCGTTTCGCAACGTGCGGCCAGGCCTGGTCAGTATTTGGGACCTGCGCCGGCGCACCGCCGTTGACTTCGGATCGGAGCGCCAAGCCAACATTGAATATCTGAATCAGCGCGGCGTGCGGCATGACTTTACGCTGCTGCTGCGCGCGTTCCTGCTGGGTTGGATGCCCTTGCCGCGCCCGGTCAGCCAGGCGCGTATCTGTGTTGGTGACGTTTCGTTTGACAACGTCAGCATGACGCAGGCGGTGCAACGGATTTCACACATGCTCGACGGTGCGCGGGCCCAGCAGGTGAGTTTCGTCAACCCGGCCTGCGTCAACATCGCTGCCAAGGATCGTGGCTACCGCCGCCTGCTGGCGCGCGCCGCCCTGGTGCTGCCCGACGGTATCGGCATCAAGATTGCCGCCGATCTGCTGGGCCAGCCCTTGCAACAAAACGTCAACGGCACCGACCTTTTCCCGCGCCTGTGCGACATGTTTTCGCGCCGCAATGCCAGCGTCTTTCTGCTCGGCGGCCAGCCCGGGGTTGCTCAACAGGTGGCCGAAGTGATTCGCGCGCGCTGGCCGCAGTTGCACATTGCCGGAGTGCGCGACGGTTTCTTTTCAGTGGCGCAGGAGGGGCAGGTTGCCGCGCAGGTGAATGCCAGTGGCGCCGACGTGGTGCTGGTGGCGCGCGGCGTGCCGATGCAGGACGTGTTCATTGATCGTCATCTGCACCAACTCGGTGTCAGGGTGGCCATTGGCGTTGGCGGCCTGTTTGACTTTGTTTCGGGGCGCATCAAGCGCGCGCCGGCCTGGATGCGCGACAGTGGTCTGGAATGGATTTATCGACTGCGGCAGGAGCCCGCGCGCATGTGGCGGCGCTACCTGCTGGGCAACTTCACGTTCCTGGGCCGCGTCGTCCTGCAGCGCATAGGTCTGCGCCGCCGGGCCGATGATGCGCTCCTGGCGTCGGCCGTCACCGTGGCACCGGGCATGGTTGGCGTTAACGATCTGCGCTGCGTGCTCTTTGCCACCGCCACTGCGCCCCGCGATGTGCCCGTTGCCGAGGACTCTCCGGCCGCACTGCTGCCCTATGGCTGGAGCACTTTTGTCGAGCGTGCCATTGAACAGCTGGCCCGTCACGGCGTGCGCGCGATTGATCTGGTGGTGAGCTCGCGTCCCGAGGAATTGCGCCAGGTACTGGGGCAGGGCGAGCGCTGGGGTGTGCAGCTGCGCTGGCATCTGGCCAAGGATTCCGCGACCCCCTATGCGCTGCTGCGCTCGATCGCCTTGGCGCCAACCCAGCGCTTGTTGCTGGGCCATGCCGACCGGATGGTCGCTGATCACGCGCTGGCATCCCTGATCGCGTGCGACCAGATGCTGGCGCTGGACCGCGAAGAAAAAGGGGTGGTCTGGGCCGGCTGGGGCAGCATCCAGGCGGGACTGGTGTGCGCGCAGTCGCTGCACAACGACGAGTCGGCCATGGGCGACTTTCTGTGTCAGATCAGCACCCATGTGCAACTGCTTGCTGCCACCAACCTGGTCAGTGTTGACAGCGCCGTCGCATTGCTGCGGGCGCAAGGCGCGGCCATGGACGAAGAAGCGCTGCGTGCGCTGCCCGCGACCTGGCTGCGCACCGCCTGGGGCGCACACAGTCCGGGCGCTGTGATCCAGAGCGGCGCGCAGATCAGCGGACCCTGCTTGATCGGCCCGGGCTGTTTTGTCGCCGCCGGTGCCAGCGTTGGCCCGGGCACGGTGTTGACGCGCGATGTGGTGGTTTCCAATGGCGCCAGTGTTGAGAGCAGCCTGGTGCTGCCCCACACCTTTGTCGGTCAGGGTCTGGCGCTCGAACAAACCGTGGCCAAGGGGCGCAGCGTTGTCAACCTGCGCCTGGGTGTGCGAACCATTCTGCCGGCGTCCGATGGGTTGTTGCTCGAATTGCGGCCCAAGAGCAGCCGCACGGCGCACGGCTTCGCGCGTGCCTGCGCAGTTTTTGCCTGTCTTGTTTTCCTGCCCTGGTTGGCCATCGACACCGCCTGGCGCCGAGCACGCGGCCTGCCGCTGCGCTGGCGCATGCAACTGGTGGCGCTCGGGCGCGACGCCGACAGTGGCGAGCTGGTGCTGCAAAGCCTGCGCTGTGCCCGATCGACCGGGCGTGGCATCGGGCAGCTGCTGGCACATTACGGTGACTGGTTGGATGTGGCGGCCGGGCACAGAAGCTGGTTTGGCTCACGACCGCGCAGCCAGTCCGAGTGGTACGCGCTGGGGCGCGACTGGCAAATCCTGTTGGGCCGAATCCCGGTTGGTTGCCTGCACGCGCCGGCTTGGGTTGAAGGCGAGACCGCGAGTCGCGAAGCGCGCGCCGCCGCCGATGTTTTCTATGCGGTCAGCCAGAGCTTGAGCTTGCGACTGCGCATCGTGACCGGTTTGCTGCGCCGCGCGTTGACAACCGACCTTGGCGTCATCTGAAGCGCCCCGCAGTCTTTGGCCAGAAACCCAGCGCCTGCAAATTTCCCCGCCGGGCTTTATCATGCAACATGACCACCCCGATGCGCACGCAAAGCCGCGGCCGAGCCTAAGCGGCGCGGTCGCGCAGCGTGCGTTGAACCACCCATGATCAACCAACTCAAGCGCTTGCTGGCGCCGCCGGTTTACCCGCAAGACGAAGAAAAGAGCAGCCTGGCCGCCGTGATCAACGCCGCGCTGCTCGGTCCGATCCTGTTGCTGCTGCTGTTCCTGGTTGTCCTTTACTTCGACCGCAGCCTGCCGTATGCGCTTCTGATTGTTGACCTGGCCGGGCTCGCCATGTCGCTGCAAGGCTTGCGCTGGCTGCGTGCTGGCAAGCTGGGCCAGTCGATGATCGGCTTGGCCCTGATCAGCTACCTGGCAATGACGGCCGTCAACATCAGCCTGGGAACGATCCGCACACCGACCGCATCCCTGTACCTGTTCTGGGTGCTGATGGCAGGCGCCCTGTTTCAGCTCCGGGGCCTGCTGCTGGCCACCGGCATCAGTTCGCTAACGATCCTGGGCCTGGTCCTGGCCGAAAACGCCGGGCGCCTGCCCAAACCCAACTACAGCGTGGGTTTGACGCAGTGGTTTACCTACACCGGCATCTTTGCATTGGCGGCCGGCTTGATTCATTACACCAACCAGCGTACGCGTATCGCACTCAAACGCGCCGAAACTGAAATCGCGCAGCGTCGGCTTGCGGACGTAGAACTGCACGAGAGTCACGACATCCTGCAAAGCATCTTGTCGGCCACCACCGATGGCTACCTGCAGATCGACGACCAGGGGCGTCTGCTCGACGTCAACGCACGCTACTGCGAGCTCTCGGGCTATGCGCGCGAGGAACTGCTGCAGATGACGCTGCCCGAGCTCATGCTGGTGACCGATAAGGACGAGATTGCCGAGCGCCAGCGGCTGATCGTCGCAGTGGGACACCTGCAGTTTGAATCGTGCCATCGGCGCAAGGACGGCTCGCTCTGGGACGTTGAGGTTAGTGTTGCGTATCGGCGCGAGGCGGGCAACCAGTTCTTCGTGTTTCTGCGCGACATCAGCGGGCGCAAACGTCGCGAGGAGGAACTGCGCCAGTTGTCCGAGGCCATCGCGCAGTCGACCGAGAGCATAGTCATCACCAACTTGAAAGCCGAGATTGAGTACGTCAACGACGCCTACGTGAAGAACACCGGTTACAGCCGGACTGAGCTGCTCGGTCGGAATTCGCGCCTGCTCAAATCGGGCAAGACACCGCGCGCGACCTATGACGCCTTATGGCAGACATTGCTTCAGGGCCTGTCGTGGTCGGGCGAGTTTTATAACCGGCGCAAGGACGGCAGCGAATTCATCGAGGCCGTCATTATTTCGCCGATACGCGGCGCCGACGGGCGCGTCAGAAACTACGTCGCGGCCAAGCGTGACATCACGCAGGCCAAGCAGATCCAGGTTGAACTGCAGCAGGCGCAGCAAGCCGCCGAGGCTGCGAACCTGGCCAAGAGTCAGTTCCTGGCGACCATGAGCCATGAAGTGCGCACCCCCTTGAATGGCATTCTGGGCATGGCGCAGGTGCTGACGATGCCCGAGGTCGGGCAGGCCGAGCGCCAGGATTACGCACGCACCATCCTGTCTTCGGGCCAGACCCTGCTCAAACTGCTCAATGACATTCTGGATCTGGCCAAGATTGAAGCTGGCAAGATCGAGTTTGAAGTGATCGAGATGGCACCGGCTGAAATCCTGGCCCAAACCCAGGCCCTGTTTGGTGCTGCTGCCAGCGCTCGGGGTTTGCAGATCGAATGGGCCTGGCGCGGTCCGAAAGCGCGCTACCGGGGCGACCCGCATCGTCTGACGCAAATGCTCTCCAATCTGGTCAGCAACGCGCTCAAGTTTTCAACCCAGGGCAGCATCCGCCTTGAGGCGCGTGAAATTGCCAATGTCGAGCGTGGCGCCATGCTGGAGTTTTCGGTCAGTGACAGCGGCATCGGCATTGCGCCGGACAAACTCGATCTTCTGTTCCAGAGTTTCTCGCAGGTCGACAGTTCAAGCTCGCGTCAGTTTGGTGGCACCGGACTGGGTTTGTCGATTGTGCGCGCGCTGGCCCATTTGATGGGCGGCGACGCTGGTGTTGAAAGTGCGTTGGGGCAGGGGTCGCGCTTCTGGTTTCGCGTGGCGGTCGAGCCATTGGCACAGGCGTCTGGCGCGGTGTCGGCGTTGCCGGATGCTGCAGCCGACACGGCGCTGGCACCCATCGCCGCGCTGAGCGCGGGGCGCGTGTTGCTGGTGGAAGACAACGCGAGCCACGGCCGATTGATCGAACTGCTGCTGGGCAGCCTGGGCGTTGTGGTGCGTGCCGCCAGCGACGGACAACAGGGGCTCGACGCCATCGTGCAGGGCGAGTCGGCGCCTGTCGTTCTGATGGACTTGCACATGCCGCTGCTCGATGGCTACGAGGCCACGCGAAGAATCCGCCAATGGGAGCAGCAACAAGGCCAGCGCCGGCGCGTCATCATTGCGCTCACGGCCGACGCCTACGCCGATGACCGGCAGCGCTGCCTGGATGCTGGCATGGATGATGTGCTGACCAAGCCGTTCTCCTTCGAGCGCCTCAAGGCCGTGTTCGCGCAGTGGCTGCCCGTCAGCGCAGCGCCCGTGCCGCTGCCGCAGTCGGCTTACACGGCAATCGACGTGGCGCGCGTGCTCTCGCTGCTGCGCGAGATCGAGCCGCTGCTGGAAGATCTCGATTTCGACGCCATCGCGCGCTTTCGGGAATTGCACGCGGCGCTGGTCGGGACCGAACTGGCCGCGCAACTGGCACCCGCCGCGGATGCGCTGCAAGCCTACCAATTTGACGTGGCGTCGAAGGTCTTGCGCCAGATCATGAACAACCCGGACTGGCAAGGCACATCCCCATGACAACGCTGAACAAGCGCCCCCGGATTCTGGCGATTGACGATACGCCGGCCAATCTCCAAGTGCTCACCGCCGCACTGGCGCAGGAGTTCCGGTTTCAGATTGCCACTTCGGGTGAGGTCGGGCTGGCCGCAGCGGCTCGAACGCCGCCAGACCTGATCCTGCTCGATGTCATGATGCCCGGGATGGATGGGTTTGAAGTCTGCCGTCGGCTCAAGGCCGACCCACTGCTGCAGGCTATTCCCGTAATTTTTCTGACCGCCAACGCCGACTCCCTGGCCGAAGAGGCTGGCCTGGAACTCGGTGCCGCTGACTACATCACCAAGCCAATCAAGGCCGATCTGGCGCGCCTTCGAATCCGCAACCTGATGGAGCGCGAAGCTTTGCGCAAGGAACTTGCCAGTCAGCGCGACCGCCTGGCCGATAACGTGCGCCAGCTCAAGTCCACAGCACAGCAGTTGCAGGAGGCGCGGTTGCGCGAACTCGAAATTGGCAACGCCATCCAGCGTGACTTGTTGCAAGGCGAACTGCCCCCCGATATGGCGGGCGTCTGCCTGACCCGTTTGAGCACGCCTTCCCAGGTCGTCGACGGCGACTTCTCGGTGATCCACCGGCTGCACGCGGACTGCTTTGACGTTCTGGTGGGGGATGTGATGGGCAAGGGCGTGCCGGCGGCCCTGATCGGCGCCGGTATCCGTTCCACCTACCACCAGGTGCTGTCTGACCTGTTGATTACCGACGCGACGCAACTGGTGCTGCCGACACCGGCACAGATCGTCAATCAGTTGCACCAGATACTGACGCCGCGCTTGAGCGATCTGTCTTCTTTTGCCACGCTGGCGCTGTACCGTTTTGATCTGGCGGCGCAGACGCTGACTTTTGTCAATGCCGGTCATACCCCGGCGCTGTTGCTGCGCGCGGGGCAGGGCAGCGTCTCCGAACTGCTGGGCGAGAACCTGCCGATCGGCATCATGGCGGACGAGGTTTATAGCCAGTCTGCCCTACCGATTGCGAGCGCCGACGTGTTCTTGCTGTTCTCCGACGGCATCACGGAAGCGCGCAATGCGCAGGGCGAGGAGTTCGCTCTGGAGCGGCTCGCTGCCCTGTTTGAATCGTGGCCCCGAGGCGGCCAGCGCATCGGTCACGCCAAGCTCGATTCAATCCGCCAGGCGCTGCACCAGTTTTGCGAGAGCACGCAGGTGCTCGACGACCAGAGCTTGCTGCTGATTGAACTGCTGGAGAAAAACCAGGAAGATGTGTGTGATGCAAACCAGTGACGCCCGGCTCCGAATTCTGGCCATTGACGATACGCCCGCCAATCTGCAGGTGCTCGCTGCCGCGCTGGTGACGGACTTCAGGTTTCAGATTGCCACCTCCGGCGCCATCGGGCTGGCAGCGGCATCCCGGACACCGCCGGATCTGATTCTGCTTGATGTGATGATGCCCGACATGGACGGCTTCGAGGTCTTTCGCCGGCTCAAGGCGGACCCGGCACTGCAAGCCATTCCGGTGATGTTCTTGACGGCCATGTCGAGCATGGAGGCCGAAGCGGCCGGCCTGGCCATGGGTGCGGCGGACTACATCAGCAAGCCGATCAAGGTCGAGACCGCCAAGCTCAGAATTCGCAACCTGATCGAACGTGAGGGTCTGCGCAAGGACGTGGCAGAAAAAAAGACACAGCTCGAACGACTCGCCCACTACGACCCGCTCACCGGCCTGCCCAACCGCGCCTTGCTGGCGGACCGCATGAGCCAGGCCATGATGCAGTCGCAGCGGCGCGGGCAACGCTTGGCGATGGCGTTTCTTGATCTGGACGGCTTCAAGGCGATCAATGACACGCATGGACACGCCGCAGGCGACCAGTTGCTGGTCACGCTGGCCCAACGCATGAAGGAAGCGCTGCGCGAAGGCGATACCCTGGCACGACTGGGGGGCGACGAATTCGTGGCGGTCTTGTTGGACTTGGATGAACTTGACGACACTACGCTCATTCTCAACCGTTTGCTGACGGCGGCAGCGCAACCGGTGCTGTATGGCGAGACCATGCTGCAAGTCTCGGCCAGTCTGGGCGTGAGCTTTTACCCGCAGGCGCAAATGATGGATGCGGATCAGTTGATGCGCCAGGCCGATCAGGCCATGTACCAGGCCAAGCAGGCCGGCAAGAACTGTTTTCGGATTTTTGATTCGGAGCAGGACCGCAGCTTACGCGAGCGCCACGAGAGCATGCAGAGCATCCGCCAGGCGATGGCAGCAAACGAGTTTGTCCTGCAGTACCAACCCAAAGTGAATCTGCGCAGCGGCGCCGTGATTGGCGTCGAAGCCTTTATCCGCTGGATACACCCGGAGCGCGGCATGCTGCCGCCAGCGCAGTTCTTGCCGATGGTGGAGGATCATCCGCTGGCGGTTGAGCTCGGGCAGTGGGTGATCGCGTGCGCTGTGGCACAGATCGAGCGCTGGCAGCAAAGCGGCCTGAACCTGCCGGTCAGCGTCAACATTGGCGCGCGCCACCTGCATCGGGCCGATTTCGTCCGGTGTCTGCGCGAGCAACTGGCAAAGCACCCGCACGTCAAGCCAGCCGGGCTGGCGCTCGAATTGCTGGAGACCAGCGCCTTTGAAAACCTGGACCACGTTTGCGAGGTGATTGCGGCCTGTCAGGAAATCGGCATTCAGTGCGCGCTGGACGATTTTGGTACCGGGTACGCCTCGCTGACCTACCTGAAGAAGCTGCCGGTGGCGCAGCTCAAGATTGGCCAGAGCTTTGTTCGCGGTATGCTGGACGACCCGAAAGACCGGGCAATTTTGAAAAGCATTATTGAGCTGGCCGCTGTCTTTGAACTGCAGGTGATTGCCAAAGGGGTGGAGACGGTTGGGCACGGCGTCAAACTGCTGCAACTTGGCTGTGAACTGGGCCAGGGTTATGCTATTGCCCACCCGATGCTTGCCGCTGAACTGCCGGACTGGATCGCCAACTGGCGACCTGACCCGGCCTGGCGTGATGTGCAGCCCGCGGCATAGCCCGGGCCGCGTGATTCGTATTTTGTGAACCCGTTTGAGGAGCCACCCGCTTTGAATACCTTGATGACTGCTTTTGAAAAGCTCAAGCTCAACACCAAACTGGTGCTGGGCTTGGGAGCGATGCTGGTAATCATTGTCGGCATCGGCTTGCAGGCGGTTTACAGCACCCGCCAGCAGAGCGCTGAAATACGGCGCATGTACGAGCTGGAGTTGCAGGGTATCTCGCATATCAAGGAAGCCAGCATTCATTTGATGCAAATGGGCCGCGCACTGCGCCAGATGATTCTCTCGCCCGACCTTAAAAGTCGGGCCGTGGCCCGGGCCGACCTGGACGAGGCGCGCACCATCCTGCGCCGCTCGCTGCTGGAGAGTGACAAGCTGTTTGTCCGCCCCGAGGGCCGTGCGCTGCTGGCCGACATTGGCGATGTGCTGAACCAATACCTGCGCAACGTCGATCATGTCACCGCCTTGCTGGCGCAGGACGGCACGCTGCAGAACACTGAGATCACGCGGTTTTTGGCAAGCCCGGAGAATGTGCGCGTTTTTGAAACCATCGACACATTGATGGGCAATCTGGTGCGCCACAAGGAAAGCGTCGCCAAGCACGCAGCACAGGATGCCATCGAGTTTTCCGATCAGGTCGAGCGCTGGACCGTGCTGCTGCTGGTGCTGGGAAGTGTGGCGGGCCTAATTTCTGGCGTGTTGCTGGGCGCCTCTTTGCGTCGGCCTTCGGAGCGCTTGCGCCTGAGCGTGGAGAAACTGGCGCAGGGGGAACTGCAGACCGTGGTGCCGCACATCGAGTTCGACAACGAGATCGGTGCCATGGCGCGTTCGGTCAGCGTGCTGCAACAAGGTGCGAATCGGGCCGATATGCTGCGCTGGAGCAAGACCCAGGCCAATCTGATTGGCGCCAAGGTGCAGGCGATCGAGCGCCTGGGCGAGTTTGCCGACACGCTGCTGGCGCAACTCACGCCGCTGCTGCAGGCGCAACTCGGTTTGCTCTACGTCTGGGACGAGGCACTCGGCAAATACCGTTACCAGGGTGGTGCAGGGTTGGCACTTGAGGGTAATTTGCTGGCAGATTTTGCACCCGATGAAGGCTTGCTCGGGCAGTGCGCGCGCGAGGCCAAAGCGATACAGCTCGACGCCGTTGACGCGGGCAGTTTGCGCATCCGCTCCGGGCTGATCGAAGACCGCCCACACTGCGTTTATCTGCTGCCGGTTTGCGATGTCAACGGCGTTGTGCTGGCGGTGCTGGAACTGGGCAGTTTTGCGCCGCTGGGCGAGCGCGAGCAGATGCTGCTCAAAGAGGTGCTGCTGCTGGTGGCGCTGAACCTGAAAATCATCGAGCGCAACCAGACCTCGCATGCGCTGTTCCTGCAGACCGAGCAACAAGGTGTTGCGCTGCGCGAGCAAAACCTGGCGATCGAACAGGCGCTCAAGCGGGCCGAGGAAGCGACCCGTGCCAAGAGCGAGTTTCTGGCCAATATGAGCCACGAAATCCGCACCCCGATGAATGCGGTCATCGGCCTGTCCTACCTCGCGCTCAAGACCGATCTGTCGGCGCAGCAGCGTGACTACGTGCAAAAGATTCATTCCGAAGGCAGCACGCTGCTGGGCATCCTCAATGACATTCTGGATTTCTCCAAGATTGAAGCTGACAAGATGAGTCTGGAAGTCGCGCCGTTCTGGCTCGACGACGTGCTTGACAGTGTCTCGACCCTGGTGGCGCACAAGGCGCAGGAGAAGGGCATCGAGTTCCTGGTGCGGGTGCTGCCCGATGTGCCGCAAAACCTGCTCGGCGACGCGCTGCGCTTCAAGCAAATCCTGACCAACCTGCTGCACAACGCCATCAAGTTCACCGATCAGGGGCAGGTCGAAGTCACGATTGCGCTGGCGCAGCGGCGCGAACAGCGTATCGAGTTCTCGATCACCGTTAAGGACAGCGGTATCGGCATGTCGGCGGCGCAGTGCCAGTCATTGTTCAAGGCCTTCAGCCAGGCCGACAGTTCCACCACGCGCCGCTTTGGCGGCACCGGACTGGGCCTGGCCATCTCCAAGCGTTTTGTCGAACTGATGGAGGGACATATCGGGGTGAGTTCGCAAGCCGGTGTCGGCAGCACCTTCACCTACAGCGTCTGGCTACAGCAGTCCGATCAGCACAATCGTGTCCAGTTGCGTGACAACGCGACCCAGGGCATGCGCGTGCTGGTGGTCGACGACAACCCGGCGGCGCGCCAGATCTTGACCGAGCAGCTCACTGGCCTGGGTTTGCGCCCCGACGAGGCCGTCAGCGGTCAGGCTGGTATGGACGCCTTGCAGCAGGCCGATGCCAGCGACCCGTACCAGGTGGTGCTGATGGACTGGCAAATGCCGGGCATGGACGGCGTCGAGACCACGCGGCGTATCACCCATGACATGGGGCTCATGCACCAACCCAGCGTGGTAATGGTGACCGCTTACGGCGCGGACGAAGCGCGCGGCGCCGGCGGCGATGCGGGCGCCAGCGCATTCCTGGACAAACCGGTGAGCCAGTCGCGCTTATGGGACACCCTGGTTGGCATTCTGCGGCCACAGGTGCAGGCCACCGCGGTGCCGGTCAGCGATCAGGACCACCTTGGCACATTGCCGGGTGTGCGCGTGTTGCTGGTGGAAGACAACGAGATCAACCAGCAGATTGCGCGGGAACTGCTGCAGGCCATGGGCGTAGAAGTGACCCTGGCCGACAACGGCCAACAGGCGCTGGACCTGTTGCAGGGCGCGCCCGACCCCTTGCCCTGGTCGCTGGTGCTGATGGACTTGCAGATGCCGGTGATGGACGGCCACCAGGCGACAAAGCTGTTGCGCGCGCAAAAGCGTTTTGGCAAATTGCCGATCGTGGCGTTGACGGCCCATGCCTCGGCCGAGGAAGGCGCGCGCTGTCTGAGCGAGGGCATGAACGCACACCTGACCAAGCCGATCGAGCCGACCGCGCTGTACCGCGCCATCGCGTATTGGAGCAAGGTCGCCAGTGCCGAGCAGCCGTTGCAGATTGAGGGCATCAACGTAGCGCAGGGCCTGCGCCACTGCGCTGACAACCGTGCTTTGTATACATCGTTGCTACAAAGATTTTTGGCGAGTTCGGCCGACACAGCGCGCGAGTTGCGCCAGGCGATTGAGGGTGCCGACTTCGCCACTGCCGAGCGTGCGGCCCATACCTTGAAAGGCGTTGGCGCCAACCTGGGTGCGGCGCACTGCAGCCACCTGAGCGGCGAACTCGAACAGGCGCTGCGCCAACGCGCCCCGGTCGCCGCCCTGGCGCCGCTGCTGGCAGCACTGGAGCAGCATCTGCAGGGCTTGTTGACGGCCATCGCGCAAGCCTTGCCGGCAAGCGAAACTGCCGCGCGGCCCGCCGGCGCTGTGATTGACCGGGCCTTGCTAGAGCGGGTTTGCCGGGAACTCGCGTACTTGCTCGCCAGCAGCAACGTTCAGGCCAGCGAGTTGGCGATCAAACACGCTGCTTTGTTGCAGCAGGGATTGGGCCAGGGCTTTGCCGTGATGCAGGTGCAAATTGACAGCTTTGACTATGCACAGGCACTGGCGCAATTGCGCGTGACGGCCGGTGCGCTGCAGATTCAATTGCCAGTGGCGTATTGAATGGAGAGCTTCCCATCGGTCAAGCCCAGCATCCTGATCGTGGATGACGCGCCGGCCAATCTTTCACTGATGGCGGGCCTGCTGATGGCGCACTACACCGTCAAAGCGCTCAATGCCGGATCGCGGGTACTGGCACTGGCCAGGCAGGAGGCGCCAGACCTGATTTTGCTGGACGTCATGATGCCCGACATGGATGGTTATGAGGTCTGTCGCCAGCTCAAGGCAGACCCGCTGACCTGTCAAATTCCGGTGATCTTTGTGACCAGCAAGACCGATGCCGGCAGTGAGCAGCGCGGCATGGCCGCGGGTGCGGTGGACTACATCATGCGTCCGATCACGCCGGCCATCCTGCTCTCACGCGTGCAGGCCCATGTGGTCAACGCGGGCGCCGCCAAGACCATGCGCATCGACAACCAGTACCTGCAACTCGAGGTGGCCCAGCAGACGCGCCAGATCGCATCGCTGCAGGAAGTCACCATTCTGGCGCTGGCATCGCTGGCCGAGACGCGCGACGCCGATACCGGCAACCACCTCAAGCGCACCCAGCAATACGTCGAATTGTTGTGCAACTACCTGAGTCTGCAGCCGCGCTTTGAGCCTTACCTGAGCGCCGAGCGAATCAGGCTGGTGGCCATGTGTGCGCCGCTGCATGACATCGGCAAGGTCGGCGTGCCGGACCGGATTCTGCTCAACCCCGGGCGCTACAAGCCCGAGGAATTTGAAATCATGAAAACCCACCCGCAGCTCGGTCTTGACGCGATCGCCAAAGCCCAGGCCAGCGTTGAGAATCAGGACGAACTGTTTGAAGTGGCCAAGGAAATTGTTTATTCGCACCATGAAAAATGGGATGGCAGCGGTTATCCGCAAGGCTTGCGTGGCGACGCCATTCCGCTGCCGGCGCGCGTGATGGCGCTGGCCGATGTCTACGACGCGCTGATTTGCCGGCGTGTCTACAAGCCGGGCATGTCGCATGAGCAGGCAGTGCAAATCATCGTCGAAGGACGTGGCAAGCATTTTGATCCGGATGTGGTGGACGCTTTTGTGGCCCTGGGCGGGGAATTTCAGGCGATTGCGACCTTTTTCGCCGATACCGACGCGGATTTGCAGCACAAGGCCTCTTTTTCAGTAAGCGCTTTTCAAAGTTTAGGGCTTTGACTGGCAGTTCAAACCATCAAGAAGATCACCTTCATGAAGCATGAATCCATCCGTCATACCAGCGCGCCAATGCCACAGGTACTGGTGGTTGACGACAACGCCAACAGTTGCCATCTTTTGAACATCATCCTGCGCCCGAAATACGCCGTGCTGGAAGCCCACAGCGGCCGGGACGCCCTGCAAACCATCGCGCAGCATCGTCCGCAACTGGTTCTGCTCGACATCGTCATGCCGGGCGAAATCGATGGTCTGCAAGTGCTCGATGCCATCAAGAGTGACCCAACGCTCAAGGACGTTGTGGTGGCCATGGTGAGTGCGCGCAGTCACAGTGCAGATGACCTGGATGCACGCCGGCGCGGTGCCGAAGCCTACTTCACCAAACCCTTCAGCCCACGCCAGATCAGCGCGTGGGTTGACAGCCGGTTGCATTGACCGATTGCGTTTCCGCTCAGGTTCGATCGGCATTGCGTGCCTTCGTCGCAGGCCCTCGTGCTTCAATGTCAAAATCGCCACAGGATTTTTTCCTGGACAAAATTTTGGGACTGCCTGGAAACGTTTGATGCAATGTGATGTGTTGGTGATTGGCGGCGGTAACGCCGCCCTGTGTGCTGCGCTGATGGCCGCCGAGGCCGGCGCCAGCGTGCTGCTGCTCGAAGCTGCGCCGCGGCAATGGCGCGGCGGCAACTCGCAGCACACGCGCAACCTGCGCTGCATGCACGACGCACCGCAGGACGTGCTGGTCGAAGCCTACCCGGAAGAAGAGTTCTGGCAGGACCTGCTCAAGGTCACCGGCGGCATCACCAACGAAAAACTGGCGCGCTTGACGATTCGCGCCTCATCCACCTGCCGCGACTGGATGCGCAGCCACGGCGTGCATTTTCAGCCGCCGCTCTCCGGTGCGCTGCACGTGGCGCGTACCAATGCTTTTTTCATGGGCGGCGGCAAGGCGCTGGTCAACGCCTATTACCGCAGTGCCGAAAAGCTCGGTGTGCAGTGTCGCTACGAGGCACCGGTGGAGCGCATCGAGATCAGCGGCGGGCGCTTTGTTGCGGCCTGGGTCGGTGCCGAGCGCATCACGGCGCGGGCCTGCGTGCTGGCCGCGGGTGGCTTCGAATCAAACCGGCAATGGTTGCGTGAAGCTTGGGGACAGAACGAGCGCGGCGAGTGGCCGGCCGACAACTTCCTGATCCGTGGCAGCCAGTTCAACCAGGGCGTGCTGCTGAAAAATTTGCTCGAACTTGGCGCCGACCGGATTGGGGATCCGACGCAGGCGCACATGGTGGCGATCGACGCGCGCGCGCCGCTCTATGACGGCGGCATCTGCACCCGCATCGATTGCGTCTCGCTGGGCGTGGTGGTGAACCGCGAGGCGCATCGCTTCTACGACGAGGGCGAAGATTTCTGGCCCAAACGCTACGCGATCTGGGGCCGTCTGGTGGCGCAACAGGCCGGCCAGATCGCCTACTCCATCATCGACGCCAAGGCGATTGGGCGCTTCATGCCGCCGGTGTTCCCCGGTGTGCGCGCTGACAGCCTGCCCGAGTTGGCGCAAAAACTCGGGCTCGACCCGGACACCTTCATGCAGACGCTGAACGAATACAACCAGAGCTGTCGCAGCGGCACGTTCGACCACACCCAACTCGACGACTGCCACACCGAAGGCCTCGCGCCGGCCAAGACGCATTGGGCACGCCCGATCGACACCGCGCCGTTTTACGGCTATGCCTTGCGCCCCGGCGTCACCTTCACTTACCTCGGGCTCAAAACCGACGAGACCGCTGCCGTGCACTTCGACGGTCACGCCAGCGCAAACCTGTTTGTCGCCGGCGAAATGATGGCCGGCAATGTGCTGGGCAAGGGCTATACCGCCGGGGTCGGCATGTCGATTGGAACGGCCTTTGGCCGCATCGCCGGCACGCAGGCGGCCCAAGCTGCCCGCAAGGAGGCCAGCCATGCAAACGCTTGAAGCACTGACGCGCGAAGCCCGTGCGCTGGCGCAGGGCCAAGCCATGCCCAGCGCCGATGAGGCCGAGGTCGCGCGGCAACTGCAGATCTGCAATGCCTGTCGCTACTGCGAGGGTTTTTGCGCTGTCTTTCCGGCGATGACGCGCCGGCTCGAATTTGGCAAGGCCGACGTCCATTTCATGGCCAACCTGTGCCACAACTGTGGTGCCTGTCTGCACGCTTGCCAGTACGCGCCGCCGCATGAATTTGCGGTCAATGTGCCGCAGGCCATGGCCAAAGTGCGGCTGCAAACCTATGTTGATTACGCCTGGCCACCGGTGCTGGGAAAGCTCTACAAGCGCAACGGGTTGACGCTGGCGTTGGCGCTGGTGGCGGGGCTCGCGCTGTTCCTGCTGCTGGTGCTGGGCGGCAGCGGGCTGGGTCAGTCGGGCGCTGGAACTTCGTACCTTGTGCTTTCCCACAATCGAATGGTCGGCCTGTTTGCCCCGGTGTTCCTGTTTGCCGCACTGGCGCTGGGTCTGGGTGTGCGCCGCTTCTGGCGCGAGATCACACCGGCCACCAGTGGTGCGGCATTGACCGCACCCGCCGCCACCGAGGCGACGCTCGCCGTGCTGCGGCTGAAGTACCTCGACGGTGGCCACGGTGAGGGTTGCAACAACGCGGACGACGCCTTCACGCTCTCGCGCCGGCGCGCGCACCACCTCACCTTTTACGGTTTTTTGCTGTGCTTCGCGGCAACCCTCAGCGCCACTGTTTACCACTATCTGCTGGGCTGGTCGGCACCCTATGAACTCAACAGTCTGCCGAAGTTGCTGGGCGCAGCCGGTGGCATCAGTCTGTTGCTGGGCACGCTCAGTTTGTTCTGGCTCAACTTACGACGTGATCCGCTACACGGCGACGCCGCGCAAAAGCCGATGGACCTGGGTTTTATCGCTCTGCTGTTCCTGACCAGCGCCAGCGGCCTGGCCTTATGGTGGGCGCGTGGCACGCCGGCCCTGGCGCTGCTGCTGAGCCTGCACCTGGGTGCCGTCATGGCCTTGTTCCTGACGCTGCCCTACGGCAAGTTTGCTCACGGCGTCTTCCGAAGCGCCGCCTTGTTGCGCCACGCGGTCGAGAAGCGCCGACCCAATCCGATTGGGATTGGCGCAGACTGAGACATTGAGGGTGCTTTTTTGTCATTGCGGGCCCCGACGCAATGACGATTTCTAAGCCCCAACCATGCCAATCAAACGCTGACGAATGATGTCGTCGGCTTCGCGCATGATGCGGTCGATCAGGACCTTGACGCTCGGAACGTCATGGATCAGCCCGGCCACCATGCCGCAGGACCAGACGCCGGCTTCCATCTCGCCCTTTTGCATGATGCGCGGGTAAACGCCAGCCACTTCTTCGATGATGTCCTCGAACTTGAGGTTCGCGCCCAGCGCCGCTTCTTTGGCCAGCAGGCGGTCGGTCGCCGCGTTGTGCAGTACGCGCTCGGTATTGCGCAACGGGCGCATCACCAGGCGCGTATCGAGTTCGCTGGCGGCCACGATGGCCTGCTTGACGTTGTCGTGCACCGGTGCTTCTTTGGTGGCAATGAAGCGCGTGCCCATGTTCATGCCGTCGGCGCCCAGGGCCAGCGCCGCTACCAGCGAGCGGCCATCGGCCATGCCACCGGAGGCGACGAAGGGAATCTTCAGCGACTCGGCGGCACGCGGCAGCAGGATGAAGTTGGGCACGTCGTCTTCACCCGGATGACCACCGCACTCGAAACCGTCGACGCTGACCGCGTCGCAACCGATCGCTTCTGCCTTGAGCGCATGGCGCACCGAGGTGCACTTGTGAATCACCTTGATGCCGGCCTCATGCAGAATCGGCATCCATTTTTGCGGGTTGTTGCCCGCCGTCTCCACGGCCTTGACGCCGCCGTCGATGATGGCGCGGATGTAGCCCGGGTAATCGGGTGAGTTCACCATCGGTAAAAAAGTGAGGTTGACGCCAAACGGCTTGTCGGTCATGGTGCGGCAGCGCGCAATCTCCTGGGCCAGCAGTTCCGGTGTGCGCAGCGTCAAGCCGGTGATCAGACCCAGTCCGCCGGCGTTGGAGACGGCAGAGGCCAGTTCGGCAAGACCGACAAAATGCATGCCGCCCTGGATGATGGGGTGCTGGATACCGAACAGTTCAGTGATCTTGGTTTTCATGGAGAAACAGTCCTTTTGAAAAGCTTGAAGTGGGGGGTGGTATTGTCAATGACAGCCGCTCAGGCAGGTGTGCAATGACCTTGAATCTAACGGCTTTTAGGCCAGTCTGCAAGAACAAGCGTTACAGCCAAAAGCTAACGTAGCAGGCTCGCCCTGTTATAAATGGGACTTCGTTCAGGGGGGGCCATGAGCCTGTGTTTCCGTTTCCAGTTTGTGTCTTGTACACGCACGCTGATAGGGTTTGTGGCTGGCATACTGCTGGCACCCGTCGCGTATTCGGCAGCGCCGCCGCACAGTGTTGTCACGCAACTGCCGACCGGGGTGGTGCCGATTCATTACCGCATCCAGGTCCGGCCCGATGCCGCGAATCTACTTTTTGCCGCCGAGGTCGACATCGAGATCGCACTGCGCAAGCCAACGCGCACGCTGACCCTGCATGCACTGGATCTGGAATTTGACCGTGCCGCCATCGCTGCGTTCGGTGCCGCCCGGGTGACGCTGAACAAGGCCGCGCAGACGGCGAGCTTTGCTTTCAACCGCATGCTGCCGGCCGGTCGTCACACACTGGCGCTGACCTACCGGGGCAAGATTTACCAGCAGGCCGCCGGCTTCTTTGCGCTGGATTTCGAGGGCGCTCAGGGCCCGCAGCGCGCGCTGTTCACCCAGTTTGAAGCCGCTGATGCGCGCCGCTTCCTGCCATCATGGGACGAGCCCAATTTCAAGGCCACGTTCGACCTCTGCGCGACGGTACCGACCGGGCAACTGGCCGTGAGCAATATGCCGGTAGCATCGGTAGCCGCTCAGGACGAGGGGCACAAGACGGTATGCTTTCAACGCACGCCCCGGATGTCCACCTATCTGCTGTCTTTCAACGTGGGTGACATGGAGCGCCGGAGCGAACCAAGCGGCGCCACCGAGATCGGCATCGTGACGCGCCGCGGTGAAAGCGCCAAGGCCGACTTTGCGCTGGAGGCGGCGCGCCAGTCGGTCAACTGGTACAACGAATATTTCGGCATACCGTTTCCGCTGCCCAAACTCGACCATATCGCTGCGCCGGGGCAAAGCCAGTTCTTCAGCGCGATGGAGAACTGGGGCGCCATCTTTTACTTCGAGCGTGCCTTGCTGCTCGATCCAGCCTTTTCCACGCAGCACGACCAGCACCGCATCTTTGCCACCGTCGCGCATGAGACGGCGCACCAATGGTTTGGCAATCTGGTCACCATGGCCTGGTGGGACGACCTCTGGCTCAACGAAGGCTTTGCCTCATGGATGACGGGTCGCACCACAGAGAAATTTCACCCCGAGTGGAATGCCCACCTTGACGCCATCGACGCGCGTGAATCGGCCATGCACCAGGACGCCCTGGTGACCAGTCATGCGGTGGTGCAGAAAATTGCCACCGTGCAGCAGGCAGCGCAGGCGTTTGACGGGATCACTTACAGCAAGGGCGAAGCGGTGCTGCGCATGCTCGAAGCCCATGTTGGCCAGACGGCCTGGCGCAACGGCGTGCGCGCCTATATCGGGCAGCACGCCTACGGCAATGCCGTGACGCAGGACCTGTGGCGTGCGGTGGAGGCGGCGGCCGGCAAACCGGTGCGCGCCATCGCACACGATTTCACACGCCAGCCGGGCGTGCCCTTGATCACGCTCGGTAAGCGCCAGTGCATTGGGGGTTCGACCCGGCTTGAGCTCAAGCAGGGTGAATTTGCCCCGGACCGACCTGGCAAGGTGCCGCGACGCTGGCAGGTGCCCGTGTCTGCGCGCGTACTCGGCAACAATGTGACGGTCAAGACCGTGGTCGCGAATGGCGCAGCGCACATGACGCTGCCAGGCTGCGGCGCCGTGTTGATCAACGCCGGGCAGCAGGGATACTTTCGCACGCTTTATGGGTCGCCGGCCCTGCGGGAACTCAGCGCCACGTTTGCGCAACTCGATGCCATTGATCAACTCGGTATGCTGAGCGACAACTGGGCGCTGGGTATGGGAGAGCGCAGTTCGCCAACGGATGCACTCAAACTGATTGAAGCACTTCCGATCGCTGCCGCCCCGCAGGTGTGGTCTGCCGCGCTGGATATCCTGCACGAGGTCGATCGCCTGTACCGGGGGCATGCGCAAGAACAGGCGCGCTGGCGAGCGCGCGCGGCCCAGCGGCTGACGCCGCTGATGGAGCGCCTGGGCTGGTTGCCGCAGCAGAACGAGGCCGATGCCGTGGCCATTTTGCGTAACGAATTAATCGCGGCGCTGGGCAGCTTCGACGATGCCGCCGTGCTCGCTCAAGCACGCCAACGCCTGACCGATTCCGTCAACACGCCGGCTGCCTTGCCCGCAACCCTGCGCCGCACCGTGCTCGGCGTTGTTGCCCAGCACGCTGACGCGGCGAGCTGGGCGCAAATGCGCGTTCAAGCCAACGCCGAGACCAGTCCCATGCAACGAGCGCATCTGTTTGAGTTGCTCGGAACAGCAAGAGATCCGGCGCTGGCGCGTCAGGCGCTGTCGCTGGCCCTTACAGCAGAGCCCGGTGAGACCACCGGTCCGAGCATGCTGCGCCGTGTTGCCTACGCGCATCCCGAATTGGCTTGGGATTTTGCGCAGCAGAACCTGAGTGCGGTTCTCGGTAAGCTGCCCGAGTCGGACCGGCCGGGTTTCATTCCCGAATTGGGGGCCGAATCCATCGATCCGGCCATGATTGGCAAGATAAGGCAGTACGCTCGCACGCACATTGCGGCCGATGCGCGGCGCAACGCTGACGAGAGCATGGGTGCCATCCGCGAGCGTATCCGCATGCGCACTTCGCGGCTTCCACTGATCACAGCCTGGATCGACAATCCCTGAGCTCCTCTTTCGGATACGATGCAAGCGCCCTATTCAAAGAAGAAGGACCTCGCACCTTCACTGGAGACCAGAACATGAAACGACGCACGCTTCTACAGATGGCCCCCGCGCTGCTGACCCTGCCGGGTCTGGTGCTGGCGCAAAGCGCTTATCCGTCCAAGCCGATTCGCTACATCGTTCCGGTGGCAGCCGGTGGCGGCAGCGACATGGTGGGGCGCACCGTGACCGAACGCTGGGGCGCGTTGCTCAAGCAGACCTTCATCGTGGACAACCAGGGCGGTGGTGGTGGCGTGATTGCGGCGCAGGCCACAGCCCGTGCAGTGCCCGATGGCTACACCTTGATGCAGGGCTATGTTGCGACGCACGGCACCAGTCCGGCCACGCGCAAGCTGCCCTACGACGCAGTGAAGGACTTCACACCGATCGGCATGATTGGTGGCACGCCCAATGTGCTGGTCGTCAACGCCGCTTTGCCGGTCAAGAACATCAAGGAGTTTGTTGAGTACCTGCGCAAGAACCCGGGCAAGCTCAGCTACGGCTCGGCTGGCGCTGGTTCGCTCACGCACCTGACCATGGAGTTGTTCAAGCAGCAGGTCGATTCCTTCATGGTGCACATTCCCTACCGTGGCATTGCACCGGCTTTCACCGATCTGATCGGCGGGCAGACGCAGGCCATGTTCCCGGGGCTGGCCGCTGCCGTGCCGCACATCCGTTCCGGTCGCGTGCGGCCGCTGGCGGTGACGGGTCTGAGTCGTCATCCCCAGTTCAAGGACTTGCCGACGCTCGACGAATCGGGCTTCAAGGGTTTCGATGCGCAGCAGTGGTATGGCGTGGTGGGTCCGGCCGGCATGCCCGCGCCGATTGTCAAACTGCTCAATGAAACACTGGGTGCTGTGCTGCGCGCACCGGACCTGCGCGAGAAGCTCTCGGTCGAGGCGCTGGAGCCCGCCATCATGACGCCAGAAAAATTCGGCGACTTCATCGTTGCCGACATTGCGCGCTGGACGCAACTGGCACGGGCCCGTGGCATCCAGCTTGAAAATTGACGCAGCCATCCGGCTCGAAGCAAACCCCCTCAACTTGCAGAAAAAAACTTAGCACCATGGCCCGTAATACCCAGGTCGCTGCCGACCACAATGCCCCGCCCGTGACACAGATCCTGGCGCAGTTCGTCGCCACCCACCCCGGCTACCTGGCAGGTGGCTGGAGCGATGCCGTGGACCACGAAGCGCAGCGCACTTTTCTGAACTGGCTGGGCTGCGCCGTGGGCGGTTCGCAGCACGAAGCGGCGCAGGCGGCGCTGGCCGCTGTCACGTTGCTGCAGCCGGCGCCGCAGGCCACGCTGCCCGGGCGCAGCGAGCAAGTGGACATGGGCAGTGCCGCGCTGATCAACGGCATCACCTCACACACTTTTGACTTTGACGACACGCACCTCAAGACCATCATCCATCCGGCCGGTCCGGTGGCATCGGCCCTGCTCGCGCTGGTCGAACATACCGGCGCCAGCGGGCGCGCGCTGCTCGACGCGCTGGTGATTGGCATCGACGTCTCGTGTCGCGTCGGCAATGCCATGTACCCGGACCACTACGACCGCGGCTGGCACATCACCGGCTCCACTGGCACGCTCGGTGCGGCGGCGGCCTGCGCGCGCTTGCTCGGTCTGAACGCGCAGCAATCCGCCATGGCGCTGGGGATTGCGGCCTCGCAGCCGGTTGGCATGCGCGAACAGTTTGGCAGTATGACCAAACCTTTTCACCCCGGCGCGGCAGCGCGTGCCGGTCTGATGTCAGCGCTGCTGGCGAGCAAGGGCTTTACCGCCAGCAGCCGTGCGCTGGAAGCGCCACGCGGCATGATGCAGACGATCTCGACCAAGAACGACTGGTCTGAAATCAGCAGCGAACTGGGGCAGCGCTTTGAGATTTCATTCAACAGCTACAAGCCTTTTGCCTGTGGCATCGTGATCCACCCCAGTATCGACGCCTGCGCGCAGCTGCGCGCGCAAGGTGTCAGGCCCGAGCAGGTGCAACGCATCGAACTCAGGGTGCATTCACTGGTGCTCGAACTCACCGGCAAGAAGGAGCCCTCCGACGGCTTGCAGGCCAAGTTCAGCGTCTACCACGGCTGCGCTGCGGGTTTGACATTCGGCCACGCCGCCGAGGACGAGTTTTCTGACGCGGTGGTGAACCGAGCCGACATGGTGGCACTGCGGCGCAAGGTGGTGGCAACGGTCGACGATTCGATCGACGAAGCCAGCGCCGATGTCACGGCCGTGCTGGACGATGGACGGCGCGTTCATGTGTTTGTGGAACACGCCATCGGCTCCCTGCAAAATCCGATGAGCGACGCCGCTCTGGAGGCCAAGTTCCACGGCCTGTCAGACCCGGTGCTGGGCGCGGCCCGAACCACCGACTTGATTGCGGCGTGTTGGGGCGTCGGCGCTGCTGCCGATCTGCGCGCGCTGACGCGACTGGCGCGCCCCTGAGCGCTTCCCCGCGAGGGGATCAGTGGCTGAGCAGAATCTGCAGAATGACGCCAGTGGCAATCGCGACCAGCACGTAGTCGCTGCCGGTTTGCACCCAGTGGTAGCCGCGCGGTGGTGGGCTCAGGCGATGCTGATGCCAGTCATTGACCACATAGACCCGGCCCCGGAATTGCGGTGGCAGTCGGTCGCCGCGGTAAAACCGATGGTCGGGGCCGGCGCCACGTTCATTGTGCCGCGCCTGTTCATTCCATCCTGGCCGCTGCTGCTGGCCTTGTGAACCCTGCTCGCCACGCCGATCATGGCGGCCCTCGCGCTGCCCCTGTGCGTGGCGATTGCCGTTGTCATCGTTGCGCTCGCCGTTGCCCTGGGCGAAGGACGATCCGGCAACGCTCATGGACAGGGCCATGATGGCGGCAATAAGAGTTTGGGTCTTCATGCTGAGCTCCTTTGAGTAGGGCCTGCACCGCGGCAAGGGTCTTGCACTGGTGCAGGCTTGTACTCACAACGCGGAGCCCTGTGCAACGTTGACGCTTGTACGATTCCTTACAGTTTTGTTCGCCGCAGGGGTGCGGCCAGCGCGGGCGGAAAACTACTTCGGCGCTGACATGCTTTCCCAGGCGGCAATCACCTCGGCTGCGTACATCAGGGCCGGGCCACCACCCATGTAGACGCAGATGGTGAGCATCTCGTCGACCTCGGCGCGGGTGGCCCCGAGCTTGATCAGAGCCTTGACGTGAAAGCCGACGCAACCCGAGCAGTGTTGCGTGATGCCAATGGCCAGCGCGATCAGTTCCTTGTTCTTGGCACTGATGGCGCCTTCGGCCAGCGAGGCGCGCGCCAGTTGACCAAAAGCCTGCATCGCCTCGGGCTGCGACTTGCGCAGGATCCCCAGGTTGTGGTTGATGTCGTTGACCAGTTTGGTGTGTTCAAAGGTGCTCATGCTTGAAGTCTTCAGTTAGTTGGAAGGAAACAAAAAAACCGATTTCTCGCTCAGGTGGCCGCTCGAATCCAGCGCATCGATCTCGAAGTGAATCGGGTGCGAGCCCGGCGCTGCCGCATCGAACGGCGCCTGCACGCGCACCGGCACCCAGCGTGCCTGCGTTGATTCAACCGCCAGC
>CAIWNX010000217.1 GCA_903914175.1 uncultured beta proteobacterium | reverse complement strand
CACCCTGGCGACCGTTGGCTATCGCCCGCTTTACAACACCGCGTGGCTTGAAGCTGGGCAGGCCTTGGCTCAACGTGGACCGCCCGGGATGCGCAGCAAGTTAATTGCCACCGGGTGTCGGCGAAATCTCCTGCCGAGCATTTGGTGATGATCGACCGCCACATGAGATTGCCTTCAAAGAGTTAACGTTGTCGGATTGACTGCCTTATTTCGTCGTTATCATGAAGGCTGCCGTGTAACTGGGTACCTTGATCTAAGCTCGCCCGAACTAAAAGACTATGCCAATGATCTCTTCGAACTCGTCAATAGAGCACAAGTTCAAAAATTTGTCTTTAAGCACTCGATCGAGGAAATAAAGGGAACCTGCGCTGTGACCTTGCTTCTCAATTTTTTATCAGCTGAGAGAAACCGGGTGCATTGCCCATCAAAGGATACAAACCATGAGCGCACTTAAAACCGCACGCATGCTGACTCGCTACAACACTTGGGCTAACCAGGTGTTCTACGACTCAGTGTTCGCACTTCCGCCTGGGGAAGCAGAGAAGCCGCGCGCTACCCTTTTCAAGAACATCGTCCACACCCTCAATCACAACTATGTGATCGATTCGATCTTCCGTGCCCACGTGGAGGGACGCGAGCATGGGTACACCGCGCGCAACACCACCGATCACCCGCCACTGGCCGAGCTATGGACCGTACAACAGGAATTCGATGCGTGGTTCATTCGCTGGAGCGACTGTCACTGACCGCCGTAATGGAGCCACCGATGTTCGGCGTAATGGAGCCACAAACAGGTGAGTAAAACGACATCCCGAGGTGGTTAAACAGTAGTGGATTTTGCCTCTTTTTGGGAGACGGTTTTCTGACTTCCCTTGGGCAACAACTTCGGAGCGCGGTAGGACGGGCCATCGAGCTCGATGCAATAGGCGTTGTGGCGCAAGCGGTCCAGCGTGGCTGAGCCCAGTAGACGGTTAACGGCAAAGGCTTGATCCCATTCCGAGAAGTCCAGATTACTGGTGACGACAGTGGTGGTTCGCTCGTAGCGTTCTGAGATCAGATCATGCAAATCCTCATCAAACGGCGCACGCAGCGGCTTCAGACCAAAGTCGTCAATGATCAGCAAAGGCACTTTGGCCAGCGCGGCGAGCTTGCGTTCATAAGCGCCACTGGCCCGCGCGGCGTTCAGGTTTTGCGTCAGACTGGCGCAGGTGGCAAACACCACGTCAACTCCCTGTCGTACGGCACAGTGACCCAGCGCCTGCGCCAGATGACTCTTGCCCGTGCCGCACGGCCCCACGATCAGCACCGGTGCCTTCTCCTGCAAATAGCGCCCGGTAGCCAGGTCATGGACCAAGGCCCGATTGAGATGGGGCAGCCGCTCAAAGTCAAACTGCTCGATCGTCTTGGTGGTACGGAACTGCGCCCGGCGTAGTCGGCTGCTGAACTTCTTCTGATCGCGCCGGGCTACCTCGTCACTGATGAGCAGGGCCAGAAACTCCGTATAGGCCAGCTTGGACTCAATGGCCTGGCGGTTGCGTGCCGACAGTGAGTCCAGGATGCCCGACAGGCGCAGGGATTTCAGTTGGGGGGCTAATTCAGGTGCAGGGTTCATCAGGGGTTTCTCCTTGGCAGTGGTTAATGCAGCAAATCGAGCTGCGCTTTGGGGGAAGCAAACAGGGTGGCCGCGTCCCGCGCAAAGCGGGGTTTGGCGTAGGCCGGCGGGGTAAAGGGCTCAGCAGCGGGCGTCTTGTCCGCACCAGTAGACAGAATCGATTTGACGGTGCGGTAGAACGGGCTGTCATGGGCCAGCGCTCGCGCACAGGCCGCCTCAAGTCGAGGATTGCCATAGGTCTTGCCCAGACCGATTACGCCCTGGGCGGCACGAAGACGCTCCAGAATCTTGTCTGACAGCAGTCGATCAATCAACTGCGCGCAGGATGCGCCCACAAGATCGGCCTGCATGCCCAGCCACTGCCGGTCACGGGCAAAGAAGGCTTGAGCCTTGGGTGGCAGGTGGTCGCGCACGGTCTTGCGCTCACCCGGTTTGAGCCCTCTGCAGTGGGTTGCGACGTGGCGGAAATCGTCATAGAGTGCCACCGCACCGTCGGTGGCACGCAGCCACAACACTTTGCCAACCAGCGCAAATGGCGCGGAGTACAGCCGGTAATCAAACTTGACGTGGCAGTCCCGGTGCAGTGTTACCTGGTGCCAGGTGCCCAGGTCTGGTGCAATGGCAGGCAGTGCCTTCATCAGAGCGCGCTCTGTCGCAAAGAGACTCAGCGGTGCTTGACGCGTGGTGCCGTGGATGCGAATTCCTGCGACTTCGGTGACCCAGGAGCGGGCCTGTTCGTTCAAGTCCGCCAGGTTGCGGAATTCGCGCAGCGCGAGGAAGTTGCCTTTGACGTATTTGACGCCGGACTCGACGATACCTTTCTTCTGCGGGTCATGCGGCGGGCAAGGATCTATTCTGAAGCCGTAGCCTTCTGCACATTCAGCGTAGGCTCGCTGCACGGTGGGGTCCTTGGCGCAGGCTCGTGTGATGGCACATTTGGCGTTGTCGATGATCAGGCGCTGGGGCACGGCACCAAACCACTCAAAGGCCCGGCGGTGACAACCCAGCCAGGTGGCCACCGTTTGATCCCAGACGAACTCGACGTACTGGTGGCGCGAGAAGCACAGGGTCATCACAAAAGCCCAGGTCCGGCGCACTTTGCCATCCGGGTGTGTGAGCATGGGTCCGGCGCCAAAGTCCACCTGGGCCGCCTCGCCCGGCTCGAAGTCCAATCGGCAGGTGCTCTCGGGCGGCTCAGCGCTGCGGATATCGGCCAGCATGCGCCGCACTGCCGAGTAGCTGCCACCCCAACCTTGTTCGCGCTGCAATGCAGCAAAGATGGCGACACCTGAGACGCCTTGCTCGGCCCAGCTTTGAATCTGCGCACGCTGGGATGCCAGGCTGGAGATGGTGCTGCTGGCGCGTTTGGGTTTGACCAGCGCAGTCGCTATTTGCCCGTCCTCTGGCATCGCGCCAGCGGGATCGAGCCAGTTGTGCTCAAGGCTGAACTCGCGCAGGCGCGCCGCGGTGCGCCTGCCCATGAGGTGTGCCGTAGCAATCTGGCGGTCTGAGTCGCCTTGGCGCATGCGTACCAAAGCCTGTCGGTATTGAAACATCTCGAATCTCCTGCGTGCCATCTGCATTTCCTTTGGGTAAAAGGCCCAAAGGGTAGCGATGACACAGGGTTCGGGATATCGATCAACGCCCTGTTGCTGGCTCCATTACGCCGGTCATCAAATGGCTCCATTACGGCGATCACGCCGTGGCTCCATTACGCCGGTCACAAACTGGATCCTATATGCCGATCACGGAATGGATCCTATACGGCGGTCGGTGACACATACCTGGGGTGGTAATCGAAGCGAGAGCGGAAAGCTCAAGGCGAT
>CAIWNX010000216.1 GCA_903914175.1 uncultured beta proteobacterium | reverse complement strand
CCCACCATTGATGTTGACGTTTATCTTCGTTGCAGCCCTTCTGGCGAGTACCGTATTGAGGCTGTGGCTTAGTTCACGCCAGGTGCGGCACGTCGCGCAACATCGCAATGAGGTTCCCGGCGCTTTTTCGCGCACTGTGTCACTGATTGCCCACCAAAAAGCCGCCGACTACACCTTGGCCAAGACACGTTTTGGTCTGATTGAACTTGCACTGGGTGCAACAATTCTCCTGGGATGGACTTTGCTTGGAGGGCTCTCGGCACTCAACCATCTGCTGCTCAACTGGATGGGCGGCGGCATGGGTCAGCAACTCGCACTGCTCGCCGGGTTTGTCATCATTGGCGGACTTTGTGACCTGCCGCTGAGTCTGTACCAGACTTTTGTCATTGAGCAGCGCTTCGGTTTCAACAAGATGACAACCAAACTATGGCTACTGGATTTGTTCAAAGCAAGCGTCATTGGCGCTGTCATTGGCCTGCCGATTGCGGCGCTGATTCTGTGGATGATGGCCACCGCCGGTGAGCGCTGGTGGCTCTGGGCCTGGGTGGTCTGGATGGGCTTCAATTTGCTGCTATTGCTGATCTACCCCACGTTTATCGCCCCCCTGTTCAACAAGTTCGCCGCGCTCGAAGATGAAACCATCAAGGCCCGCGTGACCGCCCTGATGCAGCGTTGCGGCTTTGCTGCGAAGGGTTTTTTTGTCATGGATGGCAGCAAGCGCAGCGCGCACGCCAATGCTTACTTCACGGGCTTTGGTGCAAGCAAACGCGTGGTCTTTTATGACACGCTGCTGTCGAGTTTGACCGCAGACGAAGTCGATGCGGTCCTGGCGCACGAATTGGGACACTTCAAGCACAAGCACATCATCAAACGCATTGTTTCCATGTTCACGCTGAGTTTGTTTGGGTTTGCCCTGCTCGGCTGGTTGGCGACGCAACCATGGTTCTACACCGGTCTGGGCGTGCAACCCAACCTAAAGACCCCCAATGATGCGCTGGCATTGCTGTTGTTTATGCTGACCGTACCGGTATTCAGTTTTTTTATCGGGCCTGCGTTTGCGCAACTCTCACGCAAACACGAGTTTGAAGCGGACGCCTACGCAGCGGCCCAGACCAGTGGTGCAGACCTTGGCTCTGCCTTGCTCAAGTTATACGAGGACAATGCATCAACACTGACACCCGATCCTCTGTACGTGAAGTTCTATGCGTCACACCCACCAGCATCCGAGCGCTTGGCGCGACTGGTGAGCTGAGCCAATGACCGCTGACTGAACAGATGATTTTCTAATGGAACGGATTCCTCTCGAGCGCGGACTGATCGTCGCCAACTACGGCCGCCACTTTCTGGTGGAAACGGAAAACGGAAAACGGGTTATTTGCCACTCTCGCGGCAAGAAAAGCCAGGGCCTGGTGGGAGACCGTGTTCTGTGGCAGGCGTCGCGCGACGAAGGCACGATCGAAAAGATCGAAGAGCGGAAAAATCTCTTGTACCGTCAGGATGAAATTCGCACCAAGTCCTTCGCCGCCAATCTGGACCAGATACTGATCCTGATCGCTGCGCAGCCGGAATTCTCCAGCAGCCAACTCTCGCGCGCCCTGATCGCAGCAGAAGCGGAACACATCACCCCCATCATCGGACTCAACAAAAGCGATTTGATCGAACCTTTCGAGCGCGCCTGGGAATGGCTAAAACCCTATCGACACATGCACTATGGTGTACTACCGCTGTGCCTCAAACAATCAAGCGAGGTGGATCGAGTCGAGCTCATGAAGTTGTTGTCAGGCAAGACCACGCTGGTACTTGGCCCCTCCGGCGCAGGAAAGAGTACATTGATCAATCTGCTGGCGCCAGGTGCGCTGGCACAAACCAATGAAATCTCGCAAGCATTGAATTCAGGCAAACACACCACCACGAGCACAACCTGGTACTGGGTGGACAGCGCCAAGACCACGGCGCTGATTGACTCGCCCGGATTTCAGGAGTTCGGTCTGAACCACATTGATCCGGCCCAATTGGCTGCCTATATGCCCGATCTTAGGCCTCATGTTGAGAATTGCAGGTTTTACAACTGCAGCCATTTGCACGAACCCGGTTGCGGAGTCATAGCGGCACTTCAGACCGATGGAAACACCAACGGAATTAGTGAAAATCGCTACAAGATTTACAGCGAACTGTATGCAGAACTGAGCCAACCGGCGAGGTACTGAGGGGCACCCTATCCCAGCAAACGTGCCAAGGTCAACAGCGCGAGCAGAACCATCCACAAAACAACGGTTCGCCAGACCAGACCGACAACAACCGCCAAGTGCGCCATTTCGGGGGTCTGCCCCGCCAGCGCTTCGCCCTCTCGTTCACCTTCCTGCAAGCGGATGTTCACAGCCCCTGCCGTTGCCGCCAGCACGATGCCATCGTTATCGCCAGGAAAACGCGGCTCGTAGTTGCGCCAACCATCAATCGCTTCCTCGAAGCTGCCAACGACAGCAAAACTAATGGCCGTCAGTCGACTCGGCACCCAGTCAACAAACTGCCATGCTTTAGCCGCAGTCTGCTGCAAAGCCTCGCTAATCGGCTGATGCTGTGATTTGCTCTTGTACTGCCAGTAGCGCGGGACAAACTCACTTAATCGATACAACACCGCACCAGCCGGGCCAAAGCCAAGGGCGGCCAGCACTGAGAACCATGCCAAGACTCCGAAGACATGGCGATGAGCCGACAGAACAGAGTGCTCAATCACATGCCGCACAATTTCACTGCGTGGCAGTTCGCTGGCATCAATCTGCTGCCAGCACGCCAGCAATTCGCGCGCCCGGTCTTCATCACCATCCGCCAAAGCATCCCTGATTTGCGTGAAATGGAAACTGAATTGCCGGAAACCCAAGGTCGCATAGAGCACAGCCACACTCCACAAGACCGCCGCTGGCCAGCCCAAAAATGTGTCCAGCGTCAAGAAGATGACCAGCACAAACAATGACGGGCCGCCCACCGCGACCCCCCATGCCAACCAACCATGAACCGAGTTGCCCGCATCAAAATTCCGGCTGCTCCAGCGCACCCAGGCACGCAATCCCGCATGCACGGGATTACCCCGGCTCAGCGGCCGCGCTTGCTCCAGCAGCAGAGCAATAAGCACAGAAATGAAGCTCATGTGAGCATCATAGCTTCAGCCGGCCGACAGCATACGGTAGAAATTACGCAACATACCTGCCGTAGCGCCCCAGATGAAGCGCTGTGTCAGATTATCTTGATACGGCATGGAAAACCATTCACGCCTAACCCCCTGCCACTCAAAGGCATGCCGCCGATGATGTGCAGGATTCATCAGAAATTCGAGTGGCACTTCGAAAATATCTGCCACTTCATGTGCGTTCGGCGTCAACACAAAACCGGGTTCCAGCAACGCAACAACCGGCGTGATAACGAATGCAGAGCCGGTCACATAGTGGGGAAGAACCCCCAAAATCTGAACGAAAGCCGAGTCCAGACCGATCTCTTCGCTGGCCTCCCGCAAAGCGGTCGCCGATGCATCGACATCGTCCTCATCAACCTTGCCACCAGGAAAAGCGATCTGTCCGGAATGAGTGGAGAGATGAATCGTGCGCTCGGTTAACAGAACAGTGGGTTGCTCGCGCATCACGATCGGAATCAACACCGAAGCCGGCATTGGCGTTCGATCAGAAAACCGCTTCTCCGTCAACAATTCAGGCTCCCAAACGGGCGGGTGGGCGAACCGTTGTCGCAAAGCGGCGGGTTGCAGTGATTCCAGTGCCACTGCAGGCAGATGTGAGTCAACACCTTCGACCGGGACATGACGCGGATCGAAGTGCGGCAACCTCGACAACGAACTGTCGCTTGAATTTAACACCATGATGCTACGCGAAAGCCCTTAATCCGTTGCGGGCATGGCAAAGGCTTTCAAGAACTTGCAGGCACCCATCAAACCAACAAAAAAGCCGCCCCTGGCGAAAGCTGGGCGGCTTCTCCATGACGGCGGGTGATTTACGCAGCAGTCGCTTTTCCGGCCAGTTTCTTGGCTGGCAGTTTTTCCTTGATCCGAGCCGACTTGCCGCTGCGATCACGCAGGTAGTACAACTTGGCGCGCCGCACATCGCCACGGCGCTTGATTTCAATACTGGCGATCAGGGGGCTGTAGGTCTGGAAGGTACGCTCAACGCCTTCACCACTGGAAATTTTGCGAACAATGAACGCGCTATTAATGCCGCGATTACGCTTGGCAATCACAACACCTTCGTAAGCCTGCACACGCTTGCGGGCTCCTTCAACGACGTTCACATTGACAACTACCGTGTCACCGGGGGCAAATGCAGGGATTATTTTTCCGAGACGAGCGATTTCTTCTTGCTCAAGAATTTGAATCAGATTCATGATTTCCTCAAATGATCTTGGCAGCACCTGTGTCGGGATTGACACAAAAACATTGCTGCGAACAGCTCTAAAACGGTCTGCCAGAGGATCGGTAAGCCGGTGATTATAGCCCAATCATCTGTTTGATTGAGGCCGCTGCGTCAGGGCTTCGTCACCAAGCCCGGCCAGAAACTGTTCATCTGCCAAACTCAGGAGCCCTTGGTGTCGCGCAGATCTGATCAAGTCCGGACGTTGACGAAGCGTAACGGCCAATCGCTGCTCCCGTCGCCATCGTTCGATCAGTGCATGGTGGCCAGATATCAACACGTCCGGAACCGCAAGTCCTGCCCAGATTTCCGGGCGTGTGTAATGCGGACAATCCAGCAAACCATCGAGTTCCGGATTAAAACTGTCCTGCTGATGGCTTTCAACGGTATTCAGTACACCCGGCTGCAACCGGGCAACGGCATCAAGCAAAGCCATGGCCGCGATTTCGCCGCCAGACAATACAAAATCACCCAGACTGATCTGCTGCGTGACGCGTGCATCAATAAACCGTTGGTCAATGCCTTCGTACCGGCCGCAAATGAGTATTGCACCGGAACTGCCAGCCCAATGCGTCACATCAGCGTGATCCAGCGCCTTGCCCACTGGAGAAAACAACACGACCGGTGCAATATCGTCTCGCTGTGACTGTATCGAATCAAGACATTGGCTCAATGGCTCAGCCATCATGACCATGCCGGGCCCGCCACCAAAGGGTCGATCATCCACGCGTCTGTAATTCCCGTCAGCAAAGTCACGTGGATTGGCCAATCGGACATCCACCTGAGCCGTCTCATAAGCACGCCGCGTGATGCCGCTTGTCAACAGCGGTGCGAACAATTCGGGGAACAGGGTAACAACGTCAAAGCGCATGGAGTGCCGCTCAGTAGTCGGGCTGCCAGTCCACCAGAATTCGCTTGTCGGCCAGAATCACATTGTCAACATAAGCTGAAACGAAAGGAATCATGCGCTCAACCACTTTGCCATCCTGCTCGCATTCCATCACAAGCACCGTTTGCGCTCCAGTGGCCAGCAGTTCCGTGACGACCCCTAACGGCACGCCCTCGCGATTGACGACATTCAACCCGATCAAATCAATCCAGTAGTACTCGTCTTTTTCGGCTGTCGGAAAGCTGGACCGGGCTATGAAGATACGAGCGCCCCGCAATGCTTCAGCTCCAGTGCGATCATCCACCTCATGCGCCGATGCCACCACCCCGTCAGAGTGGACCTTGGCTTCTTTGACGGCCAGTTTTGCAACTCCAGAAAAGGTCTTTGCACCTTTTTCAGACGGCATCAAGTACCAGCGTTTGGAAGAAAAAAGCGCCTCGGGATCGGCGCTGTACGGCAGGACTCTAAACCAGCCTTTGATGCCCCAGGCATCTTGGATGCGCCCGACTTCGATTGCGTCCGACGGTAATTCGGCAGCTTCCAGACCGGGTAGCATCGAACTCTGGATCAGGCTGCTTTTTTCGCCGCTTGATCAATCAAACGATCGACCGTAGGCGAGCTCTGTGCACCAACGCTCTTCCAGTAAGTCAGGCGGTCCTGTGCAATCCGAATGCTCTCTTCACTGGCGGTCGCAATCGGGTTGTAAAAACCAATGCGCTCAATGAATCGTCCGTCACGGCGGGTACGCTTGTCGGCAACAACAATATTGAAAAACGGGCGTGCTTTTGCACCGCCACGGGCGAGTCGAATGACGACCATGATTTATCCTTTGGGTAGCGGAGTATTATTTCCACCAATTGTTCAGCACTTAATCCAGCGTTTGAGACACGCGACATGACCACCCGGCCAGCGACACGCTGAATAGCCGGCGATTATAACGTTACCTATCGATATGCCCATAATTCGCCCCAGCCACCCTGAAGACATCCCCGCCATAACGGCCATCTATGCCCATCACGTCCAAGTCGGAACCGGAACTTTTGAGGTGGAACCCCCCTCACGGGCTGACATGGCAGCCCGGCGTGACGACGTGCTCAGCAAGAATTTGCCACATCTGGTCGCCACCGACGGCAACAAGATTCTGGGTTTTGCCTATTGCAATTGGTTTAAACCCCGGCCCGCCTATCGGTTTTCGGCCGAAGACTCGATCTACATGGCGCCCGAGGCTCAGGGGCTGGGTCTGGGCCGTGCATTATTGGCTGAACTTGCGACACAAGCCGAGCGTGCCGGTGTGCGAAAACTGATTGCTGTGATTGGCGACTCCGCCAATACGGGCTCCATCGCGGTCCATAAGTCGGTCGGCTTTTCACTCGTCGGCGTGCTCAAGTCCTGCGGCTGGAAATTCGACCAATGGCGCGACGTCGTCATGATGGACATGGCTCTGGGGCCAGGCGATACCCGTGCGCCGATGTAGCCAACGAAATTCATGAAAAATAAAACTATCGCAACCTGGCTGGCCTTCGTCGGCGGTCCCCTGGGGATGCATCGCTTTTATCTGCGGGGCCTGAATGACCTGGTGGGATGGCTTCTGCCAATACCCACGCTCCTTGGCCTGTACGGTCTCATGCGGGCTCAACGCATTGGGATGGACGACCCTTGGAGTTGGGTCTTGATCCCGCTGCTGGGTCTCACGATCGCCGGTTGCGCATTGACGGCAATAGTCTATGGCCTGATGACGCCCGAAAAGTGGAACGCCCACTTCAACCCGACCGACCCAGCCGATGCCGCGGCCGGGCGCAGCAACTGGTTCACGATTGGCGCAGTCGCACTGGCTCTGCTGCTGGGCACGACCATCCTTCTCAGCAGCATCGTCATCAGCTTTCAGCGCTACTTTGAATACCAAATCGAGGCAGCCAACAAGACACCCCGCTGAACCGGACGAATAGCCGCCGGGACAGAACCAATTAACCCGGCGCGGCGACCGCGCTCAGAAAACCTGCAAACTTAGCCAGTAAGCAATTGCACTGACAAAGGCGGTAGCCGGGATCGTCAAAATCCAAGCCCAAATGATGTTACCCGCGACACCCCATCGCACGGCACTGGCGCGCTGAGTGGCGCCAACGCCCACAATGGCGCCCGTAATGGTGTGTGTGGTCGACACCGGAATGCCCAGTACCGCGGCAAGAAAGAGCGTGATTGCACCGCCGGTTTCAGCGCAAAATCCGTGCACCGGCTTGAGCTTGGTCAGCCTTTGCCCCATGGTCTTCACAATACGCCAGCCGCCAAACAATGTACCCATGGCAATCGCCGTGTAACAGCTCAGCACCACCCAGGTTGGGGGCGACGTGTCGCCAACCTGCGTGTAACCGGTCGCAATAAGCAGCATCCACACGATACCGATGGTCTTCTGTGCATCATTGCCGCCGTGACCCAGGCTGTAAGCGCCAGCGGACACCAGTTGCAGCCGGCGAAACCAACGGTCAACGCGACTGGGTGTGCTCCGGCGCAGCGTCCACGAGACGCCTATCAGCATGAGGGAACCCAACAAGAAGCCTAACAGCGGCGACACAAAAATGAACACGACCGTTTTCGTGATACTTGCCACCACCAGTGCCGACGCGCCCGCCTTCGAAATCACTGCACCCACGATACCGCCAATCAGCGCGTGCGACGAACTGCTCGGAATACCGTAATACCAGGTGATGAAATTCCAGCTGATAGCCCCTACCAGTGCGCCAAAAACAACGTTCACATCGACTACACCAGGCTGTGCCAATCCTTTGCCAATGGTTGCTGCCACGCTCAAATGAAATACAAATATCGCAATGAAGTTGAAAACGGCGGCGAACATCACTGCCTGTCCCGGCTTGAGAACACCAGTGGACACCACCGTCGCGATGGAGTTGGCCGCGTCGTGAAACCCATTCATGAAATCGAACGCCAGCGCGAGCATCACCAGCAGCACCACCACCCACAACCCGACCTGAACCGATGTCATAGCGCTTGCGCTCAGGAATTTTCGAGGACGATGCCCTCGATCACGTTGGCGACATCCTCGCACTTGTCAGTAATCGTTTCCAGCAATTCATAAATCGCCTTAAGCTTGATCACCTCGCGCACATCGGGCTCTTCCCGAAACAACTTGCTCATGGCGCTACGCATAACGCGGTCAGCATCCGACTCAAGCTGATCGATCTCTTCGCAGGTCTTCAATGCCGCCGCCGCCGTCGCCGGATCGGCAATCTTCGCCAGCATGCTCACCGCATCACGTACGCGCTCACAGCAGCGCACGCTCAGGTCTGTCAAACGCGTGATGTCTTCCGTCATGTGATGCACGTCATACAGCGCCATGGTCTCAGCCGAATCCTGAATCAGATCCGCAATATCGTCCATGGTGTTGATCAAGGAGTGAATCTGTTCCCGGTCGATGGGTGTGATGAAAGTAATGTGGATCGCCTTGTTCACATCATGCGTCACCCGATCAGCGGCGCGCTCTGCGTTATCAACATCCTGGTTGTACTTTTGACGCAAATGTGCATCGCTGTAATTGGCCACCAGTTTGGAAAACGAATGTGCCGCCTCAACTATGCGGTCCGCATGCTGATTGAACATTTCGAAAAAATTGCCTTCGCGCGGCAACAACTTGCCAAAAAACATCGCTGACTCCTGAAGAGAATAAGTCAGAATTGTGACTTTTATGTTGCGTGAAGTTTAACTGCCAGACTTGGAAGTGATGCTTCCAAAGCTCAGGCAGCACGAAAAATAAAGGACACCGCATCCACCATGCAAAAAGCCGCCCAAACATAGTCACATTTAAGCGGTTCCTTGAGGTAGATCATGGCAAACCGCCCAAAGATCACCAGCCTAATCACCTCTTTTACGATCCTCAGTTGACCCACACTGAACCCAGCCTGTTTAAAGCCAATGTGATTGGCTGGCAGCTGCAGCGGGGCATTCAGAAGTAAAAACGCCCCGCGAAATAGATCGCGGGGCGATTGAAGCACGATACAGCCAGTCGGGGACTGGCGCATTTCAGCGTTACATCAGGCTGTGCTGCCTGCCTTGACCGAAGCCGCCGCGTCCATGTAATCCTGCACTTGATCGAAGTTCAAGTACTGGTAGACCTTGTCACTGGCCGCCGTCAGAACGCCCATGTCCGCCATGTACTCCGCTTTGGTGGGAATTCGGCCCAGCTTGGAACAGATGGCGGCGAGTTCCGCGCTGCCGAGATAGACGTTGCTGTTTTTGCCCAGACGATTCGGAAAGTTTCGGGTCGAGGTGGAGAACACGGATGCACCTTCTTTCACCTGGGCCTGATTGCCCATGCACAAGCTGCAACCTGGCATTTCCATGCGCGCGCCGGCAGAACCCAGCACGCCGTAATGCCCCTCTTCAGACAACTGCTTTGCATCCATCTTGGTCGGAGGCGCCATCCACAGTTTGACCGGAATATCACGCTTGTTCTCCAGAAGTTTGCTGGCAGCGCGGAAGTGCCCGATGTTGGTCATGCAAGAGCCGATAAAAACTTCATCGATCTTGGCGCCGGCAACTTCGGACAGCGTCTTGACATCATCCGGGTCATTCGGGCAAGCCACGATCGGCTCGTGAACATCCGCCAGATCAATCTCGATAACCGCTGCGTAATCCGCGTCGGCATCGCCCTTGAGCAGTTGCGGATCCTTTAGCCATGCTTGCATTGCCGCGATGCGGCGCTCGATGGTGCGCGCATCCGAATAACCACTCGCAATCATCCACTTGAGCATGGTGATGTTGCTGGTGATGTACTCAATGATCGGCTCCTTGTTCAAGTGCACCGTGCAGCCACCGGCACTGCGCTCGGCCGACGCATCGCTCAGCTCGAAAGCCTGCTCAACCTTGAGATCAGGCAACCCTTCAATTTCCAGAATCCGTCCTGAGAAGATGTTCTTCTTGCCCTGCTTGGAAACAGTCAGCAGACCCGCTTTGATGGCGTACAACGGAATCGCATTGACCAAATCACGCAAGGTCACGCCCGGTTGCAACTTGCCTTTGAAACGCACCAGCACACTCTCGGGCATATCCAGCGGCATGACACCGGTGGCAGCGCCAAAGGCGACCAGACCGGAACCAGCAGGGAAACTGATACCGATCGGGAAACGCGTGTGGCTGTCGCCGCCCGTACCCACGGTATCGGGCAACAGCATGCGGTTGAGCCAGCTGTGGATGATGCCGTCACCCGGACGCAGCGGAACACCGCCGCGCGTGCTCATGAATTCGGGCAATTCATGGTGCATCTTCACATCCACCGGCTTTGGGTAAGCGGCGGTATGGCAAAACGACTGCATGACCAGGTCGGCGCTAAAGCCCAGGCAAGCCAGGTCCTTGAGTTCGTCGCGCGTCATTGGGCCCGTGGTGTCCTGCGAGCCGACACTGGTCATCCTGGGTTCACAGTAAGTGCCAGGACGAACGCCCTGCTGCGCCCCATTGACCACCGGCAGGCCGCAAGCGCGACCAACCATCTTTTGCGCCAGCGTGAACCCCTTTTTGGTGTCAACCGGATTTGTTGGCAAGCGGAACAGCGTACTGACCGGCAATCCCAAAGCCTCGCGCGCCTTGGCGGTCAGACCACGACCAATGATCAGCGGAATGCGGCCACCAGCTCGTACTTCGTCAAACAGCACGTCACTCTTGACCTGGAAAGACGCGATTTCCTTGCCGTCCTTGAATGCTTTTCCGTCGTAGGGGCGCAGTTCCACCACGTCACCCATCTTCATCTGGCTGACGTCAAGTTCGATTGGCAGGGCACCCGAGTCTTCCATGGTGTTGTAGAAGATTGGTGCAATTTTTCCACCAAGGCAGACGCCACCAAAACGCTTGTTCGGAACAAACGGAATGTCTTCGCCGGTAAACCACAGAACCGAATTGGTTGCCGACTTGCGCGAAGAACCGGTACCCACTACGTCACCCACATAGGCCACCAGATTGCCTCTGGCCTTCAGGTCATTGATGAACTTGACCGGACCGCGTTTGCCGTCTTCTTCCGGCACGATGCCAGGACGCGCATTCTTGTGCATGGCCAGGGCGTGCATTGGAATATCCGGGCGGCTGAAAGCGTCCGGCGCTGGCGACAAATCATCGGTGTTGATTTCGCCATCGACCTTGAACACCGTCAGCTTGATTGACTGTGGCACCTCCGGTCGAGAGGTAAACCATTCGGCATCAGCCCAACTCTGCAACACACCCTTGGCTGCTGCATTGCCCTTATCGGCCTTTTCCTTGACGTCATGGAACTGATCGAACATCAACAAGGTCTTCTTCAGGCCGCTGGCTGCGACACCCGCCACGACCGGATCGTCGAGCAAATCCACCAGCGGGCTGATGTTGTAGCCCCCCAGCATGGTACCCAGCAGTTCGGTGGCCTTTTCACGCGAAATGAGCGAGCACTTCTCCGTACCATGGGCCACCGCTGCCAGATAACTGGCCTTGACTTTTGCCGCGTCATCAACGCCAGCCGGCACCCGATGCGTGATCAGTTCGAGCAATGTCGCTTCTTCGCCCGCAGGCGGACTCTTCAGCAGTTCAATCAATTCACCCGTCTGCTTCGCAGACAAGGGCAGCGCGGGAATGCCAAGGGCCGCACGTTCGGCAACATGGGCGCGGTAACTCTTCAACATCATCAACTCCTAATCATCAACAAAATACTTGAGCTGTCGTTAGAGCAGCCGGTCACTCAACCTCATGTTCAGCACCGTTCATGGACGCGTCAAGAATACCGGGGTTTCCGGAAAAAGAATCTGCGGTCAATTGCCGGATCTGCGCCTGCATCAAGCCAGGCACAACGAGAAGCCGGGCGGCGACAACACATCTCATGGCGTTCCAAACACGACTAACCAGGATGGCACCCAAAACCGGGTACTCGCCGATCGGCGCGGCAAACACCATGCAATTTGCCAACATCCCATTCAACTACGCCAGCCTCGCGAATCAACGCCACGCGAGGCTGACTGACAACGGCCAGCCGACTAAAGCAGGTGCGCCACGCCGGCCTGCTCTTCCTGCAGTTCTTTGAGGGTCTTGTTGATGCATTCCTGGCTGAACGTGTCAACCGGAAGATTTTCCACAACCTTGTATTCGCCACCTTCACACGTCACGGGGAAACCAAACATGGTGTCTTTCGGAATGCCGTACTGGCCATTGGACGCAATGCCCATGGTGACCCAGCGGCCATTGCTGCCCAGTGCCCAGTCGCGCATGTGATCAATGGCTGCGTTTGCGGCCGATGCGGCCGACGACACACCACGCGCGGCGATGATGGCAGCACCGCGTTTGCCCACCGTGGGCAGGAAGGTGTTGACGTTCCACTCGTGGTCGTTGATCATGTCCTTGACGCTGGCGCCACCGATCGTGGCAAAGCGGTAATCGGCATACATGGTCGGCGAGTGATTGCCCCAGACTGCCATCTTTTCAATGTCAGCGACAGCCTTGCCAGTCTTGGAAGCCAATTGGCTCAGAGCGCGGTTATGGTCCAGGCGCAGCATGGCGGTAAAGTTCTTGCTTGGCAGGTCCGGCGCACTCTTCATGGCAATGTAGGCATTGGTATTGGCCGGGTTACCGACCACCAACACCTTGACGTTACGGCTTGCCACCGCATTGAGTGCCTTGCCCTGCGCCGTGAAGATGGCGCCATTAACGGCCAACAACTCCGCACGCTCCATCCCCGGACCACGCGGACGCGAGCCGATCAACAACGCGTAATCAGCATCCTTGAAAGCTGTCATTGGATCCGCATGGGCTTCCATACCGACCAACAGCGGGAAGGCGCAGTCCTGCAATTCCATCATGACGCCCTGCAGAGCCTGTTGCGGCTTCTCCATCGGCACTTCCAACAGTTGCAGAATGACGGGCTGGTCCTTGCCCAGCATTTCGCCAGAGGCGATGCGAAACAGGATTGCGTAACCGATTTGACCTGCTGCGCCGGTGACGGCCACGCGGACGGGCTTTTTGCTCATGGTGAGTACTCCAGTAGTGTTGTGAAACGGGTACCAAGGTGGCTCGAGCGGGTCGGCTGAGCCCCACAGATGT
>CAIWNX010000215.1 GCA_903914175.1 uncultured beta proteobacterium | reverse complement strand
CGCCGAACTCTCGCGCAGTCTCAGTGGCGATTTGTATGTGCGCGACTGGACACAGCAGAACCGCAGCTGGTTTGCCGCCGTGCAGGTGGAAAAACGCATGATGTTCATCATCCTCACCCTGATCGTGGCGGTGGCCGCTTTCAACCTGGTCTCGACGCTGGTGATGACAGTCACCGACAAGCGTGCCGATATCGCCATCCTGCGCACGCTCGGTGCCAGTCCGCGCTCGATCATGGGCATCTTCGTCGTGCAGGGCGCCATGGTCGGCGTCATCGGCACCCTGGCCGGCCTCGCGCTGGGGCTGGGCATTGCCTACAACATCGACGTTATCGTGCCGGCGCTGGAGCAGCTGTTCCACGCCAGTTTCCTGCCCAAAGACATTTACCTGATCAGCCGCATGCCGAGCGAACCGCAGCAGGCCGACATCCTGCCCATTGCCCTGATCTCGCTGGTGCTGGCCTTCCTCGCCACGCTCTATCCGAGCTGGCGCGCTTCGCAAGTCAATCCGGCAGAGGCGCTGCGTTATGAGTGAGATGGCACCTGTTCTTGCGGTTGATAACGCGCAGCCCGGCGGCGAAGTCGTCCTGAGTGCGCGTGGCCTGACCAAGCGTTTCACCGAAGGCCGGCTCGATGTCACCGTGCTGCAAGGCGTTGACCTCGATGTGCATGCCGGCGAGACGCTGGCCATCGTCGGCGCATCGGGTTCCGGAAAAAGCACGCTGCTGCATTTGCTCGGTGGGCTCGACGCACCGACCAGCGGCTCGGTCTGCTTGCAGGGGCAGGACCTGGCGCAACAAGACGCTGCGGCACAGGGGCGCTTGCGCAACCAGCACCTGGGTTTTGTTTACCAGTTCCACCATCTGCTGCCCGAGTTCAGCGCGCAGGACAACGTTGCCATGCCGCTGTGGATTCGGCGCATGACGCCTGCGCAGTCGGGCCAGATCGCGGCTGACATGCTGGGTCGTGTCGGACTGCAGGCGCGTTTGCTGCACCGCCCGGCCGAGCTCTCCGGCGGCGAGCGCCAGCGCGTGGCCATCGCACGCGCCCTGGTCACGCGACCGGCCTGCGTGCTGGCCGATGAGCCCACTGGCAACCTGGATCGCAGCACGGCCGATGGCGTTTTCGAACTGATGCTGGAGCTGGCACGCACCCAAGGCACGGCCTTCATCGTCGTCACCCACGACGCGTCGCTGGCCGCGCGTTGTGGCCGGCAATTGCATCTGGTGCAGGGGCGTTTGTCGTAGCCCGTATGAAGCCGAAGGCGTAATACGGGGACGCTGCAGTTGTCATCCCATCTCCGGTTGTCGTCCCATCTCCGGTTGTCGTCCCATCTCCGGTTGTCGTCCCATCTCCGGTTGTCATCCCGGACTTGATCCGGGATCCAGTGCCTTCTGAACCCTGGATTGCGGGTCGGGGCCCGCAATGACCAAAGCCACCGGCCTCAACGCGCGCCTTTTGCCTTGTCCCCGCGCAGCAAGGTCAGCGCCAGTATGGCCGACGCCACCATCAGGAACAGGCTGACCGCATTGAGCACCGGCGTTGCGCCTTCGCGCATGCGGCCGTACATCATGACCGTCAGCGGCGCGTCCGATCCCACCAGCATCAGCGTGGTGTTGAAGTTCTCGAACGACATCAGGAAAGAAATGGCGGCCGCGCCGATCAGCGCCGGCTGCAGATAGGGCAGGGTGATGGTGGTAAACACGGCGGCGCGGGACGCGCCCAGGTTGTAGGCCGCGTCTTCGAGTGTGCGATCAAAGCGCTTCAGGCGCGCCGTGATGGTGAGGGTGGCGATCGACACGATAAAGGAGAACTGCCCCAGCACCACCAGTGGCAGACCCGGGCGCAGAAAATCGATTTCCAGGCGCCACAGGTCGTCGGCCAGATTGGCGATGCGGCTGGCGAAGGCCAGGATCGAGATGCCCAGGATCACGCCCGGTATCACCAGCGGTGCCAGCATCAGCAGCGAGAGCGCCTGCTTGCCGCGAAACTGCGTGCGTTCGATCAGGAAGGCGTTAACGGTGCCGACCAGCACCGACAGCAGCGTTGCCCAGCAGGCCACGACCATGCTGGTCCACAGGCTGTGCAGCATCGCCTTGTCGGCAAACAGGCCACGCCTTCCGCTGCCCGGCGCGCCGGAGAGTACCCAGTCGAGCGTGAAGCCGCGCCAGGGCGGCGCCGGATAGGGTGCGTCGTTGAAGGCGAATACCGCCACCACCAGCAGCGGCAGGAACAAAAAGGCGAAGAAGGCCAGCGCGTAGAACACGGTGCCGGCGCGCAGCCAGAGCGGTCGCGGTAGGGAGGGAATCATGTGTTTTGCATGACCTCGCCAAAGCGTTGACCGCTGAGTTTCAGGCCGAGCCAGACGATGGCCGTGCTCAAGCCCAGCAGCAGGAAACCAAAGGCCGCACCCTGCTCCCAGTTGAAGCGGGTGATGAACTGGGTGTAGATCTGCTCGGTGAACCACTGCGAGTTTTTGCCGCCGAGCAGCGTTGGCGTCAGGTAGTTGCCCAGCGTCAGCATAAAGACCACGATGCAGCCCGCCACAATGCCGGGCGCGGCGTGCGGGATCACGATTCTCCGCAGGATGGACCAGCCGTTGCCGCCGAGATCGTAGGCGGCTTCGATCAGCGAATCGTCCAGGCTCTCGAGCGCACTGATCAGCGGCACGACCATGAACAGCATCGAGGTATAAACCAGCCCGACCACAATCGTGGCGTCGTGGTAGAGCAACTCAACCGGTGCCGGCGTCAGGCCCAGGTGCACCATCAGGGCCGGCAGCACGCCGGACTCGCGCAGCAGAATCATCCAGCCCAGGGTGCGCACGGTTTCGCTGACCCAGAACGGAATCAGGCACAGCACGAACAGCATCGATTTGACGCGGCCACGCGCGATCTTGGCGATGGTCCAGGCAATCGGGAACGCCAGCAGCAGCGTAATGGCGGTGGACACGATCGACATCGTGGCGGTGCGCACAAAGGTGTTCCAGTAAAGCGGCTCTTCGATGAAGGTGCGGAACTGCGCCAGACTCGGCTCATAGACACGCGGCGCCACGCGTGCCCGCAACGACAGAATGCCGAGCTCCACATGCGGCAGCAGGATCAGGCCAAGCAGCCACAGCAGCGCTGGCGCCAGCAGCAGCATGAGCAGCAGCCGCGCCGGGTCGCGACTGGCGTTGGCGTCGTCACCGGGCATGGTCGTTACCGGCAGCAAAGCACACGGCCAGTTGCGGGTCAAAGCCGAAGTGCACGCGCTCGCCCACCACCAGGTCTGACAGGTGGCCGGTCTGCGGCAGGGCGATGCGGAACTCGGTGCCGGAACTTTCTTCGTGCAGCAGCACGGCCGAATTGGCGCCATCGAACAGCAGGTTGTCGATGCGGGCCTGGTAATGCGGCACGCCAGCCTCAGTGAAAGGTGACGGCGTGCGCGACAGGCTGGCCACTTCGGGGCGCACAAAGGCCTGCACCGTATCGCCGACGCGCACCGTTCCCATGGCGCGCGCCGTGATCACCAGCCCGTTCTCGCTGGCCAGCGTCACCGTGTCGCCATTGACCTGCGTGGCGCGCCCCCGCACGGCGTTGTTGGCGCCGACAAAGCCGGCCACGAACGGCGTCTGCGGCGCGTAGTAGAGATCCTGCGGTGTGCCGATCTGCTCGAAGCGGCCCTCGTTCATCACCGCCACATGGTCCGACAGCACCAGGGCTTCGGACTGGTCGTGTGTGATGTAGACAAAGGTGGTGCCGATGGCGGCCTGCAATTGCTTGAGCTCGATCTTCATGTGGTCGCGCAGTTTCAGGTCCAGCGCCCCCAGCGGCTCGTCGAGCAGCAGCAGCGTGGGTTCGAGCACCAGGCTGCGCGCGATGGCGACGCGCTGCTTCTGCCCGCCCGACAACTGCTCGATGCGCTTGTCCTGCGCACCGGGCAGGCTGACGCGCTCCAGCATGTCGCCGACCCGGCGTTTGATCTCGTCTTTGGCAACACCGCGCCGTGCCAGACCGTAGGCGACGTTGTCGCCGACCGACATCATGGGAAACAGCGCCAGATGCTGGAACACCATGTTGACCGGGCGCTTGTTGGGCGGCACGCCGTGCATCGGTTTGCCGCCAATGCGGACCTCTCCCGTGTCCGGGCTCAGAAAGCCGGCGATGATGCGCAGCAGCGTGGTTTTGCCGCAGCCCGAAGGTCCGAGGATGGAGAAGAAACTGCCGCGCGCTACGCTGAAAGACAACTCGTCCACTGCGCGAAAATCGCCGAAGCGCTTGCTCAAGCGCTCGGCTTGCAGGTCAGGTGGGGCTCCGTTCGGCGAAGTGCCGAACGTGGGGGCCATCTAGTTTGCAGCCTTGACGCGGTCCAGCACGCGGCCTTCGATGTCTTCGATGCCAGCGGGCACGGCCGGGTACCACTTCACGTTCTTGAGTGCGGCTTCGGGGAAGCTGGCGGCGAACTGCGCTTTGAGCTTGGCATCAGCCAACTGATCCGCGCCCTTGGAGGCGGTGAAGTTGCCAGCCGAAGCGCCGACCTTGGCCGCGATCTCGGGGCGCATGTTGAAGTTGATCCAGGCGTAGGCGGCAGCGTCGTTCTTGCCCTTGGCCGGAATGGCGAAGGTGTCAATCCAGCCCAGTGCGCCGGACTTCGGTGCGATGAACTGGATCTCGGCCTTCTCGCCATTGAGCTTCCAGCCGCCCGTGTCCCACATCATGGCGCCGACGATCTCGCCGGTGCGCATGCCGTTGAGCAACTGGTCCTTGTTGTCCCAGAAGAATTTCAGATTGCCCTTGCAGGCGATCAGGGTCTTGCCGACCTCGTCCATCAACGCGCCATAGGCCTTGGCGTCGTTGTACAGCGCAAACGGGTCCTTGCCAGAGGCGAAGGCAAAGGCCAGCAGGGTCGGGCGTTTCAGGCGCACGGCGGTCTTGCCTTTGACGTCAGCGCGGCACAGGTCCGGGTAGTCGCCCATCTTGGTCAGCTTGGTGTTGACCACCAGGCCATCCGTGCCCCAGATGTGGGGCAGGCCGTAGACCTTGCCGGCGAGTGTCGTGTTCTTCTTGGTGGCGTCGAGCATCGAGGGGATGAACAACTCGGCCTTGAGTTTGCTCAGGTCCATCGGCTTGTAGATGCCAAATTCCTGCTGTGGCCCGGTGATGCGGTCCTGCGACGGTTGCGCCAGATCGAAACCGGCACCGCCCGTGGCGCGCAGTTTGGAAATCATCTCTTCATTGTTGGAGAGCGTGAGCTCCACCTTGTAGCCGCTTTCCTTCTCGAACTGGGCCACGATGTCAGCCGGGGCGTAATCGGCCCAGGTCAGCAGGCGAAAGGTTTTTTCCTGCGCCAGCGCCGAGCCGGCCAGACCAAGCGCGAGAACGCTGGTAGCAATGAGGGTGCGGTGAGTTTTCATGGGTAGCTCCTTGATTGAAGAGGACGACAGCATTGAATCCTGGTGCCAGCGGGTTGACTTGAACACGCCGCGGCGAAGATTAATGTAGGCGCATGACACTCTGATGTCAATTCAATGACCGGGCTATGGTATTTTCCCGGTATGCCACTTTGGATTGACAGCCATTGCCACCTTGACGCCGCCGAGTTTGCTGCCGACGCAGCAGCGGTGCGGGCGCGGGCACGCGCGTGCCAGGTCGTGCACTGTGTGCTGCCGGCGGTTGAGGTCGGCAATTTTGACACCGTGCGCCAACTGGCCCACGCCGGTGCCGACAGCTACGCGCTGGGCATTCACCCGCTCTATGTGGCGCAGGCCGGCGATGCCGATCTGGCGACGCTTGACGCGCACTTGCTGCGCTACCGCGACGACCCGCGTCTGGTGGCAGTCGGCGAGATTGGGCTTGACTTCTTTGTGCCGGCGTTATGCCAGTCACCTTTGCGCGAGCGCCAGGAATTTTTTTACCAGGAGCAGTTGAAGCTCGCGCGCAAGCATGATTTGCCGGTGCTGTTGCACGTGCGGCGTTCGGTCGATGGCGTACTCAAGGGCTTGCGCGACACGGCGCAGGGCCGTGCCTGGAGCGGCATCGCCCACGCCTTCAACGGCAGCGCGCAGCAGGCCCAGGCCTTTATCGCACTCGGGTTCAAGCTCGGCTTTGGCGGCGCACTGACCTTTGAGCGCGCGTTGCAACTGCGCCGGCTCGCTGTCAGTCTGCCGCTCGACGCCCTGGTGCTGGAAACGGATTCGCCCGACATGCCGCCGCAATGGCTGTACCGGAGCGCCGAGCAGCGTGCCGGCGGCGCTGCGCAGGGCCGCAACGAGCCAGCCGAGTTGCCGCGTATCGGCACCGAACTGGCGGCGCTGCGCGGCTTGTCGGTTGACGCGCTGGCCGCCGCCACCTGTCGCAACACGCTGGTGGCGTTGCCGCGCCTGCGCGACCTGTTGCCTGGCGTTTGGTGATAATGCCTGCATCGTGAAAAAACGCACACCCACTCTGCCTGAAGTCAACTTCTCCGATGACGGCCCGCTGCGCCATCTGCATCTGGGCACGGAATGGATTCAGGGCACCATGGTGATTGACGAGCCAACCGCGCTCTACCATGAGTACATCCAGCGCATGATGGCCTGGCTGCTGTTTGTCGAGCCCGATAGCGTGTCGCAGCGCCATGCCATGCAGCTTGGCCTGGGTGCGGCCTCGCTGACCAAGTTCAGCCACAAGGTCTTGCGCATGAAGACCACCGCCATCGAACTCAACCCGCAGGTGCTGGTGGCGTGTCGCGGCTGGTTCAAGTTGCCGGCGGAGAACAGCCGCTTGCAGATCGTGCTGGCCGATGCCGCACAGGAAATTCAGGACGCCAAATGGTGGGGCACGGTCGATGCGCTGCAGGTTGATTTGTACGACCACGAGGCCGCCACACCGGTGCTCGACAGCCTGCCGTTTTATTCGCACTGCCGGCGTTTGCTTACCGCCGACGGCTGCATGACGGTCAATCTGTTTGGTCGCTCGTCAAGCTTTGTGCGCACGGTGGAAAAGATCTCTGCCGCTTTCAGTGCCGATGCAGTGTGGGCCTTCAAGCCCACGCGCGAAGGCAATACCGTGGTGCTGGCACAGCGCACCCCGATGCGGCCCCGGCGCGAGTTGCTGACCCCGCGTGCGGGTGATATTCAAACCCGCTGGGGTCTGCCAGCGACCAAATGGGTGCGGGTCTTCAAACCATTGCTGACATGAATTCGACTATCCGATCCAAATCCGCATCTGCCATCGCATTCAGTGGTCCGCTTGATTGGCGCCGTCTGGTTGAGTGGCTGCAAACTGATGGCGTGATTAGCGCCGAAGAGGCCCAGCGCATCACGGCGCGCTGTGCGCAGGCCGAGAGCGCGCAGCATCCGCTGCTGCGCCTGGCCAGCGTTTCGGTGCGCCGCGCCAGTGACGCCAAGGCGCTCGACATCGAGGCGTTGACGCAATGGCTGGCAGGGCGTGCCGGCATGGACTATCTGCGCATCGATCCGCTCAAAGTCGATGTCAGCAAGGTCGCCGATACGCTCAGCGCCGCTTATGCCGAGCGGCACAAAATATTGCCGGTCCAGGTCAGCGCCAGCGAGGTCGTGATCGCCGTTACCGAGCCCTTCATCACCGACTGGGTGGCCGAGGTCGAGCGTCAGGCTCGCCGCAGCGTGCGCCGGGTGCTGGCCAGTCCGCAGGAAATCCAGCGCTACACGGCCGAGTTTTTTGCGCTGGCCAAATCGGTCAAGGCAGCGGGCAAGGCCGGCGCCAGTGCCGGTGGTGCCAGCTTCGAGCAACTGGTGGAACTGGGCAAGAGCAGCAAGCAGATCGATGCCAATGACCAGAGCGTGGTCCAGGTGGTGGACTGGCTCTGGCAGTATGCTTTTGACCAGCGTGCCAGTGACATTCACCTGGAGCCCCGGCGCGAGCAGGGCGTGATCCGCTTTCGCATTGACGGCGTGCTGCACCCGGTCTATCAAATGCCCATGGGCGTGCTGACCGCGATGGTGGCGCGCATCAAGCTGCTGGGCCGCATGGATGTGGTCGAGAAGCGCCGCCCGCAGGACGGCCGCATCAAAACACGCAACCCCGGCGGCGACGAAATTGAAATGCGCTTGTCAACGCTGCCGACCGCATTTGGCGAGAAGATGGTGATGCGCATCTTCGATCCCGAGACCACGGTCAAGGATTTCGATGCGCTGGGTTTTTCGGCGCACGACGCGCAGCGCTGGGAGGAACTGGTCAAGCGCCCCAATGGCATCATCCTGGTAACCGGTCCGACCGGCTCCGGCAAGACCACCACGCTGTATGCCACCTTGAAGCGCGTGGCCACCGAAGAGGTCAACGTCAGCACGATCGAAGACCCGATCGAGATGATCGAGCCTGCTTTCAATCAGACCCAGGTTCAACCGCAACTTGATTTCGGCTTTCCCGAAGGCGTGCGTGCCTTGATGCGGCAGGACCCCGACATCATCATGGTCGGCGAAATCCGCGATCAGCAAACCGCCGAGATGGCGGTGCAGGCGGCGCTGACCGGACATCTGGTGTTCTCCACGCTGCACACCAACGACGCGCCATCGGCTGTGACGCGATTGCTCGAACTCGGCGTGCCGGCCTATCTGATCAATGCCACGCTGCTGGGTGTGCTGGCGCAGCGATTGGTGCGCACGCTGTGCCCGCAGTGCAAGCTACCCGACAGCACCAGCACGATCGAAGCACTGGCGCAGCGCGTCGAGCCCTGGACCATCAAGGGCAGCTATCAACCCTTCAAGTCGGTGGGCTGCGTCGATTGCCGCATGAGCGGGTTTCGCGGTCGCACCGGTCTGTACGAGTTGCTGGTGGTCACCGAACCCTTCAAGGCGCAGGTCACGCGCGAGCCCAACGCCGATGCACTCAAGCGCCAGGCCATCGTTGACGGCATGCGCCCGCTGCGGCTGGCCGGCGCGCAACGCGTCGCCGAAGGTCTGACCGTTCTGGACGAGGTGTTGTCGGCAACGCCGCCCTTGAGTTGAGCAGGGTCGCGCGTGGGACATGGGGGAAAGCCACAGGTTTGCCCACACGGTTTACCGTGCACAATAGCGCGTCTGTTTTTGCAGGAGTGAGTGAATGAATATCAAGAGTCAAAAAGACTTTTTTTCCGGTGTGGTTTTCATGGCCGTAGGCGGTGCTTTTGCCTGGGGTGCGACCACCTACACGGTGGGTACTGGCGCGCGCATGGGTCCGGGCTATTTCCCGCTGATGCTGGGCTTGCTGCTAGCCATCATCGGAGCGGTCGTCGCCTTCAAGGCGCTGGTCGTGGAAACCGAGGATGGCGACAAGATCGGCAAATGGATCTGGCGTCCGGTGGGCTACATCGTCGCCGCAAATGTCGCGTTCGGCGTGCTGCTCGGCGGCCTGCCCAGCCTGAAGATACCGGCCATGGGCATGGTGATCGCCATCATTGCCCTGACCCTGATTGCGGCCAAGGCCGGCACCGAGTTCATCCTCAAGGAAATCCTGATCCTGGCGGCGATTCTGGTCGCCGGCAGCTACGTGACCTTCATCCTGCTGCTCAAGCTCCAGATTCAGGTCTGGCCCACATTTATCACCGGCTGAAGGAAGAAAGCACATGGATCTGATCGCAAATCTTTCACTCGGTTTTGGCGTTGCCTTTACCCCCATCAACCTGCTCTATGCCTTGATCGGTTGTGTGCTGGGTACCCTGATCGGCGTGCTGCCCGGCATCGGCCCGGTGGCCACCATCGCCATGCTGTTGCCAGCCACCTACGCGCTGCCGCCGGTGTCGGCGCTGATCATGCTGGCCGGTATTTATTACGGCGCACAGTACGGCGGCTCCACCACCGCCATCCTGGTCAATCTGCCGGGAGAATCGTCATCGATTGTCACGTGCATTGACGGCTACCAGATGGCACGTCAGGGTCGAGCCGGACCAGCGCTGGCCGCTGCCGGCCTGGGGTCTTTCTTCGCCGGCTGCGTCGGCACGCTGATCCTGGCCGCCTTTGCGCCACCGCTGACCGAACTGGCCTTCAAGTTCGGCCCGGCCGAATATTTCTCGCTCATGATTCTGGGTTTGATTGGCGCCGTCGTGCTGGCCTCTGGGTCGCTGCTGAAAGCGATTGCGATGATCATTCTGGGCTTGCTGCTGGGGCTGGTTGGCACTGACGTCAACTCAGGCGTGGCACGCTACAGCTTCAACATCCCTGAACTGACCGACGGTATCGGCTTTGTTGCCGTGGCCATGGGCGTATTCGGCTATGGGGAAATCATCTCGAACCTGGCATTGCCGGAAGAGCACCGTGAAGTTTTCACGGCCAAGGTGCAGGGTCTGTGGCCGACCAAGCAGGACTTCAAGAACATGACGCCGGCCGTGCTGCGCGGTACTTTTCTGGGTTCCGCACTGGGCATTCTGCCCGGTGGCGGCGCCTTGCTGGCCTCGTTTGCTGCCTATGCGCTGGAGAAGAAACTCAAGAGTAAGCCCGGCGAGGTGCCGTTTGGCAAGGGCAATATCCGTGGTGTGGCGGGTCCCGAGTCGGCTAACAATGCCGGCGCGCAAACCTCGTTCATTCCGCTGCTGACGCTGGGTATTCCACCCAACGCCGTGATGGCGCTGATGGTCGGCGCCATGACCATCCACAACATTCAGCCCGGTCCTCAGGTCATGACCAGCAACCCGGAACTGTTCTGGGGGTTGATCGCCTCGATGTGGATTGGCAACGCCATGCTGATCATTCTGAACCTGCCGTTGATCGGCATGTGGATCAAGTTGTTGACCGTGCCCTATCGCTGGCTGTTTCCGGCCATCGTGTTGTTTTGTGCCATCGGTGTCTACACCACCAACAACAGCACCTTTGACATCTGGCTGGTGGCGGGTTTTGGTTTCATCGGCTACGCCTTCAACAAGCTCGGCATGGAGCCCTCACCCATGATGCTGGGCTTTATCCTGGGGCCAATGATGGAGGAGAACCTGCGCCGCGCACTGCTGCTGTCACGTGGTGACTGGAGCGTGTTCGTAACGCGCGGCCTCTCGGCAGGCTTGCTCGCCGCCGCCGCGCTGATGCTGGTCATTGTGCTGCTGCCATCCATCAAGGCCAAACGCGAAGAGGCGTTTGTCGAAGAGTGATCCCCATCAGGCGGCACAAAAAAAGGGCTCCTGTCGGGAGCCCTTTTTGTTTATGCCGCCTGACGCAGGGGTTCAGTGCAGTTCCTGTAGCGGCGCCGGACGCCACTTGGCGAGTTTGTTTTCAACATGGGTCATGGCATATTCCGCGGCCAGGGCCACGACCATGATGATGACGATTGCCGCGTACATGCCGGCGGCGTCGAATGAGCCCTTGGCGACGTTGATGAGAAGGCCGATGCCGTAACGGGCGCCGACAAATTCACCAACGATGGCGCCAACGATGGCAAAGCCGAAGCTCACGTGCAGCGAGGCAAAAATCCAGCTCATGGCCGATGGAATCACCACCGAGCGCGTCAGTTGCCAGCCCTTGGCGCCCAGGATCTGCGCGTTGGCCAGCAGGTTGCGGTCGGCTTCCACCACGCCTTGAAAGGCGTTGGAGAACACGACGAAGAACACCATGACAAAGGACAGCGCCACCTTGGAGGTAAGACCCAGGCCGAAGATCATGATGAAGATCGGTGCCAGCACCACGCGCGGCACCGAGTTGATGACCTTGATGTAGATCGAGAACACATCGGCCAGCATGCGGTTGCGCCCCAGGGCGATGCCAGCAATGATGCCGGCGATGGAGCCCGAGAAGAAGCCCAGCAGCGACTCTTCCATTGTGACCCAGAGGTGGAACCAGAGCGGGCCTTCCGACGTGCCGTCCACGATCCATTCCTGCAAGCGCAGCACGATGGCCCAGGGGCTGGAGAAGAAGAACGGGTCGATCAGTTTGAAGCCGACCGCCAGTTGCCAGCCGCCCAGGAAGGCGACCAGGATGAAGTAGCGCCAGAAATAGACCGTGTAGTAGCGCCGGCGCGCCGCCAGTGCGGCAGCGGCTTCGATCTCGGCGTCGGAGGTGCCGGGCTGAAAGACCGGGGCGCTGGAAGTTGTTGTGTTGGTCATGGTTCAGCTAACTTTGGCTTCGTCACGCGCGGCGCCGCGCAGCACTTCGTCGCGCAGGTCTTCCCAGATCGTGCGGGCGATGTCGATGAAGGCCTTGTCATAACGGATTTCGCTCACGATGCGCGGGCGCGGGATGTCGATGGTGTAGACCGACTTGACGGTGGCCGGCCCCGAGGTCAGCACAAAGACCTTGTCGGCCAGCGCAATCGCTTCTTCCAGGTCGTGTGTCACGAATACCACCGAGGCCCTGGACTGCGTCCAGTGCTTGAGCAACTCATCGTGCAGCAGGACGCGGGTCTGCACGTCGAGCGCGGACAAGGGCTCGACCATCAGCAGAATCTGCGGCTCGGTGAT
>CAIWNX010000214.1 GCA_903914175.1 uncultured beta proteobacterium | reverse complement strand
GTCAAACAGCCAACAAGCCAAGAAGGAGAAACAACAACTCTTTGAACTTGTCCACAGCCCAATTACAAGGCTTTAAACTGCAACAGGTGGGGTCAGTATTGAATGGAAAACCGGGGTCAAGTTTGCGTGGAAATCAACACATGGTCTACGATTGAGGCATTGAACTGGAAATTGCCACAGGTGTGCTACGATAAGGCACACCTGAATATAATGGAGCCATGGTTAAGAAACCCATTGAAGCCTTGCTCGAGCAGGAGCGCTTCGAGCTCAGACCGAAGTCGGGCGGGGGCATTCTGAGTTTCGAGGTTTGGGGCTACCAGCAGAAGGGCGTTACGGTTGTGACCCGCTACAACCTGGCCTACATAAACCACGCGATTTACCAAATGGACAACGGTCGAGTGCTTGGTTTTGACAATGCCCATGGCTTCCACCACCGGCATTACATGGGTGATGTCCGAGCGGTTGAATTTATAAGTTACGAAGCAACCTTGGAGAGGTTCCAGCAGGAATGGCTGGCAATCGTCAAGGCCACTGGAGGAAAGAGATCATGAACAAAGTCGTCATACGCACTGATGATGTGGACGGATTCTTCGAGCGCGCGAAGGACGCTGCGCGCAGAGCTGATCGAGGCGAAGCCTTTGATGGCAAGGTCACACTGTCATTTGAAGACCCGCAACGGATGTTCACAGTTTTGTCTGAAGAGCGTCGTCGATTGATGAGTGAGGTCATGCATGAACCCAAGACCATCAACGAGTTGACAAATCGTTTGCGCCGTAATCGTTCGGCTATCACCAAGGATGTCGGGTTGTTGGAAAAATTGGGACTGATCGTCTCAAGTCGGCAGTCCAACCCCGGACACGGCATTCAGAAGCTTGTTCAGTCTGTTGCGCCAAAGATTGAGATGGTTGCAACGCTCGGATAGCGGAGATTTCATAAAGTGAAATTGACAATCTCCGCAAACAGGGGGCAAACACCCGAATCTTTCCTCACCTGTTCTGAGAGCGAGTTTGAACCCAGGTCCGCATTGCACCACCATATCCCCTTGGCCCAACTGTTTTCAGTTGGGCCATTCTTTTGGGAAATCCCCAATGCTCAATCACAGCAACTTGCCCACAATATGGCTCATCGCGGTACGGTGACGGGAGTCTACCTGGGCCGTGGCACGAAGCTGTGACGGCGTTCGCTTGACTCAGCAAGATTGTGAAGTTCGGTTTGGCAATTCAAATAACATATAAATTGTATATAGAAGCTTAATGCTAATATATACGTTATGTCAAAACGATCAGATGCTCTTGATTCGATGCCTTCGGCGGTGCGGGTGCATCTGCGTGAGCTTGGCGAAAACCTGGCCGTTGCCCGCAAGCGCCGCCGTGAGCCGCTGAAGGCCTGGGCGCAACGCATTGGTGTGTCTGAACCCACTCTGATGCGCATGGAGAAGGGCGACCCGAGCGTCTCGATGGGTGTCTATGCCACTGCCTTGTGGCTGATGGGTCGCAGTCAGGTCATTGCCGACTTGGCTGCTCCGGAGCACGACCAGGGCGCCCTGGAGGACGCCGTGCGCGTGGCCAAGGCGCGCGCGGTGCGCAAGCCGGCGTCACTGTATGGCGTAGCGCCGACCGGGGGCCCAACATGACCGCGTTCGACATCAAGAACTACCAGCCCGGCGACTCACTTTATCTCTGGTGGCTCGGCCGTCCTGAAAGACCGCTTTTCGTCGGGGAACTTCGAATGGCGCGCCAAACCAAGGGTGTGTCGCTGCTTTATGGGGATGCCTGGCTGCAGTCTGGTTTTGCGCTCAGCGAAGACCTGCCCCTGGTCAAATGTGAATTCTTCCCGGTTGATAAGGAGACTGCCGCAGGCGCGGTGGATGATGCACGGCCGGACCGCTGGGGTGAGCGTGTGATCCGCTTGCTTGACAAGCCGGCGCGACTTGCTGTTCTGGACTTCCTTTTCTACGCTGGGGACGAGCGTTTCGGCGCCTTGGGCGTGTCGGTGTCGCCCGACCAGTATCTGGCGCGCGGCATGGGGCCGCTTCCCTTGCTTGCAGACGCACAAGAGATCGAGCGGCTCATTGGCCAGATCCTTGCGGGTGAGCCCATTGATGAGCACCAGCGTCGCTTGATCGCCCCCGGCGCCACGCTGGGTGGCGCACGCCCCAAGGCGCTGCTGAACGTGGACGGTCAAGCGTGGCTGCTGAAATTCAACGAGCCCTTTGAGTCCATCGACACGCCCATGGTGGAGCATGCCACGATGACGCTGGCCGAGCAGGCGGGCATCCGGGTTGCTGGCACGATGCCGGTGAAAGTCCGTCAAGGTCATGCGCTGGCAATCAAACGTTTTGATCGTGGCCAAGGTTTGCGTCGGCACGCACTGTCGGCCAATGTGGCGCTCAAGGCGGCGGGGCAGGCGCTGGCTTACCCTGAACTGGCGCAGTGGCTGCGCCGACGTGGTGTTGCGTCGGGTGGATTGAACCGCGAGCAGATGAAAGAACTGTTCCGGCGCATGGTGTTCAACATCCTGATCGACAACACCGATGACCACGAGAAGAACCATGTGCTGCTGATGGCCGACAGCGGTGAGTATGAACTCTCACCCGCCTTCGATGTCCTTCCCTCTGGCCAGGCGCTGGGCTACCAGCAGATGCGCGTCGGATCGAGCGGCGCCGACTCGACTCTGGCGAATGCGCTGTCCGAGTGTGACCAGTTCGGCATGAAGAAAACCGAGGCCACTGATCAAATGAAGAAGGTTTGTGCCGTTGTGGCCGACTGGAAGGCGCACTTCGCCAGAACAGGGGTGCTGGCAAATGACATTGATTCGCTCGCAGGCCAGATCGACAGACCGTTTCTGCGAGATCAGCGCCGGGACTGGCGCTGAACCGGGTACGCCTCCCGCCAGTTCCACCCAACCGCATGGAAAAGGCCCTCAGGCATCGCTGCCTGAGGGCCTTTCTCTTGGTCAATCAGTTTAGAAACTGTAACCCACCGCCAGCACAAAGACTGAAGGATGAAACAGGATTTCAGACGTGCGCACGATACCCAGCGTGTTGGTCATCAACTTGGTCTGGACCCGCGCTGTGGACCAGGAACCGTTGAGCGACCAAGGGCCACCCAGCTTGTAGGAGGCACCGAGTTGGAACGCTGGACCGAACGAGTCCTTGAGCTTGATGGTGGTCGGCCCGCCGTTCATGGCATCGTTGACGGCGGTTGATTCAGTCTGGTCAAAGCGCGTGAAATTCAGGCCGACACCGACAAAGGGGCGAAGCTGGCTGGCGCTGTCACCGAACTTGTAGTTCGCAAACAGTGTTGGCGCTACCTGCCGCACGCGTGACAGAACCTGGCCGTCCAGCGCTGCGACGCTACCCGGAACACCGCTTGGTTTCAGGATGACGAGAGTGCCGTCATGCTTGGGTGGCACACCGAGCGCCAACTCAAGTTCAACGTTGCTGCTGATGTCGGTTGCAGCGCTGAAAAACAGGGTTGTTTGCTTCTGTACCTTGAGTCCGAGCGTATCCGCCGGGGTGAAGGGGCCGGTAACCGCGCTCGCCGCAGAGTTCGGATTCACGTCAGCCCAACCCAGTTTCAGGGTCACCGATTCGGCCAGGGCGCTACCCGACGCAGCCAGTGCCAGGCCGGTCAACACGCAGGTGTGGAGAATTATTTTTTTCATGGTGTTTGCTCCCTTGGGTTAGAACTGCGAGAAGAAGCCACGTGCTGCCGCGTTGCAGAACGGCGGCACCAGGGTGCCGTGGTAGCCGCCCGTCACCACCGCGGCCGCATTGGCCCCGGCTGCTACAGCCATTGCTGCCTTGGTTTGCGCAAAGCCGACCTTGGCGGCTGCGAACGGGTCGCTGGCCCCAGTCACGGCCGAATCCACGTCGAGCAAAGTGACCAGGTGTGCTGCAACCTGTGGTGCCCACAGCATGCCCATCACCGATGTGTTCAGGCTGTAGAAGACGGTTGGGTCGCCATTGCCACCGCACAGCAGTACCGGCGCTTGCGGGGACCAGCCGCGCAGGTCGTTCTTTGCGGCCGCAATGCGCAGCGTGTTGGCCGCGGTAGCAGTGGCGGGCATGCCGCTGTTGATGGGTGCACCACCATTGGGTACCGATGGGAAGATACCGTCCGGATGAGCCGCAGCATCGGCCAGGTAGGCCAAACGTACGCTGTTTTTGATCAGGTTGCTTGTGCCAAAACCCATGGCGAACAGGGCGTCGGTGGCGCCGGTGCCGGTCGGCGGCGTGATGGCGGCGAAAGCCGCAGCCGGCGGCGTGCTGTTAAAGAGCGCCAATTGCGGCAACTTGCCGCTGGTGACCACGCTGGTGAAGTCGTAGGCGCCTGGCAGCAGGCTTTCGATGCCTGTGGCATAGGTGCTTTCGTAGATGTCAGCCGGCGTGCTGTAGAGATTGCCGTAGGCTTGCTGGTAGCTGCCGAAAATCATGGGCGTAAAGATCGTGCTGCCGGCGTTGACCATGCCGTAGAACGTGGCATCCGACTGCGCAGCCAGCGCATAAGGGCCCGACATCGGCGCCGAGGCCGTGACGGGGATGCCCGCTGCCTGCATCGCGCGGTGCGTTGCCATCGCCACGTGTCCGCCCTGTGAATAGCCGGTCACAAACAGTTTGGCGCTGGCCGTGGTGGGGTTCATCAGGGTTGGCAGCGCGGTCTTGGCGGCCGCCAGGATGTCGATCATTTCTTTCGATTGCTGGTCCGCATTGAGGTAGGGGTGATAGCTCAGGCTGGAACTGTCATAGCCCGCGTAATTGGGCGCCACCACGATGTAACCTTGTGCCGCGTACAGCGCTGACAGCAGCACTGCTTCCGAGAAAGCCTGATTGGTCTCGTCGGTGATGTTGGCAAGGTTGTAGCTCTTGGTGATGTTGGTGCCGTGGGCGTACAACACGATCGGGCGCGCGCCGGTGCACTTGGCGTTGCTGCCGGTGGGGACGATCAGGGCGCCCGAGGCATCGGTCGCTTCGCCTTTGGCTCCGACCGTACCGTACTTGATGTATTGCACGTCGACGCCGCAAACCGGCGTTCCGGCCAGTTGCAGCAGGCTTGCTGATTTGGCCGTCAAGAGGGCGGTGAAATCAGCCGCCGTCATCGAGGTGATGCGCGGTGGTGGTGTTTGCATCAACGCGCCGCGACCGGGGGCGGCGTTCTGGGTGCCCAGCGATCCGCCGTCGCCGCCGCCGCAGGCAGCTACCAGCAAGGCCGCGCCAAACGCGGCGGCCAGAACTTTGAAGTTCCTCATCGATATGTCTCCTTCAGAATTGGGAGCAGACGTGCTCTCTTTGATATAAATCATAGGAGCCAAAGAAAGCCAGGGAAATCGGGGTATACCCGCTGGGAATTAAAAATTTGCTAACGGTAGCGTAGCTTCATCAAAAGGATTGTCAGTGCCAGCGCCAACGTGATCAGATTGGCAATGACGATGGGCCAGGCCTGCAGCAGCAAACCATAGATTAGCCAGCAGCTCACGCCGGATGTGAAGGCGCTGTACATGCCCAGCGAAATGCCGCTGACATCGCGCGTGCGGAAGGTGTGCCAGGCCTGCGGCACAAAGCTGGCGGTGGTCAGTACAGCAGCGATGTAGCCGATGATGTCGTGCAGGGCAGGGGCGCTCATGGTGCGGGTGGCTTGGATCGATCGTGACAGGGCAGGAACAGGCCCCGATTATCCGGCTGCCGCCAGCGGCCACGGATAATGGCGCCCATGCCGTCTTCCTCAGCTCCTGTATCCGCCGCTCTTTCGCCCCGCATCGTGGGTCGAATTGCCGCCGTGGTGACGGTTGGAATCTGGACTTCGTTCATCCTGATCGCGCGCGCCTCGGCCGATCCGGCGCGCGGCGGCAGCCTGACGCCTTTTGACATTGTGTTTTGCCGTATGGTGGGCGCCAGCCTGGTGTTGCTGCCCTGGGGTGCCTGGCTGGTGCGGCGTGATCGCGCGCTGGGTCAGGGGCATTCGTCGCTGTTCGGACTGTCGCCGCTGCCACTGGGCGTGACGCTGCGGGTCGGACTGTTTGGTGGCCTGCTCTACGCCCTGATTGCCTACAACGGTTTTGTTTTTGCCCCGGCCGGGCACGCCTCGGTGCTGATGCCCGGCAGCCTGCCGCTGTGGACGACCCTGTTGGCGCTGCTGTTGCTGGGCGAGCGCGTCACGCCAGCGCGCGCGCTCGGTCTGGGGTTGATCGTGGTGGGCGATCTGCTGGTGGGCGGTGCCAGCCTGTTGCGCGCGTTCGATGGCGGCTCGGTCTGGAAGGGCGATCTGATGTTCATGGGTGCGGCCATGTGCTGGTCCACCTATAGCGTGCTGGCGCGCAGCTATGCGCTCGATGCCGTGCGCGCCACCATCGCTGTTACGGCCTTCGCGTTCCTGAGTTTCGTGCCGCTGTATGCCGTGCTACTGCTGACGCACGCGGTGGACGGTCATTTGTTCACGGCGCCACTGTCGCAGTTGCTGTTCCAGACGCTGTACCAGGGCTTGGGCTCGGTCGTGATTTCGGGCATTGCCTTCACCAAGATGATTCAGCATTTCGGCCCGGTGCGTTCCACCATGATCACGGCCCTGGTGCCCGGGCTTTCGGCCTTTGGCGCCGTGCTGTTCCTGGGCGAGCCCCTGTACTGGAACCTGGCGGCCGGTCTGGCGCTGGTGACGCTGGGCATTTTGTTTGGCGTGCGCGCCGGGGTGCGGCGATGAATCTGCTGGCGTTTGATACCAGCACCGAGCGCATGTCGGTGGCGCTGCAGCGCGGCGCGCCGGATGCGGTCTGGCTGCACAGTGGTCCCGGTGGCGCGCAGACTTCGACCGAGTTGATTCCGGCCATTGAAGCGCTGATGGCCCAGGCTGATTTGAACTACACCGATCTCGACGCCATCGTTTTTGGCAGCGGCCCCGGCTCTTTTACCGGCCTGCGCACGGCCTGCTCGGTGGCACAGGGGCTGGCTTTTGGCGCCGGCATTGTGGTGTTGCCGATTGACACCCTGCTGTGCCTGGCAGAAGCGGCGCGCTTTCAAAACGCGCCGCAGGCGCAATGGCGCGTGCTGGCGTTGCTGGACGCGCGCATGGACGAGTTGTACGCCGCAGGATATGCCTTGGACCATGGTCAGTGGCGCCAGACCAGCGACTACCGCTTGCTGCGCCCCGAAGACGCGCTGGACGCCACTGCCGATGCCATCGTTGGCAATGTCTTTGCCGCCTACGGCGCGCGTTTGCCCGCGAGCGGCGCTGTGCGCGTCGAAGCCCTGCCCGATGCTGCGGCGCTCTTGCGTCTGGCACCAGCGCTGCTGGCTGCGGGTGGCGCCGTGCCGCCGGAGCAGGCGCTACCGCTCTACATTCGCGACAAGGTGGCGCAGACCACGCTGGAACGCGCAGCCTTGAAGGCGGCCTTGTGAGTGCAGTGCTAAAGCCGGTGGAAGTCCGGTTTGAAGCCATGGGCACAGCCAATCTGGACGCTGTGCTGCAAGTGGAACAGCAGGCCTACGCCCATCCCTGGCAGCGCGTCAACTTCATGGACTCTCTGCACGCCGGCTACCAGGCGCAGTTGCTGCTGGCGCAGGACACGTTGCTCGGCTATTTTGTCGCCATGAAGGGCGTGGACGAGGTGCACCTGCTCAACATCACCGTCGCGCCCGCATACCAGCGCCAGGGCTGGGCCCGCGTCATGCTCGATGCGTTGGCGATCTGGGCCAAGGGGCAGGGCGCGGATTGGCTCTGGCTGGAGGTGCGCAGCGGCCATCAGCGCGCCATTGAGGTCTATCAGGCGCAGGGCTTTGCGCGTGTCGGTCTGCGCAAAGCCTACTACCCGGCGGTTGCGGGTCAGCGCGAAGATGCGCTGGTGATGAGTCGGCGTTTGTGATTCGGTGAGAATGAGGCCATGACTCTGGATCTCGATACCCGACAGCGCGCCATGTTGCAGGAGATGGGCTTGCACGTCTGGTGGCCGCAGACGCTTGCCGCTGCGCCCCAGGCTGAACCGGTGGCAGCGGCAGTGGCTGATCGCGTCAGCCCCGCCACAGCGCCTGCTACCACGGTGGTGGTCAGCACAACGCCGCAGCCGCCGTCCGCCCCGCTGACGGCCGCGTTGCCGCAGGACGTCGCCAGCCTGGATTGGGCCGTGCTCGCGCAAACCATTGCCGCTTGCGGCGCCTGCAAACTCTCGGTGGATCGGCGCGCCGCCGTTTTTGGCAGCGGCGCTGCGCCGGCAAGGGCTGATTGGCTGGTGCTGGGTGATCCGCCTGACGACAACGAGGAACGCCTGGGTCAGCCCTTTGCCGGCCAGGCCGGTCAACTGCTGGACAACATGCTCAAGGCGGTTGGCGTGCGCCGCTGTGACGGTGCAGGCGACAGCGCTGAGGCCAGTGCCATGGCTTACGTCAGCAACTGCGTCAAGTGCCGTCCGGCGCGTGCGCGCAACCCCGAGCCGCAGGAACTCGCCACTTGCGAAAACTACTTGCAACGTGAAGTGGCGCTGCTGCAACCCAAGGTGATTCTGGCGCTCGGCCGCTTTGCCGCGCAGACCCTGCTGCAGATCAGCGTGCCTGATGTCGCCAGCACGCCGCTGGGCAAACTGCGTGGCCGCATCTACCGCTACCAGGGCATTCCTGTTGTTGTGAGCTATCCGCCGTCTTACCTGCTGCGCACACCGCAAGACAAGGCCCGCGCCTGGGCCGACCTGTGCCTGGCGCAGGCCACGGCGCTGGCTGTATAGGATTCTTGCCAGCGGTTTTGTTCGTCTGACGTGGATCCCGGATCGAGTCCGGGATGACAACAGTGAAACCCGGATGACAACAGTGGAACCGGGATGACAGCCGTTTCTTGTCATTGCGGGCTCGACCCGCAATCCATGACTCGGGCGGTGGGCTTAGTGCGCCAGCCGGAAACGCGTTCCCCGGAAACTGAAGACTGAGCTCTTGGGCCGGATTTCTTCCAGGCTTACCTCGGGCGCGGCCAGGCCGCCCTGATTGAGCACCAGGTTGTTCACCAGCAGCAAGCGCTGCGCCGGAGTTTCTGAATAGACCGCACCGGTGATGGTCAGCGCGGGGATCTGGCGCCGGAAGTCTTCTGGCATTTCGCTGAGCAAGGGGATCACGGGCGCGACAACTGGTGCTGCTGCGGGTGCCGATACGGCTGCCTTTGGCGTCGCTGCGTGCACAGGGGCGGCTACCACTTGCGGCGCGGGGCCGACCGCAACCGGTGCCACAACCGGCAACGGGCTTGCGACCACGGGCGCGGGTGCGACGGTGCTGGCGGGTGCTGGCGCCGGCATCGGCGCTGGTGCGGCTGCGGGTGCCGCGGATGTGTTGACCAGCGGCGCCACCACGGCGAGTTGCACCGCGGGCAGTGACGCCTCGTTGGTGCTCGCGCGCCACTGCCACAGGCCGGCGGCAATCGCACTCAGGGTCAGGACGGCGCCACCGATCAGCCACAGGCGGGTGCGCACTCGGGTGGTCGGTGCAGCGGCGAGCGCCGCCGTTTGTTGCGCGTGCAGACCCGGTACGGCGCCGCGTTCGCGTTCGGCGTCGGCGCGTTTGAGGGCATCGAGGATGTAGGACATGGCTTTATCGCGGCTTGGTTAGCAGGCGCGGCTCGTTCGTGGCGGTGGCGCTCTCGATCTGCATGAAGGTCAGCGGTCCCGGCTGGCCGTCGGGCTTGAGCCCCTGCGCGCGCTGAAAGGCGCGGATGCGTTCGCGCAGCGCGGCGTCGAGCACCGGTGCGCTGGCGCCGGCCGCGGGTGCCGCCACGCCGTCGACTTGCGCCAGTTGCGTGGCGAGTTGTGTGATGGCCGCTGCGCTGCTGCCCTCGCGCAGTTTCGCGCTGTAGCCGTCGGGTGTGCGCCAATAGGTGGCAAAGTCGCCGTGCCAGAAGCGTCCGAGCGCAATCAGGCGCACGGTGTGCAATTCGGTTCCTATGCGCAGCGTTGCGGTCTGATCGTTCAGGCCCACCAGCAGCGCATAGAGCGGCGCTTCGTTGCCGGACTGCAGCGTCAGAATGCCCGGGCGCGCGAGCTGGCGCAGCAAAGGCACGCTGAGGTTGGCCGAGCGGTAGCACTGCAAATTCTGCGCGGCGGCGCTCTGGCACGGGTCGCCATCGCTGGCCGGCAGTTTCCACAACGGCGCGAGTTCGCGCCAGGCGGCGTTGATGTCGCGTGGCATTTGCGGCAGCAGCGCCTCGATGGCTTCGATCGGTGCCGGCGCGGGTGGCGCAATCACCGCCGGCGCCGAAACCGCCGGCGCAGGCGCGCTGGCAGGCGCCTTGGCCACGGGTATGACCGGTGCTGGCGGGCTCCCGCGCAGGAACGCAGCAAGCCCGGCGCCAATCAGCAGCAGACCGCCCAGCGCATAGACTGCGCGTCGCGAACGGGTGCCGCTGTCGCGCGCCGGCTCGGTGCCGAACACTTCGGCGGCAGCCTTGTTCACCACGGCGCGATCGACGCGTTCCATGCCGTTGGCCCAGGCACCCAGCAGCGCGCGACCGCATAGCAGGTTGATGCGCCGCGGCACGCCGCGCGCCAAATGGTGGATGCGTTGCAGCGCCTTGGCATCGAACGGCAGGCTCTTGTTGTGACCGGCCACGGAGAGCCGGTGCGCGATGTACTGCGTGGTCTCACGCTCGGTTAACGCATCGAGGTGAAAGCGCGCAATCACGCGCTGCGCGAGTTGTTCCAACTCGGCACGCTCGAGCATGCTGCGCAGTTCGGGTTGGCCGATCAGCACGATCTGTAGCAGCTTGCGCTCGTTGGTCTCCAGATTGGTCAGCAGGCGCAACTGCTCCAGCACGTCGGCCTGCAGGTTCTGCGCCTCGTCGATGATGAGCACGCAACTCTGGCCCGCTGCGTGGCTTTGCAGCAGGAAGCTGTTGAGCGTGTCGATGTAGTCCTTGACCGTTGGCGTAGCGGCCGTGGGCGCGATGTGGAACTCTTCGCAGATCGATTGCAGCAGTTCGGTGACGGTCAGTTTCGGGTTGAAGATGTAGGCGACATGGCAGCCGGACGGGATCTGCTCCAGAAAGCAGCGGCAGATGGTGGTCTTGCCGGTGCCGATGTCACCCGTGAGCAGCACAAAGCCGCCGCCGCTGCCGCCAGCGCCGGGCTGCGGGCCCGTGACGCCATAGAGCAAATGTGCCAACGCTTCACGATGGCGCTCGCTCATGAAAAGATAGCGCGGATCGGGCGCGATCGAAAACGGGTCCTGCGTCAGACCAAAATGGTTCGAGTACATAGGGCGCAAGCATAACGGGGTTGGTGCTTCTTACAATCCACGTATGAATTTCATCGACATGCTGCGCGCCGCCGAGCGCCAAAACGCTTCCCTGTTGTGCGTCGGGCTTGATCCGGAGCCGGCCAGGTTTCCGGCCGCGCTGCGCGGTGACGCCAGCCGGATTTACGACTTTTGCGCTGCCATCGTTGACGCCACAGCCGATCTGGCGATTGCCTTCAAGCCGCAGATTGCCTACTTCGCTGCGCACCGCGCCGAAGAGCAGCTTGAGCGTCTGATGGCCCACATGCGCAGTGTTGCACCGCAGGTGCCGGTGATTCTGGACGCCAAGCGCGGCGACATCGGCAGCACCGCCGAACAGTACGCCAAGGAAGCCTTCGAGCGCTATGGCGCCGATGCGGTGACGCTCTCACCCTTCATGGGTTTTGACTCGATCCAGCCTTATCTCAAGTACCACGGCAAGGGCGCTTTTCTGCTGTGTCGCACGTCCAACCCCGGCGGTGATGATTTGCAGAACCAGCGCCTCGCCAGCGGGGCTGGCGAACCGCTGCTGTACGAGCACATTGCGCGCCTCGCGCAAGGGCCGTGGAACCTCAATGGTCAGCTCGGGCTCGTGGTCGGTGCCACCTACCCGGCCGAGATCGAACGCGTGCGCGCCGTGGCGCCGACGCTGCC
>CAIWNX010000213.1 GCA_903914175.1 uncultured beta proteobacterium | reverse complement strand
CGGACCGGCATCCTGAACCGGGGTTCAGGTGGGCGAGGTCAACGGGACATTGGGTTCATCTGACGCGAGATGATCACGCCTGACCCGCGATGTTCCAAGCCCGGGCTCTAAGAGCATTGGTTCAAGGAAATATAAAGCCCGGCGAGCACTGCAGACGGTGTTCATTGTAGAGCTTGCATGGCGAAAGCGAACGCAGTCCGTCTGGCGCCAAGCGCGTTGCATGAAAGCATCATCTCGGTGCCGGGCAGGCATCGCCACGGCAAATCAACACCACTGCGTCGTTGTCAATCTGGAGCTTGCCTATCAGCGTGCCCACCACGTCGCTTTCAGAGTGCGCAATGACAACGCCGTGCTTGAAGTCGGCAGGCGGCCAAACCAGGGCGGGCTGGGTATGGCGCATGCTGCCAATGTGGGCGACCACCGCCAGACCAACCGACGAAACGTTGGTGGCGTAAAGCGGGAAGTTCCCATGCTGGTGAACAATGTGTTTGGCCATCCTGGCGTAGTTTTCTCCGCGTACCTTTTTTTGGTAATAGGGATAGACGACCAGATTGGTGGCGATGGCGAGCGTGATCAAGCCGACCACCCATTTCTGCACCGCGAGGTGCGCGAATTGATGGACTGCGAAATAGGCGGCGGGCAGCGCCAGCAAGGCGTAGATCGGAAGCACGTAACGCGCGCCGCCGCTTGGCGCCAGCCAGTAAGGTAGAAAATTGAGCACCACCATCCAGAGCGCCAATCGCACGGCGGGCGGGGTCGCTTCGTCGGTACGATGTTGGCGCCAAAGAACGTAGGTGATGAAGACCGATGCCGGCATCAAGCGCAAAAACATTTCGACTGGAAATGACATCAAGCGCACCAGGTATTCGCGCCACTGCGGGACGGTCAGTTTCTCTGCCACGTCACGAAACAATGTGGCTTGCTGGTCGACATCCTGACTGCCCAGTTTGAACCAAAGCAGTGGCAACAGCAGCGCCAGTGCGTAGAGAAACCAGGCCTGCCAGCGCAGCAGGAAGCGCCGGTAGTCAGCCTGGGTCAGTAGCACCAGCCAACAGATGCCCAGAAACACATACACGGTCATCGCCTTGGTCAGCAAGGCGGCAAAAGCTGCCAGCACGGCGCCAGCGAGTAACCAATAACTGGAGCGCAGACAAGCGCCCCAGGTCAGTGCGATGGCCAGCACGACGAACATGGAGAACAGCGGGTCGGCATAGGAGACCCAGCCGCGGTACAGCAGTACATCGGCGGTGAGCAGGTACAACAGGGCGCTCATCCACGCAATGCTTTTGTTGCGCCACAGCTGATACGACAACCAGGCCGCAGTCATGCTGGTGCCGACCGTGGCGCAGACCGTGATGATGCGCGATGCCACCAGAATATGATTCCATCCCATCAAATGGGCAAGCGGAATCATCAGCCAGTTGAACAGGGGCGGGCGTCCATTGCCGCCACCACCGAGCGCGCCGTACATGACGGTATTGATGAACTCCTGGCGCTGCCACATTTCAATTGAGTTGAGCGTGAATACGGCCTCTTCCCCGACGTAATAAAAAAACAGCGTTGGCACAAAGCACAAAGCAGCCAGGACGTAGTAGCGACGGATCTGGCTTGCGGGCGGTGCAGGGCTCATGCCGGGTTCAGCCATGGATCTGTACCGTGCAGTTGACTCGGGCTGCGGGAACGCCGCAAGTCAGATCAGGCGCCCGTCGTCGGCCAGCGCCTGGTCCAGACGCTCCAGCAGGGAGCCCAGCAATTGGGCGTTGCCGGGCGCAGGTGCGTCGGCAGTGCCCTCTGATGTTGCACCGGGCAGCGTGCTTGCCGGTTTGGCGCTGTCGCTCCGATCGGTCAGATCGAAGGCGAGGTTGAGTGCGGCCAGCACCGCGATGCGATCGCGCGCTTTCACCTTGCCGGCGTCGCGGATCTTGCACATGGCGGCGTCGACACGGTCGACCGCTTCGAGCAGTTTGGCGTCGCCGCCTTCGGGGCAACCCAGCAGGTAGCTCTGCCCCATGATCTGCACTTCAAGCTGCTTCATGCGGCGCCTTTTTGCCGGCTGCTGGTCGCCGCTTGCGGCAAGCGATCCAGCAGCGAGTCGACGCGTGCGCGGGCCGCGCCGAGTCGGGACTTGAGGGAGTCGCGCTCCTGCGTGATCACTTCAACCTGCGTGCTCAGCAGTGCATTGGTGCGTTGCAGTTCCGCGTACCGCACCAGCAGGCGCTCGACACGTTCTGCGATCTGGTCGATTTGGCTTTGATTCGACATAGGGTGCCCATTGTAGGGTTTGCCAAGCGGAACGGCGCTAGAATGAAACCGTTGGTGCTCGCGGTGTGGTTCACACACCGCAGTTCAACGGGAAGCAGGAGGGATTGCCAACATTGGCGAACCTAACCTGCGCTGCCCCCGCAACGGTAAGTGGACGATTCGCCCTGCGATTCGCCGCCATCACAGCCACTGAGCGTTTTGAACACATGCTTGGGAAGGCGATGACGGTTGTTCCACCAGCCCGGATACCGGCCAACAAGGTGGTTGCACGCGTGCAACCGTGACGCCCATGTGCTGTCGGGGACGACGGCGAGGGCTTTTGTTGATGTATTCCTCTCATGAAAATTTCTCTCTCGTCCAAACGCGTTTCGGTGCTGGCACTGGCGCTGTCTGTCGCTGCGCTGGGTTATGCCCAAACAGCTGCCAAACCCATTCAACTCGCCGAGACTGTTGTCACTGCCAATCGCTCAGGTCAAATGCTGACCGAGGCCCTGCCGCATACCACCGTGATCGGCCGTGACCTGATCGAACGCTCGCAGGCCGTTGACTTGCCAAGCTTGCTCTCCAGCGAAGCGGGTTTCCAGTTCATCCAGAGTGGCGGTCGTGGTACGGCGGCCAGTTTGTTTTTGCGCGGAAGCGCTTCGCTGCAGGTGCTGGTGCTGATTGATGGTGTGCCCTTGACCAAGCAGGACAGCACCGGCAGCGTCAGCCTGGAGCACATCATGCTCGATCAGGTTGACCATGTGGAGATCGTGCGCGGCAACGTCTCGGCCATTTATGGCAGCGGCGCCGTTGGCGGCGTGATCCAGATTTTCATGCGCAAAGGGCAGGGCGCGCCCAAGGCCTTTGCCCAGTTCGAAGCGGGCTCCTACGGCAGCACGCGCGCCTCGGCCGGTGTCAGCGGGCAATCTGGCGATACGAACTTTTTTGTTGGCCTGGGCAGTCACCGCACGAGCGGCTTCTCGGCCATGAATACGCAGCAGCACCCGAACGAAAACCCGGATGCCGATGGCTACCGCAACCGCAACTACAACCTCGGTCTGTCCCAGACCGTGGCCCCGGGTCACACTGTCGGTCTGCGCGCCGAAGGCAGCGATGGCGAGTTCGACACCGATGGGGGTGGCTTTGGCGCGGCGACTGACGTCTACAAGGGCGCCACCAAACTGGGCACCTGGTCGCTCTACAGCCACAACCAGTTCACACGCGACTGGCGCAGCCAACTCACGTTCAGCCAGGGTCTTGAGCGCTCGGTCTACGACGCCCGTCTGAGCGCCTTTCCGTACGACAGCGAGGCCGTGTCGCGCAGTCGCACGCTGAACTGGAGCAACCATGTCAGCCTGGGCGACTGGCTGCTCACGGTCGGCGCCGAATCGCAGCGCCAGTCCATCGATAGCAACGACAGCTATGCCACACAACTGAATCGGGAGCGCAGCGTCGCGTCCCTGTTTGCCGGTTTGTCTGGCACGGTCGGCGCGCATTCGCTGCAGTTCAATCTGCGGCGCGACGAAGCCGACGCTCTGTCGGGTCAAAACACGGGCTATGCCGGCTACGGCTGGCAGTTCACGCCGGCCTGGAAACTGATTGCCAGCCTGTCTTCGGCTTACAACCGGCCGCCACTGGGCTATCTGTACGATCCGTTTTCAGGCAACCCGGCGCTCAAGCCGGAGACTGCGCGCTCGACCGAGTTGGGCCTGCAATGGGCGCAGGACGCGCAGGTGCTGCGTGCCACGGCGTTCAAGACCCGCACCGAGAACCTGATGCTGTATGACTTTGCAAGCTGGGCTTTCAACAACGTGAGTGACGCCAGCAACAAGGGTTTGGAGTTGAGCTACAGCGGCAAGGTTGCCGTTGCCGATCTGCGCGCCAGCCTGACGCTGCAGGACCCGCTGGACGAGACCAGTGGCACGCGGTTGATTCGCCGCGCCCGCAACATGGCGTCATTTGGCGCATCGCTGCCGCTGGGCGCCTGGACCGTGGGTGGCGACCTGCGTTACACCGGCGAGCGCCCCGACATCGTGAGTGTGCCGTCCCTGCCCGCGTACATGGTGGCGAACCTGACAACGCGCTACGCCCTGACGCGCGAACTGGCGCTGACCGCGCGCATCGACAACTTGCTGGATCGCCAGTACCAGACCGCCTATGGCTATAACCAGTCAGGCCGCGCCGCTTACGTGGGACTGGTTTGGGCGCAGAAATAGCGAATTGACCATGATTGCCCGCGCCTTCACGCTGATCCTGACCAGTTTGCTGCTGGCAAGTGGGGCGGCGCGGGCCTTGCCGGTGACCGACGACAGAGGCGTTGTGGTCGCGCTGGCGCGGTCGCCGCAGCGCATCGTCAGCCTGTTGCCGTCGTTGACCGAGACCGTGTGTGCGCTGGGCCAATGCCAGCGTCTGGTCGGCGTTGACCGCTATTCCAACTACCCGGATGCGGTGCGCAGTCTGCCACTGGTTGGCGGTGGCCTGGACCCCAATATCGAGGCGATCGTTGCGCTCAAACCCGATCTGGTGCTGATGGCCACATCGACACCGGTGATTGACCGTCTGCACTCGCTCGGTATCGCGGTGCTGGCGTTGGAGCCCAAGAGCCACGCCGATGTGAAGCGCGCGCTTCAGATCGTGGGACAGGTGCTCGAAGTGCCCGACGCCGCGCGCGTCTGGCGCGAGATCGATGCTGCCGTGTCGGCAGCAGCGCAGGCGGTGCCGGCCAGTGCCAAAAGCATGCGGGTTTACTTTGAAGTCAACAGCGCGCCGTACGCTGCGGGCGAGGCGTCCTTCATCGGCGAAACCCTGAGCCGCCTGGGCATCCGCAACATGGTGCCCAAGAGTCTGGGCGCCTTCCCCAAGCTCAATCCGGAATACGTGGTGCGCGCCAACCCGGACCTGATCATGGTGGGCGACCGCAATTTCTCCGGCCTGCAGGGACGCCCCGGCTGGCAGCACATCCGCGCCATCCGCGAAGGCAGGGTCTGCGTCTTCACGGCCGATCAGACCGACGTGCTGGTGCGTGCGGGTCCGCGTCTGGCAGAAGGCGCACGCCTGATGCTGCAATGTGTGCAGGACAAGGCCCGATGACGCGCATCATCCGTCAACACCGAGCGACACTCTGGCTGGGTCTGGGCCTGCTGCTGCTGGGCCTGTTGCTGGTGCTGTCGGGTGCCAGTGTCGGCAGCACCGGCGTTGATAGTTTGCGCAAGGTCTGGAGCGACCCGCTGGCCTGGCAGATCGTGTGGGACATCCGCCTGCCGCGCACCGTCGGCGCCTGGACCGCCGGCGCCCTGTTGGGGCTCTCGGGTGCGGTGGCGCAGGGCTTGTTTCGCAACCCGTTGGCGGACCCCTACCTGCTGGGCAGCGCCTCGGGTGCCTCGCTGGGCGTGGCGCTGGCACTGGTGTTCTTCGGTGTCTCGCCGCTGGCCACCCACGCGCTGGTGCGAATCGGTCTGACGGGTGCCGCCTTTGTCGGCGCGGTGGCGGCGGTGCTGCTCACGCTGCTGCTGGCGCAGGGCGTGCAGCACACCTTGCGGCTGTTGCTGGCGGGCGTCATCGTTGGCGTGGTGCTGGGCGCCATGAGCTCACTCACCATGCTGATGGTGCCCGACGTGATGCAGGCGATGCAGGCCTTTTTGCTGGGCAGCACCGGCTTTGTTGATTGGACAGCCTGCGTCTTGATGGCGTGTGTCTGGCTGCTGTGCATGGCCGTGGCATGGCTGCTCAGCCAGGGCTTGGACGGTCTTTCGCTCGGCGAAGCCACAGCCGCCAGCCTGGGTCTGCCGCTGGCCAAGATGCGCGCCGCGCTGATCGCGGTGCTGGCACTGGCAACCGGCACGGCCGTGGCACAGACCGGGTTGATCGCTTTTGTCGGTCTGGCGGCACCGCATCTGGTGCGCCCACTGGCGCGCACGCGCCACGGCGGACTGGTTCTTTTGTCGAGTTTGATGGGTGGCGCGCTGCTGAGTGCGGCCGATCTGCTGGCGCGCGCCTTGATTGCGCCGCAGGAGTTGCCGGTAGGTGTGCTGACCGCCGTGCTCGGTGGTGGCTACCTGCTGTGGCTGATGCACCGCAGCACGCGCACCACGGCGGGAGATGTGGCGTGAGTAAGGCCATGGCTTCGGTCGCCATCTGTGCCCGTGGCATCCGGGCCAGCCTGGGCCAGACCGAGGTGCTGCGTGGCATGGACATGGCCTTGCCGGCAGCGCGCTGGACCAGCATCGTCGGCCCCAACGGCGCGGGCAAGTCAACCCTGCTCAAAGTGCTGGCGGGTTTGTTGCCGCACCAGGGCGAGGTCACGCTGTTGGGTCAATCACTGGCGACGCTGCCACGGCGCCGGCGCGCCCAGCAACTCGCGTGGCTGGGTCAGAGCGAAATCAGCGGCGATGACCTGACGGTGTGGGACGTGGCCATGCTGGGCCGTCTGCCGTATCAGGCCTGGCTCGGCGCGCCCAGCGCTGCCGATCAGGCCGCCGTCGAGCAGGCACTCAAGGCCACACAAGCCTGGGACTGGCGTGCCCGCACGCTCGGTCAACTCTCGGGTGGCGAGCGCCAGCGCGTGCTGCTGGCGCGCGCATTGGCGGTGCAGGCCCGGGTGCTGCTGATGGACGAACCGCTGGCCAATCTGGACCCGCCGCACCAGGCCGACTGGCTCGGTCTGGTGCGCACGCTGGTGAAACAGGGATGCACGGTGGTCAGTGTGCTGCATGAAATTTCGATGGCGCTGCAGGCTGACGAAATGCTGGTCGTGGCCGATGGTCGCGTCACGCACCAGGGTGCCTGCGCTGACGCCGCCACGCACCGCTCGCTGGAACGCGTGTTCGAAGGCCGCATTGCCATTCACGCGATTGGCGCGCAATGGGTCGCACTGCCGATTGCCTCGGCGCCGTGAACCGTTTCAGGGGCGCGGCGTCTTGTCCTTGAAGTCGCAATAAGCGCTGACGCCGCATTGCCAGCACAACGGTTTGCGTGCCTGGCAGATATAGCGGCCGTGCAGAATCAGCCAATGATGCGCGTCGTTCAGATAGGCCCTGGGTACGCGTTGTAGCAAGCCCGTCTCCACCTCATACGGCGTCTTGCCCGGCGCCAGACCGGTGCGATTGCCCAGGCGAAACACATGTGTGTCCACCGCCATCGTGGCTTCGCCGAAGGCGACATTGAGCACGACGTTGGCGGTCTTGCGGCCGACGCCGGGCAGGGTTTCCAGTGCTTCGCGGCTGCGCGGGACCTGGCCGTCGTGCTGGTCAATCAGCATCTGGCAGGTCTGCAGCAGATGCTTGGCTTTGGCGCGGAACAGGCCGATGGTCTTTATGGAATCCTCCAGTCGCGCCTGACCTAAAGCGAGGATTTTCCGCGGCGTGTTGGCAAGTGGGAACAAGCGCCGCGTCGCCTTGTTGACGCTCACATCCGTCGCCTGGGCCGACAGCAGCACCGCCACCAGCAACTCGAAGACCGAGCAGTATTCAAGCTCGCTCACCGGCATCGGATTGGCGGCTTTCAGGGTGGCAAAAAAGCATTCAATCGCGTTCGGTGTCATGGTCGGTTCGGGTCGGTTTTGGGCATGAATAATAATGGCAGCATAAAGCACAGCCGCCACTCATCGGAAAGATCCTCATGCAATTTGCCGAACGCCTCAACGCCATTGAAACCTCCGCCATCCGCGAACTCTTCAAACTGCTCGGCAAGCCCGGCATCATCAGCTTTGCTGGCGGCTTTCCGGACCCGGCACTGTTCGATGTGGAAGGCATTGCCGAGTCGAGCCGCGCCGTGCTGGCCGGCAATCCGGGCCCGGTGCTGCAATACGGCGCCACCGAGGGCTACCAGCCGCTGCGTGAAGGCATCAGTCGCTTCATGGCAGCCAAGGGATCGACCGTTGCGCCCGATGGCCTGATCGTCACCACCGGCAGCCAGCAGGCGCTCGATCTGATCGGCAAGACCATGATCTCGCCCGGTGACAAGATCATCGTCGAAGCGCCGACTTTTCTCGCCACCATCCAGTGCTTCCGCTTGTACGGCGCCAACATCATCGGCGCACCGATCGATGCCGACGGCGTTGACGTTGACAAACTGGAACAGTTGATTGAGCAGCACAAACCCAAACTGGTGTACCTGATTCCGACTTTCGGTAACCCGAGCGGCGCTACGCTGAGCCTGGCGCGGCGCAAGCGCATTCTGGAGATTGCCGCGCGCACGCAGACGGTGGTGGTGGAGGACGACCCCTACGGCGAACTGTATTTTGACCAACCGCCGCCACCGAGCCTGCTCGCGCTGAGCGATGGCGTGCCCGGCAGCCGTGACTGGCTGGTGCATTGCGGCTCTTTCAGCAAGATCCTGTCCCCGGGTTTGCGCGTGGGCTGGATGATTGCGCCGGCCGAGTTGCTGGCCAAGGCCACCATGTGCAAACAGTTTAGCGATGCCCACACCAGCAACCTGTCGCAAGCCATTGCCGCGCACTACCTCACGCTTAATCGTCTTGGTGGCGCGCTGGCCGCGGTGCGCAAGACCTATGCGGAACGTGCCAATGTCATGGCCGCGTCGCTGCGCCGCGAACTCGGTGACGCCATTGCCTTTAACCAGCCGCAAGGCGGCATGTTCTTCTGGGCCAAACTTACTGGCTTCAGAGGCCAGATCAGCAGCGCGCCAGACTTTGCCAAGCGCGCCATCGAGAAAGGCGTGGCCTTTGTACCCGGCGCGCCGTTCTACGCGCACGACCCCGATCTCTCGACCCTGCGCCTGAGCTTTGCGACGGTTGGGCTGGAGAAGATCGAAGAGGGGATTGGAAGGTTGCGCCAGGCGCTTTAGGCGCGTACGTCAGCGGCCAGATTCCTTGGCAACGTCGGCTTCAAAATCGGCTGTTTGCAAATTGCTTTGCCCGTGCACCATGCCTTTGTAGACCCGATCGAAATCAGTGATCATGCGTTTCAGGGGCACATCGTCAAAACTGCCGTGGTAGTTCAGGTATTCCATGTGGCGCTGGCCAACGCGGTCAAACGCATGGTAGATCGAGTCGTTGACTCCATCAAAATCGAGCGGTAGAAAGCCAAACTTGTCGCACAGACCGATGTTGAATGCCGGTGTCGCCTTGCGCCAGCAACCGTCCAGCCAGATTTCCGAATAGCCGTGCCATATGAACACGTCGGTCTGCATCATTTCGCGCATGCGCTGCGTCGACAGGTGGTTGCGCACATCGGCAAAGCCCAGGCGCGACGGGATGCCAAGGGCACGGCAGGCGGCGGTTAGCAAGGTCGCCTTGGTGACGCACCAGCCAGCACCCTGTTCAAGCACCGTACTCGCGCTCATGCCCTGCTCGGTCAGATCAATGCGATACGGGTCGTACTTGAAACCATCGCGTACCGCGTAATAAAGCGCAACAGCCTGCTCCCGCTGATCGCGGCCTTTGCCATGCTCAGCCACGAAGGCCTGAATCCGCGGGTGATTGGAATTCACCATGGTGGTGGCGCGCAAGGAGCCGGCATCAGGATTTGCATCCGGTGCAATGGGCTGTGGCTCGTCGGTCTGCTGGGTCATGCCTTTGTCTCCCAATGTTTTCTCTTCAATGGTAATGGCTTTCCCAAGGACCAAGGAAATATCGCGGAGAATGGGCCAACCTCCCATTCCCTTATTCACAAGATCCTTCATATGACGCTTACCGCCGCCGTGTCCAGCACCGCCACACTTCGCAAAGTGGCCATCATCACGGGCTCGGGCACCGGCGTCGGCGCAGCGACGGCGCTGATGCTGGCGGCCAAGGGCTATAACGTGCTGATCAACTATTCACGCAGTGAAGCCGAAGCGCTTGCCACCCAAGTTACCTGTACGCAGGCCGGTGCCGACACGCTGGTAGTGCAGGGCGATGTGTCGGTGGATGCCGATTGCCGGAGGATTGTGCAAGCTGCGCTGGCGCGGTGGGGCCGCGTGGACGCGCTTGTGAACAATGCGGGCGTTACCACCTTCTCCGGCGCTGCCAATTGGGACGTGCTGGATGCGCCGACTTTCGAGCACATCTTTGGCGTCAACGCGATGGGTGCGTTCTTCATGGTGCGGGCCTGCGCGGCGCACCTGAAGTCGGTGCAGGGCTGCATCGTCAATGTGTCCTCGATAGCGGGGGCGCTGGGTATTGGTTCTTCCGTTCCGTATATCGCATCCAAGGGCGCGGTGAACGCACTCACGCTTTATCTGGCGCGCGCGCTGGCGCCCGAAATCCGTGTCAACGCGGTCTGCCCTGGCCTGATCACGACGCGCTGGTTTGTTGATGGCATCGGGCAGGAGGGCTTTGACAAAATAAAGGCCATGTACGAGCAAACGGCGCCATTGGCGCGCGCGAGCACACCCGAAGACGTGGCCGAAGCCGTGGTCTGGCTGGTCGATGGTGCACGCACCATGACCGGCGAGATTATTCTGCTGGACTCCGGCATGCACCTTGGTGGCAAGGTGACGGTGCCCGGTAAGGCCTGATCGCGAAATTGAATTTAACAGGAGAAAACCATGTTCAGTCATGTGATGCTGGGTGTTAACGATCTGGAAGCTTCAAGGAAGTTCTACGATGCGGTTTTGGGTGCGCTGGGGATCGGCCCGGGTGTTGCCAACAAGAACCGGTATTTCTATCGCAGCCCAACCGGAACGTTCGCGATCACGCTGCCGATCAATGGCCAGCCGGCCACGCACGGCAATGGCAGCACCCTTGGGTTTGCTGCTCAGACAGCCGAGCAGGCGGACGCCTTCCATGCCGCAGGTGTTGCCAATGGCGGTACCACCTGCGAAGACCCGCCGGGGTTTCGCGAAGGCCCGAGCGGCAAGCTCTACCTCGCCTACCTTCGCGACCCTGACGGCAACAAGCTCTGTGCGCTGCACCGCCCCGCGAAATAGAACTTCGGCGGGGGTACGAAGGGCTGGTCGTCTTAGAGTGTCTTTGAGAAGAGTCCGGACGTGATCTCAAAGGAGCGCAGGCGCGCACCGTGGTCAAAGATCTGCGCGGCAATCATCAGCTCGTCGGCGCCGGTGCGTTCGATGAAGGCGTTCAGACTGTCACGAACGATACGTGGTGAGCCGATCGCCGAACAGGTCAGCACGCTGTCAAGCAAGGCGCGTTCCGCCGGTGCAACATTTTTGGCGTAGTCGCGCACGGGTGGCGGCAGTCGGCCGGGTCGCCCGCTGCGCAGGTTGACGAAGGCCTGCTGCATCGAGGTCGCCTGGTACGCGGCTTCTTCGTCGCTGTCGGCGGCAAACACGTTGAAGCCGAGCATGACGTAGGGTTTGGCAAGGCGCTCTGAGGGTTGGAACAGCGCGCGGTACAAGGCGATGGCCTGCATCATCTGCTGCGGCGCAAAGTGCGAGGCAAAGGCATAAGGCAGGCCAAATGTGGCGGCAAGTTGCGCGCCGTACAGGCTCGATCCCAGAATCCAGACCGGTATGTCCAGGCCCCGGCCCGGCACCGCATGCACCGGGTTCTTCGAGTCGGCCGAGAAATAATCCATCAGTTCGAGGACATCACGCGGAAACTGCTCGCCGTCGTTGACCTGATTGCGGCGCAGGGCGCGTGCGGTCACCGGATCGGAGCCCGGCGCGCGACCGAGGCCGAGGTCGATGCGATCCGGGTACAAGGAGGCCAGCGTGCCAAACTGCTCGGCGATCAGCAGTGGCGAATGATTGGGCAGCATGATGCCGCCGGCGCCGACGCGGATGCTGTGGGTGCCGCCCGCCACATGGCCGATCAGGACCGAGGTGGCGGCGCTGGCGATGCCGGGCATGCCGTGGTGCTCGGCCAGCCAGTAGCGCTGGTAGCCCCAGCGCTCAGCGTGCTGCGCCAGGTCCAGCGTGTTGCGAAAGGATTGCGCCGCGTCGCTGCCTTGCAGGATGGGGGACAGGTCAAGAACGGAAAAAGGAATCATCGGGGGCCAATCAAATGTGCTGACAAACGTGCTGGTGCGAAGCTGCGATTCAAGTACAGCACAATAGCACCACAGGACCTGTCACCCATGCAAACCCAAATCAGCAACGCAAAGAGCGTGTTCATCACCGGCGCCTCATCGGGTCTCGGGCGCCAGATGGCAATTGAATTTGCCAAGCGCGGTTACCGGCTCGCGCTGACCGCCCGGCGGCTGGATGTGTTGCAAGAGTTGCAGGCTGAACTCGGCCTGCCCGAGTCGAAGCTGTTTGTCGCCGCGCTGGATGTAACGGACGAGGTCGCCGTGACGCGCGTTTTGTCCGAGGCGCAGGCTTTTTTTGGTGTGCTCGACATCGTCATCGCCAACGCCGGCATCGGTCACCACGGCCGCGTCGGCAAGCTGGCGTTTTCCAAAGTGCGCGACACCGTCAACACCAACGTGATCGGCTTCATGGCCACGGTCGATGCGGCCGTGCATTGCTTTGCTGCGCAGGGGCATGGCCACCTGGTTGGCATCAGTTCCGTGGCGGCCTTTCGCGGCATGCCCGCCGGCGGTGTCTATGGCGCGTCCAAGTCCGCCGTCACGGCCTATCTGCAGGCACTGCGTGCCGAGGCCCGTGGCAGCAATATGCTGGTCACCACGCTCTCACCGGGCTTCATCGATACGCCGATCAACCGGGGTGCAAAAAGCCGCCCCTTCGTGATTCCGGTGGAGAAGGGCGGCAGGCTGCTGGTGGACCTGATCGAGAAACGGGTTGAGTGCGCAACCGTGCCGCGCTGGCCCTGGGCGCTGGTGGCGCGCTTGATCGCGGTCCTGCCGACCGCCGTGATTGCGAGGTTTCAGTGAGCGAGCAGGGACTGGCGCCGCGCTGGCGCTTGTTGCAGACGGTGTTGCTGCTGGCCAGCCTGCTGGTGCTGCCGCTCTCCCTGCTGTTGTTTGCCCAGTGGCCACTGCGTGAATGGGTGCAGGCCGGTTCCTTGCGCGCCAATGACGCGGCGCAAATCCTGTTCGCCTTTTATGTCGCGGTTGGCATCACGGCTGCGTCGCGTGCCAACACCCATTTGGCAGCACCGCGAAACCAGCTGGCAGCCACGCGCCGCGCCAGGACTTTGCGGGCCGGCCTGATGCTGTTGTGCCTCGGGCCGTGGCTGCTCTTCATGCTGTGGTCGGCAGCACCCCTGATAGCGGCTTCGGTGCTGCGTCTGGACCGCTTTGGCGAAACGCTGACGCCGGGCTATTTTCTGATCAAGCTGGCGCTGGGCGTGCTGTTGCTGCTGGTTCTGATCGATCTGGTGCAGTCCTGGCGCGCGGCGCGCCGGGAGCCGTGATGCCCATGGCGATGGCAACAGCGGGGCTGTGGATGCTGCTGGCCCTGGGCCTGCTGATCGCGCTCACCGGTCTGCCGGTATGGGCTTTGCTGATCGGTGTTGCCAGTGCTTTTGCCGCCATCGGTTTGGCCGTGGGTAGCCTGGACCTGTCGATTCTGGTTGCTTTGCCGATGCGCATGGTGGGCCTGCTGGAGCACGATTTGCTGCAGGCGCTGCCGCTCTATGTTTTCGTCGGTGTCTTGTTGCAGCATCTGACGGTGGCGGATCGTCTGTTCTCGAATTTTGAGCGGCTGCTGCGGCGCAGCGGCGCTGGTGCCAGCCTGGCCGCGCTCGGCGTGGGTGCCCTGATCGCGCCCATGAATGGCTCGGTGGCGTCAAGCTCGGCGCTGCTGGCACGTCTGGTGGCGCCGCGCCTGGGGCGCATGCAGGCGGCGCGTGCCACGGCGCTGATCAGTGTGGCGGCCACCATCGGCGTCGTCGTGCCGCCCTCGCTGGTGCTGATCCTGCTGGGCGACGCCATGCTGCGCGCCCATACCGAAGCGAGCAACCTGCCGGGTTTTGTGCTGGGCACACAGCGCATCGTCAACACGCAGGATGTCTTCAATGCGGCGCTGTTGCCGGCCTTGTGTGTGCTGGTGTTGTGGGCGCTTGTCGCCTGGTGGCGCGCACGGGCTGTGCGCGAAGAGCGCGATGACGCCTTGCCGCCCCGCGCCAGCGGCATGCAGAGCGCGGTCTCGCTGCTGGTGGTGCTGACCATCGTCACGCTGCTGGGTGCCGTGTTTGCCGGCAAGCTCTATGCGGTAGAGGCGGCGGCCACCGGCTGCGTGCTGCTGGTGACGGGTGCACTGGCCACGCGCGCGCTGAACGGGTCGCAGTGGCGCTTGGTGCTGGGTGACACATTGGCCTTGAGCGGCGCGCTGTTTGCGCTGCTGGTCGGGGCCACGACCTTCAGCCTGATCTTTCGCCTGATGGGGACCGACCGCTGGATTGCCGATCTGCTGCTGCATTCGTCGCTGTCGCCGCTGATGACGGCAGCCCTGGTGTTGCTGGCGGTGGCCTTGTGCGCCTGGGTGCTCGATGCGTTTGAGATGATCTTTGTCGTCATCCCGATCATCGCGCCGCCCCTGATTGCCATGCTCGGTGATGCGCAGCAGACGGCGGTCCTGCTGTTGTTGGTACTGCAACTGAGTTTTCTGATTCCACCGATGGGCTACGCAGTGCTGATTGCGCGTTCCCGCGCCGGCCTCGGGCCGGTCGCCATTGCCAGCTTGCTGCGTGCCTTGCTGCCCTTTGTTGTGGTGCAGTGCGCTGTCACCGTGCTGGTCTTTGTGGCGCCGTGGACCGTGCACCGGCTCGATGCCGCGATTGCGCCGGCGGCGCAGAGTTCGCCCCTGTCGGAGCAGGACCTTGACCAGCAAATGCGCGAGATGGCAGGGCAGGGCGAGGCCGCATCGGCCACGCCGGCCCCAAACGAACTGGCAAAATAGCTCGCAATGAGAAAACAAATGCTGGTCGTTGGTGGTGGTATTGGTGGTCTGGCGGCGGCGCTGGCCTGTGCCCGGGTTGGTGTCGATGTCGCTCTGCTGGAGCGCGCCAGTGCCTTCACGGAAGTCGGTGCCGGCGTTCAGCTCGGGCCCAATGTGGTCAAACTGCTCGACGCCTGGGGTTTGCAGGACGCACTGGCGGCGGTTGCGGCCTTTCCGTCACGCCTGCAGGTGCGCAGTGCATTGACGGGTGCCGAGTTGGGTGTGTTGCGCCTGGGCGAGCGCAGCGTGCAACAGTACGGCGCGCGCTACGCCACCATCCACCGTGCTGATCTGCAGGCGCTGCTGCTGGAGGCCGCGCAACGGCAGGACGGTGTGCGGCTGCATCTGGCCAGCGAGTTTGACCGTTTTGAGCAGGATGGCGCCGGCGTTACCGTTCACACCAGCGATGGTCGCGCACTGCAGGCCGATTTGCTTGTGGGCGCCGACGGCTTGTGGAGCCGCGTGCGCCAGCAACTGCTGCACGACGGCGCGCCACTTGCGACCGGGCAGTTGGCCTATCGCGCCATGGTGGTGCAACGCACGCTGCCCGAGCGGCTGCGCTCGCAGCAGGTGACAGCCTGGCTCGGGCCGCACATGCACCTGGTGCAATATCCGGTGCGCGGCGGCGAATGGCTCAATGTGGTGGCCATCGTGCACGACCGTGTGCGCCATGACCTTGACTCCTGGGATCACAGTGCCAACGCCGCCCAGTTGCGTTTGAGCCTGCGTGATGTTTGCCCGCCGCTGCGGGAACTGGTTCATGCCATCGAGCACTGGCGCCTGTGGGGCTTGAGCATTCGCCCACCCATGCGTGGCGCAAACGAGCAGGCACAAGGCCGGGTCGCGCTGCTGGGTGATGCGGCGCATCCGATGGTGCCCTTTTTGGCGCAGGGCGCCGGCATGGCGATCGAGGACGCGCAGGCACTGTCTGCGGCAATGACCGGTGCTGCGACGGATCTTTCGGCCGCACTGCAGAGCTATGCCCAGGCCCGCTGGCAGCGCAACGCGCGGGTGCAGGCTGGCGCGCTGCGCAACGGGCGGATCTTCCACGCGACCGGCCCGGTGCGCTGGGGCCGCGATACGGCCATGAAGTTGCTGGGTGAGCGGCTGCTGGACCTGCCCTGGCTTTATCGCGGGATGACCTGAGTCACATGGGTGAAACGCTGGCGGCCTTTGCGGCGCTGCATGAAAATAATATGGAGTAGCATTACCCGGTTCGCGAGGAATTTTTCATGAATAAGGAGAAGCACTTGAAAGTTTGGTTCATCAAATCCGCAGCGGCGCTGGCCGTTGCAACGGCCTTTGGCTTGCCGCTGGCACTGCACGCTGCCACGCCCAAGGACACACTGGTCGTGGTCTGGTCGATTGACGACATGATCACCATGGATCCGGGTGAAACGTTCGAGATTTCCACCGGTGAGATCATGGGCAATGCCTATGACCGGTTGATTCGCTTTGATGTGAACGATCCTTCCAAACTGGTGGGCGACATTGCCAAGACATGGTCCGTGTCGGCCGACGGCAAGACCTACAGCTTTGAGCTTAAGCCGGGCGTGAAGTTTGCCTCTGGTAATCCGATGAGTGCCGAAGACGTTGTGTTCTCCCTGCAGCGCGCCGTCCTGCTGGACAAGGCACCGGCGTTTATCCTGACGCAGTTTGGTTTTACCAAGGAAAACGTCAAGGACAAGATCAAGCAGACAGGCCCCTTGACGCTGACGCTGGAGTCCGACAAGACCTACGCCCCTACCTTTGTCTACAACTGCCTGACCGCCAATGTGGCGGCCATTGTTGACAAGAAACTGGTACTGTCCAAGGAAGTCAATGGCGACCTTGGCTACGCCTGGCTCAAGACCAACTACGCGGGCTCGGGCCCCTTGAAACTGCGCGAGTGGCGCGCCAATGAAATCGTGGCCCTGGAGCGCAACGACAACTACTACGGCGAGAAATCGAAACTGGCACGCGTGATTTACCGTCACGTCAAGGAGGCGGCCACACAACGCCTGTTGCTGGAAAAAGGCGACGCCGATGTCGCGCGCAACCTGTCGCCGCAAGACCTTGCGGCGCTGGCGAGCAACAAGGACATCAAGTCAACTTCCACGCCCAAGGGTACGGTGACCTACATCAGCCTGAACCAGAAGAACCCGAACCTGGCCAAGCCCGAGGTGCGCGAGGCGATGAAATGGCTGGTCGATTACGCCGCGATTGGCGACACGCTGATCAAGAATATCGGCGTGGTGCATCAAAACTTCCTGCCCATCGGTTTGCTCGGCGCCAGCACCATCAACCCCTACAAGCTTGACGTGGACAAGGCCAAAGCGCTGCTGGCCAAGGCCGGATTGCCCAATGGTTTCAAGGTCACGCTCGATATGCGCACGGTGCAGCCGGTGCAGGGCATTTCCGAAGCCTTCCAGCAAACCGCAAAGCGCGCCGGCGTCGAGATCGAGATCCTGCCGGGCGACGGCAAGCAGACGCTGACCAAGTACCGCGCCCGCACCCATGACATCTACATCGGCCAATGGGGCGCTGACTATTGGGATCCGCATACCAATGCCGACACCTTTGTGCGCAACCCGGACAACTCCGACAGCGCCAAGTCCAAGCCGCTGGCCTGGCGCAATGCCTGGGATATTCCGGAACTGACCAAGAAGGCCGATGCTGCCGTTCTGGAGCGCGATGCAAAGAAGCGCAAGCTCATGTACGAAGAGATGGAAACCGAGTTCCGCAAGACCAGTCCTTTCATCATGCTGTTCCAGCAGACCGAGGTGGCGGCGATGCGCAACGAAGTGCAGGGTTTGAAGCTCGGCCCGACTTCTGACACCACCTACATGTTCAAGGTCTCGAAATAGGCGCATGGCGCCAGTCCTGATTTGAACGCTCTCACGCAGACAGTGCCGGCGCCGCGGCCTTGGCGACGGCTTCGGCGCGCGCTGACGGCGCTCAGTCGCTTTCTGCTGGCCATTGCGCTGACCTACCTGGGCCTGCTCGCGGTCACATTTTTCATCGGCCGTGTGATGCCGATTGACCCGGTGCTGGCGATCGTGGGCGACCACGCGCCCGAGCATGTGATTGCCCGGGTGCGTGAGGAGATGGGCTTGAACAAGCCGCTGTGGCAGCAGTTCTGGATCTACCTCAGCAAGGTGGTGCAGGGTGATTTCGGTACCTCGGTGCTGACGTCCAACCCGGTGCTGCAGGATATCCAGCGCGCTTTCCCCGCCACCATCGAACTCGCCACGCTGGGTATTCTGATCGGCGCGGGCATCGGTGTGCCCTTGGGTGTCTGGGCTGCGGTGCGCCGTGGCGGTCTGGTGGACCAGGTGGTGCGTGTCATGGGCCTGATCGGTTATTCGGTGCCCATCTTCTGGCTCGGTTTGATGGGCCTGGTGCTGTTCTACGCCAAGCTCGGCTGGATTGGCGGTCCTGGCCGGATCGACGTCAGCTATGAATACACGATGACGCGGGTCAGCGGCTTTGTGTTGCTCGACGCCGCGCGGGCCGGGCAGTGGGACGCATTTGCCAATGCCTTGTCTCACCTGATCCTGCCGGCTTCGCTGTTGGGCTATTTTTCGCTGGCCTACATCAGCCGCATGACGCGCTCGTTCATGCTCAACGAACTGGCGCAGGAATATGTGGTGGCGGCACGCGCCAAGGGCTTGTCCGAGACCCGCATCATCTGGCGTCATGCCTTGCGCAATGCCGCCGTGCCACTGGTGACAGTGGTGACGCTGTCCTACGCCGGCCTGCTTGAAGGCTCGGTTCTGACCGAGACCGTTTTTGCCTGGCCCGGCTTGGGTCTGTACATCACCAACTCGCTGCAAAACGCCGACATGAATGCGGTGCTTGGCGGCACCATCGTGGTCGGTTCTGTTTTCATCGGACTCAACCTGCTGTCTGATCTGCTGTACCAGTTGCTCGACCCGCGCACCCGCAATCGATGAACAACAAACTGAAACAGACGGCGCCAGAGCGCCTCAGCCTGCATGCCTGGCTGATGTCGGAGCGGCCGCAGTCGCGGCGCCAGGCGGCACTCGGGCGCGCCTACGGTGCCTGGTGCAACTTCTCGCGCAATCGCCTGGCCATGCTCGGTCTGGTGATTGTGATCGCGCTGGTGTTGATGGCGGTCTTCGCCGATTTGCTGGCACCCTATTCGCCCTATATCGGCGACCTGCGCACCACGCGTCTGCTGCCACCGTCGGCCGCCCATTGGTTTGGCACCGACGATCAGGGCCGTGACATCGCTTCACGCATTATTTTTGGTTCGCGCGTCACCTTGTATGTGGTGATGCTGGTGGCGGTTCTGGCGGCGCCGATTGGTCTGGTGGTCGGCACGGTGGCCGGCTACGCTGGTGGCTGGCTCGATGCGGTGCTGATGCGCATCACGGACATCTTCCTGGCCTTTCCGCGCCTGATCCTGGCGTTGGCTTTTGTCGCCGCACTCGGGCCGGGCATTGGCAATGCGGTGATCGCCATTGCCATTACCTCCTGGCCGCCCTATGCGCGCATCGCGCGGGCCGAGACGCTCACGATTCGACAGACCGACTTCATCGCCGCCGTGCAACTGATTGGTGCTTCACCGTGGCGCATTGTGCTGCGCCACATCATGCCCTTGTGCGTGTCCTCCGTGATCGTGCGCGTGACACTGGACATGGCCGGCATCATCCTGACTGCGGCCGGCCTGGGTTTTCTGGGTCTGGGCGCGCAGCCGCCGATGCCGGAGTGGGGCGCCCTGATTGCCAATGGCCGGCTTTATGTGCTGGACCAGTGGTGGGTGGCCGCAGCACCGGGCGCGGCGATTTTCCTGGTCAGCCTGGCGTTCAATTTGCTGGGTGACGGTTTGCGCGACGCGCTGGACCCGAAAACGACAAAATGACGGCGCCGTCTCAAACCAATCCACAACCGCCCGGCGAACCGATGCTGGTGGTTGACGACCTGCGGGTTTCGTTTCCGAACCGCGATGGCGCCTGGACTGAGGCCGTGCGCGGTGTCTCGTTTCAACTCGGGCGCGAACGTCTGGGCATCGTCGGCGAGTCCGGCTCGGGCAAGTCGCAGACCGGGCGCGCCATTCTGGGACTGACTGCCCCTGAGGGCTTGGTGACGGCGAAGCGCCTGAGCTTCAATGGTGTTGACCTGCTGAACTGTTCGCCGGCGCAGCGGCGCGAACTGCGCGGTGGTCGCATCGCCATGGTGTTGCAAGACCCGAAGTTTTCGCTTAACCCGGTGATGACGATTGGCGACCAGGTGGTTGAGACCCTGCGCACGCATACCCGCGTTTCGGCACGGCAGGCGCGCCAGCAGGCGCTGGCAGCGCTGGAGGCGGTGCAGATCGATCAGCCCGAGCGCGTTTACAAACTCTATCCGCACGAGGTTTCCGGTGGCATGGGGCAGCGCGCCATGATCGCCATGATGCTGATCGCCAAGCCCGACTTGTTGATCGCCGATGAACCCACCTCGGCGCTCGACGTCACCGTACAACTGCAGGTGTTGGCCATTCTGGACAAGCTCGTCGTACAGCGCGGCATGGGGCTGATCTTCATCTCGCATGATTTGAGGCTGGTATCAACTTTCTGCGACCGCATCCTGGTCATGTATGCGGGTCGTGTCGTCGAGGAGATCTCTGCCGGTGGGCTGGCCGATGCCAAACACCCCTATACCCGGGGTTTGTTGAATTGCCTGCCGCGACTCGGCGAAGATCGTCATCCATTGCCGACGCTGGAGCGTCAGGCGGATTGGGCCCTATGAACGACGCAGCGATTGATCACAGCGCGCAGGTTGGCATTGAGGTGCGCGACCTGCGCGTGGTTTATGACGGCTTCGTGGCCGTGGCGCAGACATCCCTGCGGGTTGAACCGGGTCAGAGTTTTGGCATTGTGGGCGAGTCGGGTTCGGGTAAATCCACCGTGCTGCGCGCCATATGCGGACTGGCACCGCTGCGCTCTGGCAGCATTGAACTGCTGGGCGGCACCGGTCTGCCAGCGCCTGGCAGCAAGCCGTTTCGGCGTCTGGTGCAGATGGTGTTTCAGGACCCTTATGGCTCGCTGCACCCGCGCCAGACGGTGGACCGCATCCTGGCCGAGCCGCTGGCGATCCACAACATGGACGCGGCCGAGCAGCGTATCGAGCGCGCACTCGACGAAGTCGGTTTGGGTAGTGGCTTTCGCTTTCGCTATCCGCACCAGCTCTCGGGCGGGCAGCGCCAGCGCATCGCGATCGCCCGCGCCCTGATTCTGGAGCCGCAGATCTTGCTGCTCGACGAGCCGACCTCCGCGCTTGACGCTTCAGTGCAGGCCGAAGTTCTGAATCTGCTCGAAGACCTGCGCCGCCGGCGCGGTCTGAGCTTCATCATGGTGAGCCACGACCTGGCGGTTGTGACCCATATGTGCGAGCGCCTGATGGTCATGCAGCGCGGCCATACGGTCGAAGTGTTGGCGGCTGCAGATCTGGCCGCTGCCCGAACAACGAATGATTACACGCGCCGGTTGATGCTGGCATCCAGTGGATTTCACCGCGAGGCGGTGTTGGGAGAACATCAATGATCAAGTGGGAAGCCCACGCCTGCCTGCCGCTGCATCCGCAGGCCGACTTTGCCCCGATTGCGCGTCTGCACGCCGCCGGCGTGAACTACGTGTCGATCAACATCGGCATGGACATGAACCCGGTGTCGCAGGTGATGTCGGTCATCGCCGGCTTTCGCGCCACGATTGCGGCGCAGCCGGAACGCTATTGTCTGGCCGGCTCGGCGCAGGACATTGAAGCCGCGGCAGCGCAGGGGAAACTGGCAATCGGTTTTGACCTTGAAGGCGCCATGCCTTTGCTGGAGCAGACCGACATGGTGGCGCTGTACCAAAGTTTGGGTGTGCGTCAAATGCACCTGGCTTACAACCGCAACAACAGCGTGGCGGGCGGTTGCCATGACGTCGAGCAGGGTCTGACACCGCTCGGTCACCGGGTGGTGGCGGCGATCAACACCGCCGGTGTTCTGATGGACTGTTCGCATACCGGGCGCCGTTGCAGTCTGGACATCATGGCGGCATCCAGCAAGCCCGTGATCTTCAGCCACTCCAATCCGGTGGCGCTGGTCAGCCATGGCCGCAATGTGACGGACGAGCAGATCCGTGCCTGTGCCGCCACGGGCGGTGTGATCTGTGTCTCGGGCGTCTCGATTTTTCTGGAGCGCCAGGCGCCCACAGCCGACGATGTGGCGCTGCATGCCGCCTACGTGGCCAGCCTGGTTGGCGTGGCCCACGTGGGCATCGGGCTGGACATCAGCTTTGGCCAAAGCGAGCTCAATGACGATCCACCCGGCGGCTACGACCCAAGCTACTGGTGGCCCAAGGCAGCCGGTTACAACCGCGGTGTTACGCGCTCGACCTACCCACCGATTGAAAGCTGGCTGACGCTGGCCGAGGCTCTGCAGCGCACCGGCATGAGCGCAGCCGAAGCAGAGCTGGTGCTGGGCGGCAACATGATGCGCGTGGCACGCCAGGTCTGGGCTTGAGCCGGTAGCTCCGGGGGCGTTTGCATGCGGTCATTGAAATTTTTCTGCTCTGCTTGGCTTGCTGTTGGCATCGCACTGTTGATGGCACTGTCGGGCACGGCTGCCATGGGCGCGACCATCAGCGCCGACGCCAGCGCGCTGCGCGCTATTGAAAACGTGGTGATCATCTACGCGGAGAACCACAGCTTCGACAACTTGTACGGTCTGTTCCCCGGCGCCAATGGCGTCGCCAACGCAACAGCGCAGCAGCGCACACAGCTCGACCATGACGGCAAGCCACTGGCCGAACTGCTGGTGTTTGGCCGCGATGGCAAGCCGGACGCGGCTTATCCGCGCCTGCCCAATGCGCCGTTTCGTATCGATGCCGCGCCGGTGAATCGCTCGCCGACGCGCATCGTGCCAAGCCCGACGCATGATTTCTTTCATCACCAGGAACAGATCAACGGCGGCGCCAACAATTTATTCGCGGCGATGTCCTCGGTCGGCGGCTGGACCCTGGGCTACTACGACGGCAGTGGCTTCAAGCTCTGGCAGTGGGCGCGCGAGTTCACGCTGGCCGACAACTTTTTTCAGGCGGCGTTTGGCGGCTCGTATCTAAACCACCAGTGGCTGATCTGTGCCTGCACACCGCGCCATGCCGAGGCGCCGGCCAGCATGCGCGTGCGCCTTGACGCACAAGGCAAACTGGAGAAACGCGCCGGCTCGCCCTCGGCCAATATTGCGGCCGTGCAGGTTGCGAGCAACAGCCTGGGCCGCAGCGTGACGCCGGATGGCTGGTCGGTCAACACGACGCAGCCACCATACCAACCCAGCGGTATCCCGCCGGCGGCCGATGGCCCTGCCACGCACGCCAATCCAAAGGGTTTTCGCACGGTGCTCTTTGATGCGGGTGAGCCAATTCCGCCGCAAACAGCGACGACCATTGGCGACACGCTCTCGGCCAAAGGTGTCTCATGGGCCTGGTACGCCGGTGGCTGGAACGCGGCGCTCGCCGATGGCCTGCAGGCACCCGATGCCAAACGCAAGATCATTTACGAACGCGCTGAGGGCTCGCCCAATTTCCAGCCGCATCACCAGCCGTTCAACTACTTCGCCCGCTACGCACCGGGCACGCCGGAGCGCGCACTGCATCTGAAAGACGGCGAAGACTTTGTGGCCGACATCGCCGCCGGCAAACTGCCAGCCGTGTCTTTCTATAAGCCTGCCGGGCGCGACAGCCAACACCCGTCCTATACCGACATCATGTCCGGTGACGCGCATGTGGCCGGCCTGCTGGAGAAACTGCGCGCCAGTGCGCAGTGGAAAAAAATGTTGGTGATCGTGACCTATGACGAGAACGGGGGCTACTGGGACCATGTGCCGCCACCGCAGGGCGCAGGCTGGGGCGACCGCTGGGGCCCGGGCTCACGCATTCCGGCGCTGCTGATCGGCCCGCATGTGAAGCGCGGTTTTATTGACTCGACGCCGTACGACACCACGTCCATCCTGAAGTTCATCAGCCAGCGCTTCGACCTGCCGCCGTTGCCCGGTGTGCGCGCCAAAATGGGTGACCTGACGCCGGCGTTGCTGCCCTGAGTTGGTGACTGGTCATCCCGGCGCCACGGTTGTCATCCCGGCGCCACGGTTGTCATCCCGGACTTGATCCGGGATCCATGCCTTCTGACCGTGCCACACGAAACATGGATTGCGGGTCGGGGCCCGCAATGACAAGGCAAATTTGCCGTCCCGGGACGCAATGACTCAGAGCCTTCCCAGCAGCAAAAACTCCATCAGCGCTTTTTGCGCGTGCAATCGGTTTTCGGCTTCGTCCCAGACCACTGACTGTGGGCCATCGATCACATCGGCTTGCACCTCTTCGCCACGGTGCGCCGGCAGGCAGTGCATGAACAGGGCATCGGGCTTGGCCACACTCATCATCTCGGCGTCAACGCACCAGTTGTTGAAAGCCAGTTTGCGCTTTTCGTTCTCGGCCTCATAGCCCATGCTGGTCCAGACGTCGGTGGTCACCAGGTCGGCGCCAGCGCAGGCTTGCATCGGGTCGTTGAAAACCTGGTAGCTCTCGGCCGAGCGCAGGCCGGCAATCGACTGGTCGACCTCGTAGCCACCGGGCGTGCTGACGTGCACCTTGAAGCCCAGAATCTCGCTCGCCTGCAGCCAGGTGTTGGCCATGTTGTTGCCATCGCCGACCCAGGCCACGGTCTTGCCCGCAATCGAGCCACGGTGCTCGATGTAGGTGAAGATATCGGCCAGAATCTGGCACGGGTGGAACTCATTGGTCAGGCCGTTGATCACCGGCACGCGTGAGTGCTGTGCAAAGCGCTCGATCTTGGTTTGCTCGTAGGTGCGGATCATTACCAGATCGACCATGCGGCTGATGACCTTGGCGCTGTCATCGATCGGCTCGGAGCGGCCCAGTTGGCTGTCGCCCGTGGTCAGGTGCACCACGCTGCCACCCATCTGGTACATGCCGGCTTCGAAGCTGACGCGGGTGCGCGTTGAAGCCTTCTCGAAAATCATGGCCAGTGTGCGGTCGACCAGTGGCTGATGCTTTTCGTAGGCCTTGAACTTCTTCTTGATCAGGGCCGCGCGCTCGAACAGGTAGGCGTAGTCGCTGGCACTGAGGTCACTGAATTGCAGGTAATGCTTCATGGTTGCTTCGCGATAGGGCTCAGTTGGACTCAGTCAACAATTGCTTGATCAGCGGGCACAGGATGGCGACGATTTCGTCGGCTTCTGCAGTGCTCAAGATCAGCGGCGGCACCAGACGGATCACGCTGTCGGCGGTGACGCTGATCAAGAGACCCTTGTCGGCGCATTGCCCGACCAGCGCGGCGCAGGGTTTGGCCAGATCAACACCCAGCATCAGGCCCATGCCACGGATTTCCTTGACGCTGCCCGCTGCCAGCTCCGTTTTCAATGCGGCAGTCAGTGCGCCGACCAGATGCGCGCCAACCCGGGTCGCGTTGGCCAGCAGGCCGTCTTCCTCCATGATGCGGATGGTTTCGACGCCGGCGCGCATCGCCAGTGGATTGCCGCCGAAAGTCGTGCCATGGTTGCCAGGTTGGAAGATTTCGGCAGCCCTCGGGCCGGCGACGATGGCGCCGACCGGCACCCCTGAGCCCAGACCTTTGGCCAGCGGCATCACATCCGGAACGATGCCGGCCCATTGATGGGCAAACCATTTCCCGGTGCGGCCCATGCCGCATTGCACTTCGTCGATCATCAGCAGCCAGTCGCGCTCATCGCACAGTTGGCGTACGGCGCGCAGGTAATCGCTCTGCATCGGATTGACACCGCCTTCGCCCTGGATTGCCTCAAAAAACACGGCAACTACGTTCGGGTTGCCAACGGTCGCCTGCTTCAGACTCTCGATGTCGTTGATCGGCACCCGGATAAAGCCTTCCACCAGCGGCTCGAACCCGGCCTGGATCTTGGGGTTGCCGGTGGCGCTCAGGGTGGCAATGGAGCGGCCGTGAAAGGCCTTCTCGTAAACCACGATTTCCGGGCGCGCAATGCCTTTGTTGTGACCGAACTTGCGCGCCAGTTTGAGCGCGCCTTCGTTGGCTTCGAGCCCGGTGGAGCAGAAGAAGACGTTGGTCATGCCCGAGAGCTCGACCAGCTTTTTCGCCAGCACTTCCTGATTCGGCACGTGGTAGTAGTTGGAGGTGTGGATCAGCTTGGTCAGTTGGTCCTGCAGCGCCGGCACCAGCCTCGCGTGGTTGTGGCCCAGGGTGTTGACGGCGATGCCGCCCAGCGCGTCCAGATAGCACTTGCCGTTGACGTCCCAGACGCGGCAGCCCTGCCCGTGCGACAAGGCGATCGGCACGCGGCCATAGGTGTTCATGACGTGGGGCGAGGCGGCTGCTATGAATGGGGCGTTCATGAAATTCCTAACAATCAGTTGGGGACAGAACTGGCTCGCTTCGCGTAGCTGCGGTCTGTCCCGCAAGGTTTCAAAAATGAAACCGGCCCGTTCAATGGCGGGCCGTTGAAGCGGGATTTTAGTACCTGACGCGCACAAAAAAGCCGTCTTGCGACGGCCCTCTTGCTTTTTTGCTGACAGCGCACCCGTTACAAACGGCGGATCAATCTTCCTGAGAAATTTGATCTGTGCGATTTGCGTGAAATCAGGCGGCTTTGGCGGCCAGGGCTTTCACCTTGGTCGACAGGCGGCTCTTGTCACGAGCAGCCTTGTTCTTGTGGAAGATGCCCTTGTCGGCCACGGTGTCAACCACGGCCTGCATCTTGCCAAACAATTCGGTTGCTTTGGCTTTATCGCCAGCGATAACCGCTTTTTCCACGTTCTTCACCGCAGTGCGGTATTTGGAACGCAGCGAGGTGTTGGCGGCGTTGATCT
>CAIWNX010000212.1 GCA_903914175.1 uncultured beta proteobacterium | reverse complement strand
TGGCAAACACAGCGCTGATCTGGTCGCGTGTCAGGCCGGCACCGGCGAGCACGTCGTCGTATCGCTGTTCAGCAGCCTGATCCGGATCGAGATCACCCGGCATCATGATGTGCGTTTTGCGGATGGCATAGTTGAGTTGCGGCGCACCCTCAACCTTGATCTCTTCGAGCAGCACCACCTTGACGGTGCGCGAACCCATGTCTATTCCTGCGGTAATCATTGTTTGGTCTCCTTTCAGATTTGAGGTTCAAGCGGCCTGGCGACGTTGGCCAAGCTGCTCCATGAAAGCGTCTACACGGGCCTGGGTGCGGACTTCATCGAATTCGCGCTCATCGCCCATATTGCCTTCGTAGGTCATGATCGGCACGCCCGCTTTGGCAATGCCCATGCGGTTTTCCATGATGCCCAGGGACAGGCCTTCGCAGCCCCGGTTCAGGTGCAGCATCACGCCATCGACCTGCCACTCCTTGACGATGCGCAGCATCATTTCGGTCTTCAGCCGCGGGTCGTAGAAATGCTGCCATTGCGGCTTGGACAGATTCCAGTCGGCGTACAGGCGCAGCGCGGTCTGGCGGTCATTCATCTCGATACCCTTGTCCCAGGGCAGGGTGCGCCCACCCCAGCTGCCGTCTGGCTTGGTCTCCCAGATGCCTTCGAGGGCAAAGGTGTAGAGCGAGCCAACCGACACCGCGCCGAAAGTCTCCAGGTAGCGGAAGATCTTCAGGAACGACCAGGGCGGCTGTGTGTCCGACATCATGCGCACGGTCTCATTGGGCACGGCGGCGATGCCGCGTGCCACGCGGTCTTTCACCTCGTCGTACAACTCGTCGTAGAAGTCGGCGCACCACTGCGATGATTTCGACAGCGTTGCCAGCACGTAGAGCGAGTACATGGTCTTCTCGTCGAGCGGCGCCGGCTTGACCTTGTTCAGGGCGCAGATGTCAGCCCAGCGGCTGGTCGAGCGCATCTCGTTCTTGACGGCCTTGATGAAGAGCTCGTCGTTGAATTTGCGGCCGGTGGACTTTTCGAGAAACTCGATGCCTTCGTTGAGCTGACCCACCACGTAGTCCAGTCGTGCGGTGGTCATGTCCTTGTACGGGCCGACGCCGACGTCCACATAGAACTGCGGCACCTGCTCGGCCACGGCCACATGCTGGTACCACTTGGAGTGCGAGCAGCAGATTTGCGACTGGAAGATGAAATCGGGCTTCGGGAACTTGCCGCCGAACAGGTATTTGTCCAGGTGCATGCCGCCCCAGTAGATGCGCATGTATGAGCACAGGTCGCGCGCAAAGCCGTAGGACTCGGCCGCGTCCATGCACTCCTTGGCAAACTTGCGGTCGTGCGAAACAGCTGCCGCGTAAGGCTCGCCAGTGAGCGAGTAAACGTCTTCACCAAGGCCGGCCGGCAGGGCGTCCAGCGCCCAGGCAGAACCGGACCAGCGCAGCCCGCCGTTGTCCTTGGCACGGGCGTAGTTCATGTAGTACTGCTCGCGCAGTTCTTTGGCTTTTTTCCAGAGCTTCAGGGGCTCGGATGGGTATTTGTTTTGCATGGACTGTGTCTCCCGTCAGTTCAGAAAAGGTCTTCTTCGCTCATCGTTTCGAGGAAAGCCTCGACCCGGATGCGGAAGGGACCAATCGGGTTGGTGATGTCAAATTCCAGGAACAAGGTCGGGATGCCGTTGGCTTCCAGATGGCGTTTCAGATCGGGGTAATCGCCCTCATGCGGGTCGCAGAATTTTTGCTGCAAAAAGATCGCGGCGCGGGCGTTGAACTCCTTGGCCAGACCGAGCACGTGGTCGAAACGCGTGTGGTCGGGGTAGTCCTTGGTCGGGCAGGCCGGGCGGTCGCAGTAACGCTCGGCAATGGCCTTGATCACGTCCGCATCGGGCTTGGACTCGTTCCAGAAATAGCGCGTGCCGGAACACTGGTCGTCGATGACGATGGTGGAGCCAACCGACTCGACCATGGCCATGAAGGCGATGTCGTCGTTCTCGGAGCCGATGGTCATGAAGCGCACGCCTTCCGGACGCTTCAGATTGCGAGCGGGCAGGGCGGCGAGCACCTTCTTGAGTTCTTCGTTGTGCTCGCGCTTGTCGACGAACTGCGCCGTTAACGAGGCGTAGATCGCTTCCACGCCGCTGACCTGCGGATCGGTCGCCTTGCGGTACTCGAACAGCTCGCGCAGCAGGCGGCGGTTTTCATCGACCACGGCGAGTGCTTCCTTGAGTTTGGCGTCAGTCAGTTCCTTGCCGGTCAGCGCCTGCAGGAAGATACGGAAGGATTGCAGTTCAGCGTGGTGCGCCTTGCGGGCGTGGGGTGACTGCACCTCGTTGGGCATCGGTACGTAATAGTCCCACTGCACGCTGGGCACATTGCTGCGCCAGGAGCTGAAGGTCTGGCGGTACTGGATGCAGGACTGTGTCAGCGTGACACCGTCGCAGTAATCGAAGCGCCCCAGCAAGCCCTGTGCCAGCGAGTCGCGGCAGAACGGGCAGAACATGCCAAAGATATGCGGCTCGGTGACGTTCTGTGGCTCGTGCGCGCCGAGTACGCGAACCGGCAGCATGTCGGCAGCGATCAGCAACTCCTCCGCTGTGTAAGTGCACATGGTTGCCACCACCTGACCGCCGGTGCGCTGTTTCCAGTCGCGCGCGTAGTCATGTCGCTTTTCGTACCAGTTCTTGAACTGGTCAAATAAACCGTCGCTCATCGGAATATCTCCTTTTGCACAGAATTGATTTCAAACCGGAATCGGGATTTGCGAGATGTGCAATATATCGCAGCAAGTGCACTATATGTCATCTAATCCGAAACTGTGTCAAATTCCGAAAAATATTTTTCGGCTTTGATCTGGATCAAACGGAAATTTGCTTCAGGAGTTCGGCCAGGCTTTGTTCGATGTCGAGGCCCGAGGTGTTGACGGTGGCGTCGGCCTTGCGGTACATGGCTTCGCGGCCAACCAGGATGCGTTCCAGATCCTGCATCGCTTCCCGGTTTTCGCCCATCGGACGCCGGTCACCCTGGGCCACAACGCGCGCCATGTGCTCGGCCGGACTGGCTTTGAGCCAGACCGTGAAGCACGCGGTGAGCAGTTCGTCAAAAGTGGCGGGCTCGGTGGAAATGCTGCCGCCGGTGGCGAGCACAAAGCTCTCGTGGGTTTCGATCAGGCGCTCCAGCGCGCGGCGCTCGTAGCGACGGTAAGCGGCCTGGCCGTAGAGGGAAAACACCACCGACAGCGGCGTGCCGACGCTCTGCTCGATGACGTCGGTCAGCTCGATGAACGGTACTTTCAGCTGCTCTGCCAGCAACTTGCCCAGGCTGCTTTTGCCGGCACCGCGCAGACCCACCAGTGCAATGCGGTTGCGCCGGCTTTTCTTCTCAAAAGCGCCGCGCAGCAGGTTTTGTGCTTCCACCAGTTCGGGCGGCGACAGGCGCGCCAGAAACTGGCCCAGCAAGGTGAGTTCGGCCGGCTGCTCCGGGCCGACCCGGATGATCTCTTCCGGCGGCATGGCCATCGCCTGGGCCACCTGGCGCAGGCGCAGGATCGAGATATTGCCCTGCCCGCCTTCGAGTTGCGCCAGGTAACGCAAGGAGACGCCCGAGTCGCGCGCCAGGATGGCGCGGGTCATGCCGCGGCGCACGCGCAGATCGCGCACATGCTCGCCCAGGGCACGCAGGTAGTCGCTGTCACTTTCTGCCAGTCGGGGTGTTTGGGCGGGTTCGGGATCGGTGCTGTTCATGTCTAAGGTCTTACCCGAATAAGTGCAATATATTGCTTGACATCATCATTTTGCCGGCTTATGGTTCGCTAAGTGCACAATATTTCGTGTATCGACGGGTGTGAGCAGAATAATACACGCAGATGCCCGGTACAAGAACAGGAGACTTCGATGACGTCAACCACCAGCAACAGCCCGGAGCCCCGGGTTGCGGCGCCTGCCGACCCTTTCAACTTTGCGCAGCACCTGCTGCAGGCCAACGCGCAGCGACCCGACAAAGTGGCCTTTGTCGATGACCAGGGAACGCTGAGCTACGGGGAACTTGACGTGCGCGTGCGCCGCGTCGCAGCCGGCTTTCAGGCACTGGGCATCAAGCGCGAGGAGCGTGTGATGCTGCTGATGCACGATTGCCGCGACTGGCCGGTCAGTTTTCTGGGCGCGATGTACGCCGGCCTGGTGCCGGTGGCCGTCAACACCTTGCTCACGGCCGATGACTACGCCTATATGCTGGAACATTCACGCGCACAGGCGGTGCTGGTCTCAGGCGCTTTGTTGCCGGCACTCAACGCCGCCATGATCAAATCCGACCACGAGGTGCACAAGGTCATCGTCTCGCATCCCGCCGCGCCGCTGCACCCGTCAGAGACTGAATTTGAAGCCTTTGTGCAGTCGCAGTCGCCAGCGCAAAAACCGGCCAGCACCCATGGCGATGACCCCGGCTTCTGGCTTTATTCCTCTGGCTCCACCGGTCGCCCCAAGGGCACGGTGCATTCACACGCCAACCCTTATTGGACGGCCGAACTCTATGGCAAGGCGGTGCTCGGTCTGACCGAGCAGGACGTCTGTTTTTCGGCTGCCAAACTGTTCTTTGCCTACGGTTTGGGCAATGGCCTGAGCTTTCCGATGAGCGTGGGTGCCACCACTTTGCTGATGGCCGAGCGACCAACGCCAGACGCTACCTTCAAACGCTGGCGCGGCGAAGTGGGTGGCCTGCAACCGACCGTGTTCTTCGGCGCCCCGACGGGTTTTGCCGGCATGCTGGCATCGCCTGCGATCCCCGACCGAAAGGAACTCAAGCTGCGCCTGGCGTCTTCAGCCGGCGAAGCGCTGCCAGCCGAACTGGGAACGCGCTTCACGGCGCAGTTCGGCATCGAGGTGATCGACGGCATTGGCTCGACCGAAATGCTGCACATTTTTCTGTCCAATATCCCGGGCAAGGTCCGTTACGGTACGACCGGCTGGCCGGTGCCGGGCTACGTGGTCGCGTTGCGCGGCGACGATGGCCACCCGGTGGCCGACGGCGAGACCGGCGACCTCTACATCCAGGGCCCATCAGCGGCCATGATGTACTGGGGCAACCGCGACAAGACGCGCGAAACCTTTCAGGGCGGCTGGACCAAGAGCGGCGACAAATACATACGCAACGCTGACGGTACTTACACCTACAGTGGCCGCAGCGACGACATGCTCAAGGTCAGCGGCATCTATGTTTCGCCGTTTGAAGTCGAGGCGACACTGGTGCAGCACCCGGCGGTGCTGGAAGCGGCGGTCATCGGGTTGATCGACGCCGAGGGCCTGACCAAGACCAAGGCCTTTGTTGTGCTCAAGGATGGCGCCCAGGCCAGTGAGGATGAACTCAAGGCCTTTGTGAAAGACCGGCTCGCGTCCTACAAGTACCCGCGCCTGATCGAGTTCATCAGCGAGTTGCCGAAAACGGCCACCGGCAAGATCCAGCGCTTCCGGCTGCGCGAGCGCGACGCAAGGCCGCAGTGAACGACACAGGGAATTTCG
>CAIWNX010000211.1 GCA_903914175.1 uncultured beta proteobacterium | reverse complement strand
AGCGCCGATGGCAAAGGCGCAGGCGGCAATTTCGTCCTCGGCCTGGTGCACCATGCCGCCCACATTCTCGAACACTTCCGACAGGTAGTGCGAGGCTGAGGTGGCCGGCGTGATCGGGTACATGGCGCAGATTTCCATGCCAGAGGCCAGCACGCCCAGCGCCAGCGCGGTGTTGCCGTTGACCACGATCTGCGCTTCGGTGGCGCGCTTGGCCGGGATGCTGTAGCAGAAGTCCAGATTGGCTTCGGCCCATTTATGGCCGGCTTCAAGCAGCATGATGTTGGCATCCACCACGCGCTGATCCTTCTTGCCGAAGGCCAGCACGATCTGATCGATGGCGAGTTTGATTTCCAGGTCGTAGATCTGGCACATCATGCCCAGCGCAAACATGTTCTTGCCGCGTTTGGCGTCTGCCACCATGGTGCGGCAGACCTGCTCCATCGGGATCTCGTAGACCCTGTAACCAGCCGCGAGGAGTTTGTCATGGGCTTCGATGTAGGACGCGACGACCTTGGGGTCTTTGTGCTCGCGCCACATGCTCTCGAGCAGGATGATGCAGCCGGGCTTGAGTTCCTTGGCCCGAACACGGCCCAGCAGCACCTGCTCGTTGAAGGCCACGACCAGGTCGGTTTCGTCGCCGCCGTTGGTGATGTACTCCGAGCCGATGCGGATGCGGTTGCCGCTGGCGCCAGCGACGCTGCGTGCGGGGGGTCGGATCTCGGCCGGGATGATTTCAGTGGTCCAGATGCCGTTGCCCATCTGTGCCGCGATGGCGCCCAGCGACTGGCCGCATTTCTGCGCACCTTCGCCAGAATCGCTGATGATTTCAACGATGTGCTCCTTGAGCTGGACCCGCGTCTTGTTGGCGGCGCTGGCCTTGGTCTGGCGCGGCGCTTTTGCGGCCGGCTTTTGCTTCAGTGTTGTTTGATTCATGCTGTGTTCCGTAAACGCTGACTAGGCAACCCGCACGCGGGCGAAATTGCGCTCCCGCGTGTCGATCCCGAACAAGGTGGCACCACCGCTGGCGTAGGGCAGGGATTCGTCGCGGATGCCAAGGTAGCGCTTCATGGCGCGTGCGGCCTTGCGACCGGCGCCCATGGCCTCGATCACCGTGGCGGCGCCGGTGACGATGTCACCGCCGGCAAAGACACCGGTGATGGAGGTTGCCAGGCTATCGTCGGTCGCGATATAGCCCCACTTGTTCAACTTGAGGCCGGAGGTCTGGCCCATGATCGGATTGGCATTGGTGCCGATGGCGTAGACGATCAGATCGGTCTCGAAATCGAATTCGCTGCCCGCCACCTGCACCGGCCGGCGTCTGCCTGACTCGTCGGGCTCGCCGAGTTCCATGCGCACGCAGCGCATACCGCGCACATTGCCCTTGCCGTCGTCGAGCACCGCGATCGGATGGGTGAGCCAGTGGTACTCAACGCCTTCTTCCTCAGCGTGGTGCACTTCCTCGGCGCGTGCCGGCGCTTCGGTGCGTGAGCGCCGGTAAATGCAGTACACCTTTTCGGCACCGAGCCGGATCGAGACCCGCATCGCATCCATCGCGGTATTGCCAGCACCGACCACGGCCACGCGCTTGCCGATGGGCAGTGGTGTGTCGAAGTTGGGGAAGTCACGCGCGCGCATCAGGTTGCAGCGCGTCAGCAGTTCATTGGCTGACAGGACGCCGTTGAGCGAGTCACCCGGGATGTTGAGCATCGTCGGGTAGCCGGCACCGACGCCGACGAAGACCGCGTGATAACCCAATTCGTCAACCATTTGCTCGATGGTGAACAAACGACCGACCAAGGTGTTGCACTCAAATTTGACGCCGAGCTTTTTCAGGTTGTTGATCTCGGCGTCGATCACATCATTGGGCAGGCGGAAATCGGGGATGCCGTATTTCAAAACACCACCGGCCTGGTGGAAGGCCTCGTAGACCGTGACGTCGCAGCCGGCCTTGGCCATGTCAGCAGCGCAGGCCATACCGGCTGGCCCCGATCCCACGACGCCAACACGGAAGCGGTTCGGTTCGATGTGCGGGATGTTGACCCAGCCTTGCCCGATTGCGGTGTCACCGACAAAGCGTTCAAGCCGCCCGATTGCCACTGCTTCGAGCGACTCGCCGACGGTGCAGACGCCTTCGCACTGATTTTCCTGTGGGCAGACGCGTCCGCAGATCGCAGGCAGCAGGCTGGTCTCGGTCAGGATGTCGTAGGCACCGCGTAGGTTCTTCTCGCTGATCTTCTGGATGAAGCCCGGGATGTTGATGCCGACCGGGCAACCCGAGATGCAGGGTTGGTCCGGGCACATCAGGCAGCGATCGGATTCGCGCAGGGCTTCTTCGAGGTTGTAGCCGCAGGCCACTTCTTCAAAATTCCTGGCCCGAACTTTCGGGTCCTGCTCGCGCATGGGTGTGCGATCCTGTGGAATGGATCGAATTGTTTTCTTCTTTGCCATCTGCTTATCCTCTAGCGATTGTTCAAGTCTGCACGCATGAACTACCCGGAGCCGAAAGCATCGAATCCGGGAAGCAATAAATCAACTTAACCTTTGGATGTGTCCGTGACCGGTGGTTTGGTCATGCGGCAACTATCGGACCAGCGCTCGTGCGCTGCTTTTTCGACCGTGGTGTAACGTTGCAGGCGCAGCATCAGGTCATCAAAATCCACCAGATGGCCGTCAAAATCAGGTCCGTCAACACAGGCGAACTTGACCTCGCTGCCGACCTTGACGCGGCAACCACCGCACATGCCGGTGCCGTCGACCATGATCGGATTGACGCTGACCATGGTCTTGATCTTGGCCGCGCGCGTGGCGTCGGCGCTGGCTTTCATCATCACCGGCGGGCCAATGGCGACGACCTCGTCGATGTCGTCGTGCTTGGCCATGGCCAGTTTGATGCCGTCGGTGATCATGCCCTTGATGCCGGCCGAGCCATCGTTGGTGCACAGGATGAGTTCGTCGCAGCAGGAACGGAATTTTTCTTCCCAGAACACCAGGTCCTTGTTGCGAAAACCCAGGACGGCGATCACATAGGCGCCGGCTTCCTTGAAGCCTCTGGCCTGCGGAAAGATTGGCGCCACACCGAGGCCACCACCAACGCATACCACCTTCTTGGCGTGGCTGATCGGGCTCGGAATGCCCATCGGACCGACCAGGCCGTAGAGCGTTGTGCCGACGCGGCATTCCTGCTGCATCTGTTTGGTGGTCTTGCCGACGGCCTGGATCACCAGGGTGATGGTGCCTTTCTTGGCGTCGAAATCGGCGATGGTGAGCGGTATGCGTTCGCCATGTTCGTTCAACATGACGATCACAAACTGACCTGGCTTGGCGGCTTTGGCCATCATCGGATGGCGCACCTCCAGCAGGTAGGTGACGTCGGAAAAATCCTCGCGAGTCACGATCTCGAAATTCGACATTGCTTTACCTTCCTACTCGGACAGCCTGAGCCGACCGCTATTTGTTGGAATCACTTCGCATCCGCCGCTCGCCACTTGTGTGACAAGTCCGATGGAGTTTCAGGCCTGCGCTGGGAGTGCAGTTTGATTTGAATCAAACATCCAAGACAAATAGGAGAGGGAAAGCCAGTACGTCAAAATGCGCGCGGTATCAGCCAGCAAGTTTTCTTCTGGTACGCAGCCCACCCGGTTGGGGTGGTGCTGCGCGGTCGCATGGTTTAGCATTTGCGCCTTGGGCAGACCTTGCCTGGTTTTCAGGATCGGAGACATCGGCTATGCGTTCCACAAATTTCATTCTGGCGGGCCTCACGCTTGTCGCGCAACTGGCCTGGGCCGCGCCCACCACCGATCCGGCCGAACTCAAATCACCGCGCCCCGGCTTTGTACCGGGTTATCTGCAAGCCGGCACTTGGGTTGACAGCCTGGCCCTGTTGCCGCCGCCGCCGTCAGCGGGATCAGCAGCGCAGCTGGCAGACGATGCTGCGTACCAGGCGAGCCGCAAACTCAAGGACAGTGCACGCTGGGTGCAGGCCGAGAAAGATGCCGTACTGGCGTTCCCGAAGGCGGCCGAAGTTTTTCAATGTGCGCTCGGTGTTGGCATCAGCGCCGAGGCCACGCCGCACCTCAATATGCTGCTGCGCCGCACGCTGGCCGATGCCGGTTTGGCGACCTACAAGGCCAAGGATTTTTACAAGCGCCAGCGTCCGTTCATGGCCGCCAGCGACGCGATCTGCACGCCGCATGAAGAGGCCAGCCTGCGCAAGGATGGCTCCTACCCTTCCGGTCACGCTGCGCTCGGCTGGGCCTGGGGCCTGGTGCTGACGGAAGTAGCGCCGGAGCGTGCCAACGCTGTGGTGCAACGCGCCAGGGACTTTGGCCAAAGCCGCACGGTGTGTGGCGTGCATTGGCAAAGTGATGTGGATGCGGGCCAGTTGGTCGCTTCAGCGGTGGTGGCGCAGTTGCATGGCGTTGCCGATTTCAACGAGCAACTGGCGCTGGCGCGCAAGGAAGTTGCTGCGGCGCGCGCCGGTGGATCAGCGCCCGCCTGCCCTTGATCAGACCCGTTCCAGAATCAGCGCGATACCCTGACCAACGCCGATGCACATGGTGCACAGCGCGTAGCGGCCACCGCTCTCGTGCAACTGGTTGACTGCGGTCGTTGCCAGCCGTGCGCCCGATGCGCCCAGCGGATGGCCTAAAGCAATGGCGCCGCCCCAGCGGTTGACGCGCGCATCATCGTCCTGCAGCCCGAGTTGACGCAGCACCGCGAGACCTTGCGCGGCAAAGGCTTCGTTGAGTTCAATCACGTCGATTTGCGCCAGCGTCAACCCGGTCAAGGCCAACACTTTTAGCGTGGCCGGTGCCGGGCCGATGCCCATGACGCGCGGTGCCACGCCGGCTGTGGCCATGCCGACGACACGTGCTTTTGGAGTCAGACCATTTTTGGCAGCGCTCTTTTCATCGGCCAGTAGCAGCGCGCAGGCGCCGTCGTTAACGCCGCTGGCATTGCCGGCAGTGACGGTGCCGTCAGGGCGCACGATTGGTTTGAGTTTGGCCAGTGCGTCCAGGCTGGTGGCGCGTGGGTGCTCGTCCTTGTCGACGATGATGGGGTCGCCCTTCTTTTGCGCCAGACTGACTGGCGTGATCTCGCGTGCCAGATGGCCGGCCTGTTGCGCAGCGACCGCCTTCATCTGGCTGGCCAGCGCCATTTTGTCCTGCGCTTCGCGACCGATTTTGTACTCGGTGGCCACGTTCTCGGCGGTCTCGGGCATGGAATCGACACCGTATTTTTCCTTCATCAGCTTGTTGACGAAGCGCCAGCCGATGGTGGTGTCATAGACCGCGTTGTTGCGACCGAAGGCGCTGTCCATTTTGGGCATGACAAAGGGCGCGCGGCTCATGCTCTCGACGCCGCCGGCGATCATCAGCCTGGCTTCGCCAGCGCGGATAGCGCGCGCCGCCGTGCCAATGGCATCGAGCCCGGAGCCGCACAGGCGGTTGATGGTGGCGCCGGGCACATCGACCGGCAAGCCCGCCAGCAGCGAAGCCATGTGGGCGACGTTGCGGTTGTCTTCGCCGGCCTGGTTCGCGCAGCCAAACAGCACGTCACTCACGGCCTGCCAATCCACGTTGGGGTTGCGCGCCATCAGTGCCTTGAGCGCAATCGCGCCGAGGTCGTCGGTGCGCACGTTGGCCAGGGCGCCGCCGTAGCGGCCGAAGGGGGTGCGGATGGCGTCGCAGATGTAGGCTTGATTCATGGTGATGGGTACTCTCAGCTCGTCAATAAAGAGGTCACAGTTCGGGTGCCGGCGTTGTCGCCAGCCGGTGCATGAACAACTCGCACTGCGCCAACTGGTCCAGGCTGACGAATTCGTCGGGCTGATGCGCCTGGGCAATGTGGCCCGGGCCGCAGACCACGGTTGGAATGCCGGACTGTTTGAAGATGCCGGCCTCGGTGCCGAAGGCTACTTCAGTGGTCCGGTTCTGGCCGGAGAGGCGCTGCGCCAGGCGCGTCACCGCGTCATCGGCGCTGCCAAGAAAACTCGGGATTTCGCAAATCGTCTCGAAGCGAAAACCGGCCTCGGGTGCGATCGCCTGCATGCCGGGCTCCAGCGCGCGCGCATGGGCCAGAACTTCCTGCTGCATGCGTTTGGCATCGGCGGTTGGCAGATCGCGGAATTCATAGTGAAACCAGGCATCGCGCGGCACCACGTTGTCGGCAATACCGCCCTGGAACTGCCCGACGCTGGCGGTGGAGAAGGGCACATCGAAGCCGGCGTAGCGCGGCTCGTTGCGCTCGAAACCTTCGGCCATGTCGCGCACCTTGCCAATCAAGCGCGCCGCCATCTCGATGGCGTTGACCGAACTCGGCGTCAGCGACGAATGGGCCTCCTTGCCGCGTACACAGCAGCGGTAACGATAGACACCCTTGTGAGCAATGGCCGGAACCATGCCGGTGGGCTCGCCGATGATGCAGGCCAGCGGTTTGATGCCGGCATCGCGCATATCGGCAATCAGTTCGCGCACGCCAAAGCAGCCGACTTCCTCGTCGTAACTCAGGGCCAGGTGCACCGCATGCGGCGCCGGGCTTTCCAGAAACGCCCGTGCCTGCGCCAGTGCGACGCCGATGAAGCCCTTCATGTCGGCGCTGCCGCGTCCATACAGGCGCGGCTCGGGCCCGTCGCGCAGTTGCGCGCTCAGCGGCGGCGTTGACCATTCCTGCCCGTCCCAGGGCACGGTGTCGGTGTGGCCCGACAGGATGATGCCGGCCGGACGGCCTTCGCCCAACGTGGCGAACAGGTTGGCCTTGGTCTTGTCGGCGTTGTAGGAGAGGCGGCTCTTGACGCCCAGGTGCGCCAATTCGTCGCGTACGAAATGGATCAATTCCAGATTGGAATTTTGGCTCACCGTGTTCATGCCGATCAGGGACTGAACCAGTTGCAGGGTGGTAGGAGAAAGCATAGGAAGATTGTCGATTATTTTTGCCGCTGCCGGATTTTGTTGCTAGACTGTGAGCCTTGTGGGGGGGTAGCTCAGCTGGGAGAGCGCTGCGTTCGCAATGCAGAGGTCGTGAGTTCGATCCTCATCCTCTCCACCATCCAATTCGTCATTAAATCAAGGACTTAGCAGAGATGCCAAGTCCTTTTTTCTTGGGTAAGT
>CAIWNX010000210.1 GCA_903914175.1 uncultured beta proteobacterium | reverse complement strand
GAGTCCGGGCAACCAGACAGACTACGAAATCAAGGCCGGATATAAGTAAGCAGCCGATTCTTTTACAGAACAACACAAATTCTTCTTGCTATCCGGGAGGCATCCATATAGGTCCGCAATGACAAGTCGGTGTTGTCTTCCCGTCCCCCACAGTTGTCATCCCGGGCTTGACCCGGGATCCATGTCTTCTGCTGCATGGATTGCGGGTCGAGGCCCGCAATGACAAGGCAGGGGCGCAATGAAGAAACAGAACTTACAGTTGCTGATCGATGAAAGCCGTCAATTGCGCCTTGCTCATGGCGCCGACCTTGGTAGCGGCCAACTGGCCGTCCTTGAACACCATCAGCGTCGGGATGCCGCGAATGCCGAACTTGGCCGGGATCTCGCGGTTTTCATCGACGTTCATCTTGGCAATCTGCAATTTCCCCTCGTAGGTGCTCGATACTTCGTCCAGAATTGGCGCGATCATCTTGCACGGGCCACACCATTCGGCCCAGTAGTCCACCAGTACCGGCACCTTGGCCTGCAGCACATCGGCTTCAAAAGACGCGTCGGACACATGTTTGATCAATTCGCTGGCCATGATTTCTCCTTCTGGGGTTGCGGGTGGATCCGAATCGTCTGGCGCGCTGGCAGTTGTGCGCCTGCCAACTTTCGGGATCTTTGTCGATAAAGGTAAAGTGGGGAAATTGTGACAGAAACCAAGCCCCTGACCGATTGCCCTGCATCTATGAGTGAGATAGCCAAAACACATCATGTGCAACGGGTATGGGATCGCGTGATGGCGCAGTTGCGCGCGGCCATGCATGAACGCCAGGTCCATGCCTCGCAGACGTATGTGCTGCTGCCTTATGCCCAACTGATCCCGCAGGCGCGCCAAGCCTGGTTGCGCGCTTGCAACGGTTCAACCACAGCAGCCCATTTCCTGCCTCGTTTCGAGACAACCATGAGTTGGTCGCGCAGTCTGGGTGGGTTTGTCCCGGGAACCGATGATCTGCAGCTCGACGCCGGACGTGATTTGTTGACGGCGGGTTCTCTGCTCGCGCGCTCCGGCCTGGGCGCGCACAGCGGTGCGTTGGACGCGCGACTCATGGCCACGGCCTGGAGTCTGGCCCGCATCGCTGCCGCCGTGCCACCGGCATTGCGCTTGTCCTGGGGCGCCCAGTTGGGGGCGACGCTGACGACGGCGTTGGATTCGCCACTGCTGGCGCTGGAGGCCGCCACGGCGCGCATTGCGCTGGCCTGGGCCGCGAGTTCAAGCTATGCAAGCGATTCGGTATTGGGCGCCGAACCGGCCCTGCTGGTGCTGTTGCAAGGTTTTCAGACCGAACCCCTGACGCAGGCTTTGCAGCAGGCGCTGGGCGAAAGCGTGTTGCTGCTGTCACTGGATTCGCCATTCGATGCGCCAGCATCGAAAGCGCTGGCTGCTTCAATAGCTCTGCACGCGGCGTTGGACGCCGAAGACGAGGCGCAACGCGCTAGCGCCTGTGTGCTGGCGCATCTGGCTGCGGGTCGCGCGCCGGTTGCGCTGGTGGCGCAGGACCGCGTGCTCACGCGCCGCGTCCACGCCATGTTGGCGCAGACCGGCGTCAGCGTCAGCGACGAGACCGGCTGGAAGCTCTCGACGACGCGCGCCGCAGCGTCGCTGATGAGCCTGTTGCGTGCGCAGGTGCACGATGCATCAACCGACGCTGTGCTGGACTGGCTGAAAAGCGCGCCGAGTTTCGATTCGGCGCAATTGGCGCAAACGGAAATCGAATGGCGTCGCAAGGGCCTGCGCGAATGGGCTTCGGTCGCGCTCGATACGCCGCTGGCACAGCAAGTGCAACTGGTGCGCGAACGTTTGCAGGCGCCGCGCCCCTTGGCACGCTGGCTGCAGGACTTGCGCGCTGTTTTGCAAGAGGCCGGGCAGTGGCCGGTTCTGGAGCAGGATGAAGCCGGCGCGGCCGTGCTCGACATCCTGCGCTTGCGCGAGGGCGCAACCAGTGAATTCGCTGATGCAACTGCTCGCATGAGTGCTACCGAGTTCCGCGCATGGGTCAGCCAGACGCTGGAGGCGCAGAGCTTTATTCCGGCGCACGCCGCCGATGCGCAGGTCATCATCCTGCCGCTGAGCCAGTTGCTGGGTCGCCCGCTGGCCGCAGTCGTGCTGCCCGGCTGCGATGAGCAGCGCCTGCCCATGTCGCCCGAGCCACCGCCCTGGTGGACGCCAGCACAATCGGCTCTGCTGGGCCTGCCTTCGCGCGAGGAACTCGGCGCGGCGGCGAGGGCAGCCTGGCACTACGCACTGCAGTTTCCTTGTGTTGATCTGCTGTGGCGCCAGAGCGAAGGTGGTGAACACGTGCTGGCCAGTGGTTTCGTGCAACAACTGCAGTTGCAACATCGCCTGGCGCCAGCGACCGATCCGCGACAGTTGCGCGCCCTGGCTGCTTCGCCCTGCGTCCAACCAAGGCCTGGTGGCGAACGCTTGCCCGTGGCGCGGCTCTCCGGCAGTGCCTACGAAGATTTGCGCCGCTGTCCCTACCGCTTTTTTGCGCTGCGCCAGCTCAAGCTGCAAGGCGCCGATGAACTCGACCTCACGCTCGACAAACGTGATTTTGGCAATTGGCTGCATCTGGTGCTCAAGCATTTTCATGAATCGCTACAAGCCACACCGACGCCTGATCTGGCGGCGCAGCAAGCCCTGATTGACGCGGCAGCGCTGCGCGCCAACGCGGAGCTGGGTTTGTCGCAGAGTGAATTTCTGCCGTTTGCTGCCGCCTGGCCGCGTGTGCGCGCCGGTTACCTGCAGTGGCTTGCTGCGCACCACGCGACCGGTACCCGTTTTGTCGAAGCTGAAGCCTGGAAAGAAACGCCACTGGGCACTTTGACCCTGGTTGGCAAGATCGACCGCATTGACCGCTTGCCCGACGGTAGCGCCCTGGTGATCGACTACAAGACCGAAGCGCCCAACACGACGGCGCAGCGCATCAAGACGCCGCTGGAAGACACGCAACTCGCGTTCTACGCCGCCCTGCTCGTCGACGACACGCTGGCTGGAGCCTATATCAACGTCGGCGAAAAAGAAGGCACGCGCGCTTATGCGCAGGAAGACATTGTTGATTTGCGCGACCAGTTGCTCGAAGCCATTGCCAGCGACATGGCGCGCATTGACGCCGCTGCGCCCATGCCGGCGCTGGGTGCCGGCAAAGCCTGCGACTTCTGTGATGCACGCGGCCTTTGTCGCAAAGATTTTTGGACTGTGTCATGAGCGCCGCCTACGAACGCAACGGCCAGCGCGTCAGCGCCGACGCGTTTTACGCCGTGGCCTGCGACCCGCGGCGCAGCGTGGCGGTGGAAGCCTGCGCCGGTGCCGGCAAGACCTGGATGCTGGTCTCGCGCATTGTGCGTGCGCTGCTCGAAGGTGTGGCGCCGCAAGAAATTCTGGCCATCACCTTCACCCGGCGCGCCGCTGGCGAGATGCGCGAACGCCTCTACCAGTGGCTGGCCGAGTTTGCCGTGGCCGATAGTGCCACGCTGCTGCAAGCCCTGCGCGACCGGGGTCTGCAGATCCAGGACGATACGCAGTCGCCGCTGCCGCAGCAACTTGCCAACCTGTACCAGCAGATGCTGAGCAGTGGGCGCTCGGTCCAGGTGCGAACCTTTCACGGCTGGTTTGCGGCCTTGCTGCGCAGCGCGCCGCTGGCCTTGTTGCAGCAGATGGAACTGCCGGCGGTCTATGAACTGCTCGAAGACGACACCAGGGCCGTTGAACTGGTGTGGCGGCGCTTTTACGCAGCGCTGGTGTTGGATGCCGAGCGCCAGGAAGATTTTGAAGCGGTGGTGTTCGAGTATGGGCGTGCCCAAACCGAAAAAGCCTTGCAGAGCGCGCTCGACAAGCGCACCGAATTTACCCTGGCCGACGCGCAGGGCGTGGTGGCACGCTCGGTGCCGAACTTTGACGTGCATTGCGCCGGTTTTGCCGGACTCGCGGAACCGGAAGATTTCTTGCGGGCACCGCAGCACTGGCAGCGCATGCTGGATGCGGCCAAGGCATTGGGCCAGACCAGCGCCCCGACTTTTGCCGCCAGGGGTGTCGAGTTGGAAGCCGCGCTTGGCGCTGGCGATTGGCCCGCAGTTTTTGCCGCGCTGCTGACCGACAAGGGGGCGCCGCGCAAGTTTGGCGAAAAGATCGTCGGCATTGAGCATGTGCGCGTGGCGCAGGATTTGGTGCTGCAACTCGTGGCGGCGCGCCAGCAGTTCTCGGCCTGGCGTTACCAGCAACGCATGACGCGCCTGAGCCGTGTCCTGCTCAGGGAATATGCCAGTCTCAAGCAGGACCGCGGCTGGATCGACATGCCCGATGTCGAGCGTGCGGCCCTGCAGATGCTGGGTGACCCGGTGCTCTCGGGCTGGGTCCAGGAACGGCTCGACTTGCGCGTGCGCCAGTTGTTGATTGACGAATTTCAGGACACCAATCCGCTGCAGTGGCAGGCGCTGCGCTCCTGGCTCAGTGCTTATGCCGGTGCCGGTGGTCAGGCGCCCAGCGTCTTCATTGTGGGCGACCCCAAGCAAAGCATTTACCGTTTTCGCCGCGCCGAGCCGCAGGTGTTCAAGGCAGCGCAGGCCTTTGTGCGTGACGCTTTGCAGGGTGATCTGCTGAGCTGCGACCACACACGGCGCAATGCCAGTGGCGTGATCGCTGCTGTCAACACCGTGATGCTGCAGGCGGTGCAGGTTGATGGCTATGAAGGTTACCGCGCGCACAGCACCAGTTCAGACCAGGCCGGTCAGTTGCATTGCTTGGCGTCGGTTGCGCGACCCCAAACCAGCGCGACGGCTGCGCAAGCGCAGGGCGCCTGGCGCGACAGCCTGACCGAGCCGCGCGAACTGCCGGAAGAAACACTGCACGTGCTGGAGGCGCGCCAAGCGGCGCTGTGGATTGCACGCCAGTTGGCGCCAGACGGTGGGGGCGCGCTGCAGCCGGCCGATGTCATGGTGCTGTCGCGCAAGCGCTCGGCCCTGCTGCCCTTGCAGGACGAATTGCGCCGGCTGCAGATTGCGGCGCAGATTGGTGACAACACCGAACTGATCGCGTGCTGCGAGGTGCAGGACATCGTCGCCTTGCTCGACGTGCTGGTGTCAACGCAGCACGATCTGTCGCTGGCGCGTGCGCTCAAGTCGCCGCTGTTTGCGCTGGCCGATCAGGCCTTGGTGCCACTCGCGCTGGCGCAGCGGCAGGAATCCCGGCCATGGTTTGAGCTGCTGCAAAGCAGTGACATCGTGACGCCCGATCAGCGCTCGGTTGCGGCCTGCCTGCTGCGCTGGAAAGCCTGGCTCGATACGCTGCCGCCGCACGATGCGCTGCAAGCGATTTACAGCGATGGTGACGTGCTGGCGCGCTTTGCCGCTGCGGCACCGGTGCACCAGCGTGAGACGGTGCTGGCCAATTTGCGCGCCTTGCTGGGAGCGGCGCTACAGATTGGCGGCGGACGTTTTGCCACGCCCTACGCGCTGGTGCGTGCGCTCAAAGCGGGTGGTGTGCGCGCGCCGGCGGCGGCGAACCCGCAGGCGGTGCGCTTGCTCACGATTCACGGCGCCAAGGGCTTGGAGGCGCACAGCGTGTTGCTACTCGATACCGATACGCCCGAGCGCAACGCCGACAGCATGACGGTGCTGGTCGATTGGCCGGGCGAAGCGGCCGCTCCGCAATCCTTTGTTTTTCTGGCCAGCGAGAGCCAACCGCCCGGTAGCGCGGTGGCCAGCCTGGCAGCCGAACGGCAGGAACGCCAGCGCGAGGAGCTCAATGCCCTGTATGTGGCGCTGACCCGGGCCCGCCACACGCTGGCCATTTCCAGCATTGAGCCGCACCGCGCGGCCCCGCGCAGTTGGTGGCAGCGCTTGACGCAGTCGGGTCTGCTCCAGTCTGTGCCATCACTGCCGCTGCCACGTGTTGCCAATGCCGTATCGGCGCGGGCCTCGTTTGACTTGCAAGAGTTGCCGCTGGCACCAGTGCCAGCGCCTGCTGTGGCCAAGAGCGATGCTGATCCGGTCGAGGCGCGCATCGGCAAGGCCATGCACCGCCTGCTCGAGTGGGGCGCGGTCGCGCCGCATGGCGCAGCGGCCGTGGCGCATGAATTTGAACTGAGTCCGGCGCAGGCGGCGCGCGCTGCGGAATTGGCCCTGTCGATTTTGCAGGGTGCTGCCGCCTGGGCCTGGGACCCGGCCTGCGTGGCCTGGGCCGGCAACGAAGTCGGCATCAGCTACCTGGGTCAATACCGGCAGATCGACCGCCTGGTGCAGCGTTGCGATGCCGCTCATCTGGGTCAGTGGTGGGTGTTGGACTACAAGACCGCAGCGGCACCCATGGCGCAAGCCGCACTGCGCGCACAACTGACAGACTACCGCGCTGCAGTGCAGGCGATCTACCCGGGCCAGTTGGTGCGGGCCGCCTTTTTGACACCGCAGGGCGCTGTCATCGAACTTGAGAATAACCAATGAAAAAAGTGATGGTGCTGGGCGCAGGCCCGGCTGGATTGATGGCGGCCGAGGTGCTGAGCAGTGCCGGTGTTGAAGTCCATGTTTATGACGCCATGCCATCGGTCGGACGCAAGTTCCTGCTGGCCGGCAAGGGTGGTTTGAATCTCACACATTCCGAGCCCGCCGATCTCTTTGTCTCACGCTACGGTGAGCGGCGTGCGCAGATCGGGGCGCTGCTGCAAGACTTCGGCGCAACCGAACTTCGCGCCTGGTCCCAAGGGCTTGGCGTTGATACCTTTGTCGGCAGTTCGGGTCGGGTCTTCCCGACTGACATGAAAGCAGCGCCCTTGTTGCGCGCCTGGCTGCAACGCCTGCGCCATCCAGTCAAAGGACCGGCGGTGCAGTTTCACATGCGGCACCGCTGGAACGGCTGGCATGGCGAGGCAGCGGACGGGGCATCGGGTGTGGCGCTGGGTTTTGATACGCCGCAGGGCCCGCTGCAGGCACAGGCCGATGCGGTGCTGCTGGCGCTGGGTGGCGGCAGTTGGGCGCGTCTGGGTTCGGACGGCGCCTGGGTGCCTTGGCTTGCCGCGCGCGGTGTGATGCTTGCGCCGCTGCTGCCCGCCAACTGCGGCTTTGACGTGCAGGGCGGCTGGAGCGCGCATTTTGCTGATCGCTTTGCCGGCCAACCGTTCAAGTCGGTGGCGCTCGGTTTTACCGATTCGCACGGCAGAAGTTTCCAACGCAAGGGTGAATTTGTCCTGACCGCCGGCGGCGTCGAGGGCAGCCTGATTTACGCAGCATCGAATCTATTACGCGACGAAATTCTGGCGCAGCGCAGCGCGACCTTCTACCTTGACCTGTTGCCGGACCTGAGCGCGCAGCGCGTGCTCTGCGAGGTCAGCCATCCGCGTGGTTCGCGTTCGCTTTCCAGTCACCTGAAAGGGCGCTTGCATCTGGATGGCATCAAGGCCGCCATCCTGCATGAGTTGCTGAGCAAGGAACAGATGCATGACGCTGCGACGCTGGCTGCTGCCATCAAGTCGTTGCCGATCACACTGGCGGCGGCGCGCCCGATCGATGAAGCCATCAGCAGCGCCGGTGGTGTGCGCTTTGAAGCGATGGACGAGAACCTGATGCTCACGCCTTGGCCTGGTGTCTTTTGTGCCGGCGAGATGCTCGATTGGGAAGCGCCTACCGGTGGTTACCTGTTGACGGCCTGCATGGCCAGCGGCAGACGTGCCGGGCAGGGCATTCTGCACTACCTCGATGCCGCGTAGTCCTGTGATCGTCCTGGACACATAGTGTACAGTTGGGCGGTCAAACTTGCAGGGAGTTTGTCTCGGCGCCGGGGTGATAAAAAAAGGAACAGATGCAAATGCACAAGCAGTCCGGTCGGCATTTCAGCGCCACACTGAATCAGGTCCTTGGGTATGACTAGAAGAGAACTCCCGAGCAATGTCGTCGCCTGTCTGGCCGATCGCTCAAACAAGGGACTCAAACCGATTGGCGCCGACGCCATTGCGTCCCGGGTTGGCGAAAAGCGCCCGACTGTTAATCGTTACCTGGCCAAACTGGTTATGCAGGGTTCTATCCTGCGCGAAGGGGCGGGCCCGGCGACGACCTATCGAATTTCAGTACCCATATCCGAGCACGCATCACCATGGTCAACCTAAGCCCTCCCCTGGAAGTTCTGCCACGCGACCTGTCTGCGTACAAGGCGGGTAACACCGGCATCGACTACGTGCACCGGTTTGAATCCGGCAAACCCGGCCCGCATGTGCTGATCAACGCGCTCACGCACGGCAATGAGTTTTGCGGCATGGTGGCGGTGTGCGACTTGCTGGACCGCAGCGTGCGTCCCCGCATCGGCACCCTCACTGTGAGCTTCGCCAACGTTGCGGCCTACGAAAGCTTTGACCCCGCCAACCCGTTTGCCAGCCGCCAGATCACGCACAACCTGAATCGGGTCTGGTCAGCGGAAATGCTCGATGGCAGCGAGGACAGCGTTGAGTTGCGCCGCGCCCGCGCCATGCGCCCGGCGGTGCTGGCAGCGCAGCATATTCTGGACATTCACTCGACCTCGCAGGACGTGGTGCCGTTCTGGGTCTACCCCGACTACCCGCGAAATTCGTCGGTTGCCATGGCGCTGCCGCGCCCTGGTGTGCACCTGGTCATGCCCAAGGGCCTGGGCTCAGGCGTGCCGCTGATTGAGCACGGTTTGCACGCCGGTGCCAATGGCCCGGGTGCAGCCATGGTGGTTGAATGCGGCCAGCATTTCAAGCAGGCGACTGCCGATCTGGCGATCGTCGTGGCGCACGATCTGCTGGTCCACTTCGGTTTGCTGGAAGGGGTGCCCACAGCTGCGGCGCCGCAGCGCCGCTTTGAGTTGTTGCAGACCTGTGTGATTCAGACAACGGACTTTGCCTTCACGCGCAAACTGATTGGGTTCGAGACCTTTGCCAAGGGTGAGCTCATCGCCACCGACGGCGTTGACGAAATTCGCTCGCCCTGCGACGACTGCACCGTCTTCATGCCCGCGCGCGAGGCCGTCGTGGGGCGCGAAGCGGTTTACCTGACCTGCCCGATCAGCTGAGTTCGAGAGTCGGTGCGCGGGATCCAGGTTGCAGCGCTAATGCGTCAGTCGGGCTTGCAGGCGTTCAATTAGTTGAGACGCGTAGTCTGAAACAAGTTCTTGAGGATTCTCTGGCGGGCTGGTATCGGCGCCGGGCGGCGGTTGATACCACCAAAGTGTTTGGCTGTCGCTGAGGTTCAATCGGCTGATGGCTTGCGTTGGGACAAGAAATTTGTGAGCGACGACGACCTGCGGCACGCTGATTCCGAACTGGGCTTGAATGTGGTAAACCGCCGCATCGATGAACCAGTCCTTCGCAGCACAGATAACGTGCCCGTCCCATTTGTTTTCCACTGGCGCATTGCCAACGAAACCGATTGCGTAGTTGTGATCCGAGGTGGCACACCACAACTGACACGGCACGACAGTCGCTTCCACCTTGAAGTGCTGCAGTACATGCTTGGAAATCTCGGACGTCAGCGAGCAATAGGTCCGCAGATTCTGTGGAACCGTTTCATAGAACAAATTACCCAGTGCCGTCAGAATATTCTGCTCGGCGGCAGAAAGTGCTTTCATATCGTTTTCCCCAAACCTGCCCGGCTGCGGGCAAGAGACCATGACCGAAAACCTCAAACGAGGTACTGCATCGACAAGAGCGCTGCCTCAGCGTCTTGGGGGGTGGAAAATGAATTTGGCGAAGATCCAAAGTGGCAGACTCGCCGTGTGTGAATTCGGGGCCTGCGACAAAAAGCCAGTACCCGGCAGAGCGGCCAGCATGGAGACCGGAGCCGCCAGCAGATGACTGCTCAAACTGAGTTCCAGGCTGGGATGGTCTTCAAGATGAACCTGCTGGTCCGCTCCCACCGAACAGTTGCTGTCGATGGCCAGGCAGATACCGCTGTAGTTTTCAGCCCGCTCAATCGCCGCCGAAATGTAATTCGGCGCGGCCAGCATCCGCACTGCCAGGATAAAGGCAATCAGGACGATCAACATGGATCGCCGTGTCGAATGTGTGAGCGGAATCATTTTGTCAACGACAGGTAACTTGCTTTAGTGCGAAAAATTGTCATTTTGATGAGTGGAAGTGTATATGACTCCGGCTTTCAGTGCATGACATTTTTGTCATGACCGCCAGCCAGCGCCAATGCCGCCGAAACCACGACGGACTTGGCAGGCATCGCGGCCTTGTCTGCTGGGCAGGTATAGTGCATTTGTCCGCCAGCGTCCACGTGATGGCCCGGCGCAAAGACAACTGAAAAACAAGAAAGGAAGCCAGCATGGCGCTCTCCGATATTGACATCGCCCAGGCGGCAACACTGCAGCCCATATTGCAGATGGCGCAGGAACGGCTGGGCATACCGGCGCATGCGCTCGAACCCTACGGCCACTACAAGGCCAAGATTGATTTGACCTGGCTGAACCAGCATCCCGGCCCCAATGGCAAACTGGTCCTGGTGACAGCGATCAGCCCGACGCCTGCCGGCGAAGGCAAGACCACCACGGTGGTTGGTCTTGGCGACGCGCTGAACCGCATCGGCAAGCGCTGCGTGATCGCGCTGCGCGAGCCTTCGCTTGGTCCGGTATTCGGCATGAAGGGCGGCGCCGCGGGCGGGGGTTACGCGCAGGTGGTGCCAATGGAGGACATCAACCTGCACTTCACCGGCGATTTCAACGCCATCGCGCTGGCGCACAACCTGCTGGCGGCGCTGATCGACAACCACATCCACCATGGCAACACGCTGCGCTTTGATTCGCGCCGCATCGTCTGGCGCCGTGTCATGGACATGAACGACCGCGCGCTGCGTTCGACCGTGATTTCGCTCGGCGGCTCCAGCAATGGCTTTCCACGTGAAGACGGTTTCGACATCGTCGTTGCCTCAGAGGTCATGGCGATCTTCTGCCTGGCGACCTCACGCAAGGACCTGAAAGCGCGCCTGGCCAACATCATCGTCGGCTACCGGCGCGACCTGACACCGATTCGCGCCAGCGACCTGCAGGCGCAGGGCGCGATGGCGGCGCTGCTCAAGGACGCGATCAAGCCGAACCTGGTGCAGACGCTGGAGAACAATCCGGCCATCATCCATGGCGGTCCGTTTGCCAATATCGCGCATGGCTGCAATTCGGTCACGGCGACGCAGGCTGCCTTGAAGCTGGGCGACTACGTGGTCACCGAAGCCGGTTTCGGCGCCGATCTGGGCGCCGAGAAGTTCATCGATATCAAATGCCGCAAATCGGGCTTGCGCCCGGACGTGGCGGTGATCGTTGCCACGCTGCGCGCGATCAAGGTGCACGGCGGTGTTGCGCTGACCGAACTGACAACGCCGAACGTGGCGGCGGTGGAAAAGGGCCTGGTCAATCTGGAGCGTCACGTCGAGAACATCCGGCACCGCTACGGCCTGCCCTGTATCGTGGCGCTCAATCACTTCACGTCCGATACCGATGACGAGATTGCCGTGCTGCGCCGGCATATGGACCGCCAGGGCGTGCAGGTGGTGGTCTGCCGGCATTGGGCCGAAGGCTCGGCTGGTGCCGAGGAACTGGCGCACGCGGTGGTCAAGGTCGCTGAGTCCGGCACGGCCCACATGCGCTTTGTCTATGCCGACGAGGACAGCCTGTGGGACAAGATGAAGGCGATCGCCACCAAGGTCTATGGCGCAGCCGACATCTCGGCCGATTCCGCCGTGCGCAACAAAATCGCCCAACTGCAAAAAGACGGCTTTGGACACTACCCGGTGTGTGTGGCGAAAACCCAGTATTCGTTCTCCACCGACCCGTTGCTGCGCGGTGCGCCGAGTGGCCACATGGTCAATATCCGCGAAGTGCGCCTGGCCGCCGGCGCCGAGTTCGTGGTGATGATTTGCGGCGATATCATGACCATGCCCGGGCTGCCAAAAGAGCCGGCCTCGGCGCGTATCGACATTGACGATGAGGGCCGGATCTCCGGTCTGTTCTAGACGTTTTTCTGCTGGAGACAAGGTGACAGATACACGAGAGCGATTGAGCGGCCTGTACCGCACCATGGTGCGGATACGGGTCTTTGAGAACGCGGCCGAGGCGGCCAGCCAGGGCGGCGTCAGTGCCTATGGCAAGACGGCCGACGGGGGCGCCAAGGTGCGCGGGCCGTTGCACCTGTCAACCGGCCAGGAGGCGGTGCCAGCGGGCGTCTGCGCTCATTTGCGCCGCACCGACTACCTCACCTCGACGCACCGTGGTCACGGCCACACGCTGGCCAAGGGCGCGGATTTGCAGGGCATGATGCTTGAGCTGTTCGGCAAGGCCGGGGGTCTCAATGGCGGCAAGGGTGGCTCCATGCACATCGCCGATTTTTCGGTTGGCATGCTCGGTGCCAACGGTGTCGTGGCAGCCGGTCTGCCGATCGCCGTCGGTGCGGCGCATGCGCAAAAACTGCAGCAGCGCGATGCCATCACGGTCTGCTTTTTTGGCGACGGCGCCATCAACCGCGGGCCTTTTCTCGAAGCCTTGAACTGGGCCCGTGTCTATGAACTGCCGGTGCTGTTTGTCTGTGAGGACACCCGCTGGAGCGCCACCACCGCGAGCGGCCCGATGACGGCCGGCGACGGTGCCACGGCGCGCGCCCTGAGCCTGGACATCACGGCGGTGCAGGTCGATGGCAACGACGTGCTGGCGGTTCATGCTGCGGCCGCTGAACTGGTGCAGCAGGTTCGTGGCGGCGCGGGTCCGCGCCTGCTCCATGCCATCACCTACCGCGTCAAAGGCCATGTCTCGGTGGATCTGGCGGCCTACCGCGACGCGGCCGAATTGCAGGAGGCCTTGCAGACCGACCCGATTGCCCGTGCTCGTGCCCAGTACCTGGCGCTGCCCGGCAGCGCAGCGCACGAGCTTGACCTCATTGAACGGGCTGCTACCGAGGAAGTGGCAGCGGCTTTGCGCGTGGCCGAGGCCGCGCCCTGGCCCGATGCGGCCAGTGCTTTCACCGATGTGCAAAACCTGGGAGCAGGCCAATGGCGCTGATGACGTATGCACAGGCTGCCGCTCTGGCGGTGCAGCGCGAGATGGAAGCCGATGCCAACGTGGTCGTGCTGGGCGAGGACGTGGGCCGCGGCGGCATCTTCGGCCAGTACCAGGGCTTGCAGCAGCGCTTTGGCGCGGCGCGCGTCATCGACACGCCGATCAGCGAGGCCGCCATTCTGGGCGCTGGTGTTGGCATGGCGCTGGCCGGTTTGCGCCCGGTGGTCGAGATGCGCGTGGTGGACTTCGCGCTCTGTGGCATGGACGAGATCGTGAATCAGGCGGCGAAGAACCGCTTCATGTTTGGCGGGCAAGGCCGCGTGCCGATGGTGGTGCGCATGCCCATTGGCATCTGGGACGCTTCCGCCGCGCAGCACTCGCAGTCGCTGGAGAGCTGGTTTGCCCATTTGCCTGGCGTGGTGGTGCTGTGCCCGGCGACACCGCAGGACAACTATTCGATGCTGCGCGCGGCGCTGGCCTGTGGCGACCCGGTGGTTTACATGGAACACAAGACCTTGTGGGGCCTGAGTGGCGAAGTCGATGAAACGCTGCCCGCCACGCTGGGCCGTGCCAACATCCTGCGCGCTGGCACGCAACTCACGCTGGTGAGCTGGAGCAAGCAGTTGCAGGCCTGCGAGAGCGCCTGCGAGACGCTGGCGAGCGAAGGTATCAGCGTTGAGCTGATCGACCTGCGCAGCATCTGGCCCTGGGACCGCGACACCGTGCTCGGCTCCTGCGCCAAAACCGGCAAACTGCTGGTGGTGCACGAGGCGGTGCAGGCTGCAGGCTTTGGTGCCGAGATCGCCGCCAGCGCAGCTGAGGCCACTGGCTGCCAGGTGCGGCGTCTGGGCGCACCGCGCATCCCGGTGGGCTATTCGCCGGTGCTGGAGGCGCAGTCGCGCATAACGCCCGAAGCCATCATCGCCGCCGTGCGGGCGATGTTGGCATGAAGGCCTGGATTGCGGGTCGTGGCCCGCAATGACAAGTCAATTGACGCATTGAAAGCGCCATAAGGTATCCCCCAATGTCCAAACCCGTGTTTTGCCTCTAAACTGCGCCCCACTTCTTATGCACCTTCCACACGAACCCACCCATTTGCCCATCGAAGTGCCGGACCCCTCGGCGCAGGATGAGGTCACTGTCATCCCCCTCAAGATCGAAGACTGGCTTACCGTCATCGTCATGGGCCTGCTCGCGCTGATTACTTTCGGCAATGTACTGGTGCGCTATTTCACCGACCAGTCCTTTGCCTGGACTGAAGAGTTCTCTGTGTTTCTGATGATTGTGCTGTCGCTGGTGGCAGGTTCGGCTTCGGTCGCGCGCAACCGCCAGATTCGCATCGAGTACTTTGCCGACAGCGGCTCACTGGCACGCCAGCGCGCGCTGGCGCGCTTTGGCGCCATCATGGTGTTTCTGCTGTTCATGCTGATCGCAGTCCTGAGCACGCGCATGGTATACGACGACATCCGCTACGGTGAAACCTCGCCCGGCATCGGCGTGCCGCAGTGGTGGTACACGATCTGGCTGCCTGTCATGTCGGTAGCGATTGCCGGACGCGCGCTGGGCCTGTTCGTTCGCCGCGGGAGGAGAGAATGAGCGCCGCGCTGAGGAGTCGGTCATGATCCCGACGCTGCTGTTTGTCGCCTTCCTGGTCATGATGCTGCTGGGCGTGCCGATTGGCGCAGCCTTGGGGCTGGCCGGTGCCGCCTGCATTGCGCTGGCCAATACCGACGCACTCTGGTTCGGTCTGCTGGCCGTGCCGCAAAATTTTTATGCCGGCCTGGGCAAGTACCCGTTGCTGGCGATTCCGATGTTTGTGCTGGTGGGCTCCATCTTCGACCGCTCCGGTGTCGCACTGCGCCTGGTCAACTTTGCCATTGCCATCGTCGGGCGTGGCCCCGGCATGCTGCCGCTGGTCGCCATTCTGGTGGCCATGTTCCTGGGTGGTATTTCGGGCTCCGGTCCGGCCAATGCAGCGGCGGTTGGTGCTGTCATGATCGCGGCCATGTCGCGTGCTGGCTATCCGCCGGCGTTCTCGGCCAGCGTGGTCGGCGCTGCTGCGGCGACCGACATTCTGATACCGCCTTCGGTCGCTTTCATCGTCTACTCGGTGCTGGTGCCGGGCGCCTCGGTGCCGGCCTTGTTTGCCGCCGGCATGATTCCGGGCATCCTGGCCGGCTTGGCGCTGATCGTGCCCACCGTGCTGCTGGCGCGCAAGCACAAGATGGGCGCGCTCGAAGCCACGCTGCCACGGCCGCCGTTCTGGCGCAGCCTCAAGGAAGCGAGTTGGGGTTTGGCCGCGCCGGTGCTGATTCTGGGCGGCATGCGCGCCGGTTGGTTCACGCCGACCGAGGCCGCCGTGGTCGCGGTGTTCTATGGCCTGTTTGTCGGCATGGCGATCCACCACACGATCAAGGTGCGCGACCTCTTTGTCATCCTGCGCGAATCGGGTGAGCTCTCGGCCATCATTCTGTTGGTGGTGTCGCTGGCCGGCATCTTTGCCTATTCGCTCTCCACGCTCGGTGTGATCGACCCGGTGACCCGCGCCATCGTCAACTCGGGGCTGGGTGAGTACGGCGTGCTCTCGCTATTGATCCTGCTCCTGATCACGGTTGGCATGTTCCTCGACGGTGTTTCCATCTTCCTGATTTTCGTGCCGCTGCTGTGGCCGATCGTGCAGTTCTACAAGTGGGACCCGGTCTGGTTTGGCGTCATCCTCACGCTCAAGGTGTCGCTGGGCCAGTTCACGCCGCCGCTGGCGGTGAACCTGATGGTCTCCTGCCGCATTGCCAACGTGCGCATGGAAGAGACCGTGCGCTGGGTTGGCTGGATGCTGTTTTCGATGTTCCTGGTGATGGTTGCCGTCATCATCTGGCCCGAGTTGGCGCTGTGGTTGCCGCGTTACCTTGGTTACTAAGCCCTTTCAATTTCGTTATTCACAGGAGACCCCGATCATGAAATTTCGCAGAGCCCTTCTCAGCCTGTTGGCTGTCGCCGCCGCACTGGGCACCTTCGCCATGGATGCCGCAGCGCAAGCCGCTTATAAGTCCGAATACCGCATGTCGCTGGTGCTTGGGCCGCCGACGCCCTGGGGCCAGGCCGGCAAGGTCTGGGCCGATCTGGTCAAGGAGCGCACACAGGGTCGTATCAGCATCAAGCTCTACCCCGGCGTGTCCTTGATCCAGGGCGATCAGACGCGCGAATTCTCGGCGCTGCGCCAGGGCGTGATCGACATGGCCGTCGGCTCGACCATCAACTGGTCACCACAGGTCAAGGAACTCAATCTGTTCTCCATGCCTTTCCTGATGCCCGACTACGCAGCCATCGATTCCCTCACGCAGGGCGCTGTCGGCAAGCAGATCTTCCAGACGCTGGACAAGGCTGGCGTCGTGCCGCTGGCGTGGGGCGAAAACGGTTTCCGTGAAGTCACCAACTCCAAGCGCGCGATCAAGACACCCGAGGACATGAAGGGCATGAAGATGCGCGTCGTCGGCTCACCGATTTACGCCGACATGTTCAGCGCACTCGGTGCCAATCCGACGCAGATGAGCTGGGCTGACGCGCAGCCGGCGCTCTCCAGTGGTGCCGTTGATGGTCAGGAAAATCCGCTGTTCCTGTTCACGATTTTGAAGATGCACACCGTCGGTCAGAAGTTTGTCACGACCTGGGGCTATGTCGCCGATCCGCTGATCTTCGTGGTCAACAAGGACATCTGGAATTCCTGGACGCCGGCCGATCAGGCCATCGTGCGTCAGGCCGCCATTGATTCGGGCAGCCAGGAAATCGTCATTGCACGCAAGGGCCTGGTCGAAGCCGACAAGCCACTGCTCAAGGACATCGCCGCCATGGGGGTGACGGTGACGCAACTTAGCGCCGCTGAGCGCGAGGCCTTTGTCAAGGCCACGCGTCCGGTCTACACCAAGTGGAAGTCGGTGATTGGTGCCGACCTCGTGAACGCTGCCGAGAAAGCCATCGCTGCGCGCAAGAAGTAATCTCAGGCCACGCTGCTGAAGCGCGCCCGGTCATAGTCCGGGCCGCGGTCCAGCAGCGACTCCAGGCGAATCTGCCAGCTGCGCTTGTCCTGCGTCACGCGCACCAGCTTGCCGCTGGCGAAGCTGCCCGGTGGCAGCAGCACGTCGTGGCCATTTTTCTTGAGAAAGATGACGTTCGACCAACCTGCCGCCTCGACGCCTTCTGACCAGACTTGTTCCTGGTCAATCAGGTTGGCGTGGGCACAGCTGGCCTCATCGTCAATGTTTTCGATGCCGATGAGCGGACGCTTGCTGGCGTCGCGGCCAATGCGCCGGATCAGGCCCAACTGCCATTTCACATCATCGACCGCGCGCATGGCAAGCAGTGCGCCAACGCTATGGCGTGGCAGCAGTGCGGGCAGGGTGGCGCTCAGACCCGTGGCGCTGATGTCGGCGCGCTGCCAACTCTCGATGTTTACTTCCGTGGTGTCGATTTCCAGGCTCAAGGCCGTCGGCATTTTGCCGGTACTCTCGATTTGTTGCAGTACTTCCAGTGGACTGTTGGCTGTCAGCGCGGCAGGCAGGGTTGTGTCGGAATCGCTTTCGAGGGCACGCAACGCTTGCGCTGCGCTGATCATGCGGTAGGCGCTGTCAAACCCGATGACCACCCGCAGTTCACGACTCTCGTTGCGCCGCGTGGCCAGACGGCGCGGCGGTCGCGACGACCAGTGATGGGCAATGGTTCGAAAAGTCGTCTCGCGCAGGGATGCATCGAGCGCAACGCCGGAGAGCCATTTCGGGACATCACGCGCGCTTGCCAATGCGTCGGCCAGTTTGATCATTTGTGCATGCGGATCGACGGTTGACAGGAATCGCACGGATGGGCCGCTTGCATCGCCGTCTTTTCTGGCACTGGGCCCGCGCGGCGCCGACAGATCAATGCGATGCGTTGAGTGGGTGTCGGGCTCCAACGTGAACGCAAGACGGTCGCAGGTGCGCAGAAAGCGGTCCAGCGCCTCCTGCTGCTGGGGCAGCAACTTGCCTTCCGGCAGACACTCGAAATAGACACCGATCAGGTACTCACGCAGCGGCGTAACAGCCGATTCACCCGGGTAGGGGACGACCAGAATCTGTTCGAGCTTGTGTTCCATCAGCAGCCGAAGCAGTACGTGGGCCTGCTGCCACAGTGCCGGCGACAGTGTCTGGTAGCGAAAGTGCTGAAGCTTCTTGCAAAGTGCCCAGGCACGGAACATCGACACCGCATCGCGCGCAACCCGGTTGCGCTCGGCTTCAGACTGCACGACCTGGATCAGCACGGCACTGAAAGCGGCGTGGGCGTTGACCATTTCCACCGCATGGCTGTTCAGTGTCGACCATTCGATTTGACCACTGGATTGCGCGTCGAGTGCCGACAGCGATTTCTGCAGCAATGCCGCTCGCGCCGCGTTCCCGCACTGATCGAGTTGCACGAATGCGGACTGCGCCGCTTCGGCACCGTGGCTGCGTTCAACCGCTGCAATTTCGGTCAGCCGTTCCTCGATGTCCTTGAGCGTGCGCAGCGGGCTGCTGTCGTCGAGTCCGGCCAGCAGGGTGCGCACGCGCTGCTCGGCGCCGGGCGCGGTCTTCTTGCTTTGCGGAATCAGTTTTGAAAAAATACCCATGGTGGTTTCGGTTGGCTCAAATATACGCCAATGGCCGCGTTTCAGTAGCGGTCGGTGTTACCGCCCAGCGATTGCAGTATGCCGAGCCAGAAGGACGCGCGCTCGGCATAAGCATCGGGGTCCTGCGTGCCGCCGGCACCGGCATAGACGGCGGTCTGCACCATGACGATGCCGCTGGCCGGTTGCACAAAAACGGCTTGCCCATGCACGCCCTGCATGCCAAAACTGCGCTCGTGCAGCGGATGCAGCCAGAACTGGTAGCCATAGCCGAAATAGGGTGTCGCCCGGTAGGGTTTGAATGCAGCGGGCTGACGCGCGGCATCCGTGGCGTCGAGCAGGTACTCCAGAGGCACGACCTGTTGCCCGCCGGCCTTGCCGTTGTTGGCCAGCAGCAGACCCAGGCGGCCCCAGTCGCGCAAGGACGCATTGAAGTAGGCATAAGCCACCTCCTGGCCGTCCAGGCTGGTGCGCCAGAACGCGTTGTTCTCAGCCCCCATGGGTTGCCACAGCCACTGCGTGGTGAGATCGGCCATGCTGCGCCCGGTAGCGGCGCTGAGCACGCGCCCCAGCACCTCGGTCTCGGCGCTGGCGTAAACGAACTTCTCTCCGGCGGGTGCCTGGCGATCGCTAATGGATCGCAGCACGTCGATCACACTCGGGTTGCCCGTTGCCGAGCTGCGCGACAGGCGCGCCACATCGTCCTGGCCGTCGTAGCGCTCTGTGAAGCGCAGGCCTGAACTCATGCGCAGCAGGTGGCGAATCTTTGTCTCGCCATAAGCGCTACCCGCCAGGTCCTTGACATACTTTGAGGCCGTGTCGTCAAGCGAGGCAATGGCACCACTTGAGACGGCAATGCCAATCAACAGCGAGGTGACGCTCTTGGCCATCGAAAAGGACAGGAAGCGCGCATCTTCGGTGCGACCGTAGCGGTAGCGCTCAGCGACGATCTCGCCGTTTTTGAGAATCAGCAGACCGGTAATGCGCTGGCGCTCCAGGTACTCGTCCAGGCTGTAGCCAAAGTTGCGATGCCGGTAGCGGATCTCGGTTGCCTTGGCGGCCTTGGGCAGTGCCAGGGGCGTGGCTGACGGCTTGACGGGTGTCGTCAGCACACCCGGCACCTTGTCCAGCGCCGACCAGGACCCCACCCGGTATGGCATGCTGGCCCAGTTGAAAATGTTGCCCCCGACGGGGTAGCCCTGCGCCTTGCCCAGCGCCTGCTCGTCGGGTTCGGCCAGCGCTGGCAAGGCCAGTGCGCTCAACAGGGCTAGCAGCAGGAGCAGACGGTGTGAAGGGGTGTGCATGGTGAAGTCCGGTTTCAATGGCGCTTGTGCTGATATCAAACCGGACTCGTTTGGCGGATATGTTGCGCGACCGCCGGTGCCACGAGATCGGGTTGCTTGAGCCAGAGATAGTGATCGACGGCAACGCCCCTGGTTTGCGATGGGTCCCAGTTCCGATGGTCAACGCTGCCCGCTGGCAGCTTGCGCAGCAGGGCCCGTGCCGTCGACGCGGGCGACCAGTGGTCGCCGGTGAAGGTCAGCGCCAGGACTGGCAGTGTGAGTGAGCGCAGTGCGCTCTCGTAGTTGATGGCCGAGCCGTCCGGGCGGTATTGGCCTGTGACGGCAACCCGGCTCCAGTCGCGCATCAAACCAGCCGCCTCGCGTCCGCCAAAGCCAAAGCGGCCTCCCGGGAAATAGCCCAGCAGGGGACGGCTCAGGCTGGAGAGCAATGCCAGTGACGCAACGCCGAAGCGCAACTTCCAGGAGTAGGCCGGCAGGTGTACGCTGCCGGCGGCGATCATCGCCACACCGGCAATGCCTTGCGGCTTGGCCGCCGCGCTGAGCAAGGCCATCTGACCGCCCAGGCTGTGGCCGCCAAGCCAGATCGGCGCGTGCGGCAGGCGCTGCCGCACGGCTTCGATCAGCGCGGCCAGATCGAATTCGATCAGATGGCGGTAGCCGAAATCACTGGCGCGCCCGGCGCGCACCGAACTGCTGCCAATGCCGCGCCAGTCTGGCGCGCAAAGTTGCACGCCGTGCTGGATCATCTCGCGCCCGAGCCGCCCGTAGACCCGCGCTGGTGTTCCCAGCGCCGAGAGAAAAATCAGCACTGGCGCTGCAGCGTTGTCTGTGGGGTAGAGCGTGGCATCGAAGCGATGCGCGTCGTTGCTGGTGATTGTCAGGGTCTCAATGTCGGCCATGGCTTAGGATAGCAGGCGCCGGGTCATTATCGCGTTGAGAATGAGGGCCGATGATAATGGTGGTAGGCTTTGCCAATAAGGATGTTGCGGGTGACTTCAAAATTTCGCTTTTGCCTGATGGCTGTACTGACCTGGCTTTTGCTGGGTGCGGGTGCGGCGTGGGCGACCGATCTTGAAAGAGATCGGTGGATGCTGCCAGCGGCCTCCGATCAGCGGGTCATACATATTCCGCGTTCCACTGGTGGCGAAAAATCCATCACTTTTTTGGTCGAGCCTTTCGCGTCCGTGGTGTCGCCGGCCGATGGGGTATTGATTTACAAAGGTCCATTGAGCGCTTCCGAGACGGCGCTTGTGTTGTCGCATGAGGGTGGTACTTACTCGGTGATCACTTCGCCCTTCGAGTGGGAGGCGTCGCATTTTGTTCCGGCCACCGGGGTTCGCCTTACGCAAGGGCAGTTCCTGGTCAATGCCAGGGGCGGCTCTTCTGTTCGCATCCCCGTTACCTGGCGCGTGTTTCGCGGGGTCGATGACCGGTTGGGCAGTGTGCGTGATTTGGATCAGTTTATCGAGACGGGTCAAGCCACGCAACTTGGGTTTAAAAATCGTTCCGACGCGCTGAATCGTATTTTCTCAGGCAAGGAAACAAACACCAAGCAGCTCATGAATTTGGGGGCTGTTCAATTTGATTTCGGTAATGAAATTTCGAAACAGGATGATTTTTCGGTCACGTTGGATAAAAAGGAAATCCCACTGGTTGAGCAGATATTCGAGGCCTTTTTGCTTCCGGTGGGCGCTTACGATATAGCAGTAACCAGTGGTGGGGGTTTTTTCAAGACCACCAAGAAAAATACTGTTTTCGTTACGGCGACCGGTACCAGCAAGCAGTGGCTCCAAAGGGCACGAAGCGGTGACATCATGGCCGTTATGTCCGATTTCATACCGGGAGCCTATGACGCGCCTTTACCGTTGGCAAGTGCAGACGCAGTGCCGGATGAGGGCGAAAGCAAGAACCCAATCGAGAAAGCGAATCAGGACCGGCTGGCTGCAGAAGAACGCGCCCACGAGCAGGAGCGGCAGGCACAAGCCATAAAGGCCGCAGAACAGGAACGCTTGGCACAGCAGGCCCAGGAAGCCGAGCGCCTGGCGCAGGTGGCGGCAGAAAAAGAGAAGTTGCGCGTGGCCGAAGCGGCGCGGGTTCAAGAACAGCAACGATTGGCACAGGAAGCGCAGGCCAAGGAGTCCGAACGACTGGCGCAAGAGGCCAAGACCAAAGAGCAGGAGCGTTTGGCGCAGGCGGCAAAGGTCAGAGAACAGGAACGCCTGGCCCAGGCCGCAGCCGAACAAGAGAAGTTGCGCGTGGCCGAAGCGGCGCGGGTTCAGGAACAGGCGCGCCTGGCGCAGGAAGCACAGGCCAAGCAAGCGCAACGATTGGCCCAGGAGGCCAGGACCCAAGAAAAGGAGCGGTTGGCGCAGGAAGAGCGGGTCAAGAATGAATTGCTGCTGGCGGCACGTCAGCGCGATGACGAATTGTTGAAGTTACGCCAGCAACTGGCCAAGCTTGAAGACGAGAAGGTCAGCAAGGATCAACAGACCATCTACGCAACGAGAAGGGCTTTGGTCATCGGCAACGACTCCTACCGGCAAGTGACCAAGTTGGTCAATGCCAGAGAAGATGCCCGCGCCATTGCCGAGAGCTTGCAGCAGGTGGGTTACCAGGTCACGTTAAAGCTGGACCTGACTGAAAAGGACATGAAGGCCGCCTTGCGCACCTTCAAGGGCCAGGTCGAAGGGGGTGACGAAGTTCTGGTTTTCTTCGCCGGGCACGGTGTGCAATTTGGCGCCGCTAATTATTTGCTGCCGGTTGACATCGCCGGGGAGAGCGAGGAGCAGATCAAGGACGAGTCGATCCAGTTGCAACGTGTGCTCGATGACATGAGCGAGAAGAAGGCCAAGTTCACACTTGCCATGATCGACGCCTGCCGCGACAACCCGTTCAAGACCGTTAACCGCAATATCGGCGGGCGTGGTCTGGCGCCGACCACGGCAGCCACCGGGCAGATGGTGATCTTTTCGGCCGGCGCCGGTCAGCAGGCGCTGGACAAGCTCGGGCCGGCAGACAAGAGCCGCAACGGCCTGTTTACGCGCATCTTCCTCAAGGAGATGCAAAAGCCCGGCGTCAGCATCGACAAGGTGGTGCGCAATGTCCGCAACGAAGTCGTTGGCATGGCCAAGTCGGTAGGGCATGAGCAGGTACCTGCCATTTACGATCAGGTGGTGGGCGAGTTCTATTTCCGCCGCTGAGGTCCCGTCCCCCGTGGGGCTTGGCAAAATGAAAACAAAATTGCCTGCTTTGAGATATAGTGAACCGGTTTCAAATTGGGGATTGAGTGCTTTGTCGTTGCTTGTTACTGCTGTGTATGGTCTTGGGCCTGCTGACGCCTGGCGTACACGCTGCGACGGAGTCACGCCTGGCCTTGCTGATCGGTAACTCGTCCTACAAAAACTCACCGCTGGTCAACCCGGTCAATGATGTGCGCCTCATGGAGGTGGCCCTGAAGGAGTCGGGCTTTACCGTTATCAAGGCCGAAAACGCTTCCATTCGCGATATGCGCCGCCTGGTGCGCGATTTTGGCGACAAGTTGAAGGCCACTGGTGGCGTCGGGTTGTTCTACTTTGCTGGCCACGGCGTGCAGGTGCGGGGCGAGAACTTTCTGGTGTCCACCGATTCCGACATCCGCAACGAAGACGAAGTGGCCGATGACTCGATCAACGCCAACGTGGTGTTGGAGAAGATGCAAAGCGCAGGTAATCGGGTCAATCTCGTCATTCTGGACGCCTGTCGAAACAATCCATTTGCGGTGCGCTCGCGCACGGCGGTGTCGGGTCTGGCCAACATGAGCGCACCCAGCGGGTCGCTGGTGGCTTACTCGACGGCACCCGGTTCGGTCGCGTCCGATGGCAGCGGCAAGAATGGCCTCTACACCGAGCATCTGGCCAAAGTCATTCGCCAGCCTGGCTTGCCGGTGGAAGAGGTGTTCAAGCAAGTGCGTGCCGCGGTGCGCCGCGACAGCAATAACCAGCAAACGCCCTGGGAAAACACTGCGTTGGAGGGCCAGTTCTTTTTCCGCTCGCCAGCGCCACAAGTGGCTGCACCCGCGCCTGAGCCCGCACCTGTCGCTGCGCCGGTGGTTGCGCGCCCGACGGCGCCCGATCTGGCCGCCATGGAACTGGCTTTGTGGGACAGCGTCAAAGTTGCTACGTCAGTGGCTGAGTTTCAGGCCTACCTGAACCGCTTTCCGAATGGTTTTTTTGCCGATGTGGCGCGTGCCCGCATCGCTGCCATCGGAAGCGCCGCCAGCGACAGTGCGGCGGCAAGGAAGGCGGCGGCTGAGCGCGCCACAGCTGAGGCAGCACAGAAGGCAGCCGCCGAGCGCCTGCTGGCCGAGGCCAATCAAAAGGCGGCTATCGAACGGGCCAATGCGCTGGCCTTGCAAAAGGCCGCTTCGGATCGAGAAAAAGCCGAAATAGCGGCCAGCCAGAAGGCTGCGGCCGAACGTGCAGCAGCCGAGTTAGCGGCAGCAGAAGCGCAACAGAGAATCGTTGCTGAAGCCGCACGCAAGGCAGCGGCGGATGGTCAACAAAAGGCGGCGGCCGAACGCGCTACGGCTGAGGCTGCGCGCAAAGCCGAGGCAGAGCGCCTGCTGGCCGAGGCCAATCAAAAGGCCGCCACCGAGCGAGCCACGGCACTGGCCTTGCAAAAGGCCACTTCTGAGCGCGTCACGCCGGTAGCCGCCAGCATGCCCTTGGCGCCGTCTGTGCTTGGGAGTCCTGCCGTTGGCGACATGATTGGCACCCTGGTTATCAAAGATGGCTTTACTGGCAACAAAGTGAGTGTTGATGTGACCGTGCTCCAGACGGATGCAACCAAGGTCGTGTATTCCACTGGCGATGTCATTGCCCGCGATGGTCAGGTTTTGAGGGTCAAGGTGGGCGAGGTGGTGCTGCAAGTGACATCGGGCGCGCTGTGGAAAATTCCGGTCAAAGCGGGCACTGCGGGTGTTGCACAGGTCAGGCGGGTGGGTGAAGCGGCCGACTTGGGCGATACATTGAAATGGAGGGCTATTGCAGCACCCAGCAACCGGATTCAAATCGTGGCCGATGTGTCCTATCACAAGCCGGGATGGTCTGGAGTCGGTAGCATGTACTTAAGAGGCGAGTGGTTGGCCATGTATGCGAGTGCGCAACCCCTGCCGATTTCATACTCGACAAGCGTTTCAACAAGTTATGGGGGTCCTTCGAACAGCCTCAACAATAACAAGAACTCAGCCGAGCTAACACCGCTGACTGTGGCCGATCAAAGTGTCGCGGCCGAACGCGCAGCAGCGGAGCTGGCAGCAGTAGAAACACAAAGAAAAGCCGCCGCTGAACGAGTGACGACCGTAGCCGCCAGTATGCCAACGGCAAAGCCCGAGCTCGGAAGTCCTGCCGTTGGCGACGTGATTGGTACCTTGGTGACCAAAGATAGCTTTACTGGCAACAAAGTCAGTGTCGACGTGACCGTGCTCGAGTCGGACGCGACGAAGATTGTGTATTCCACCGGCGACATGATTTCCCGCGATGGTCAGGTGTTGCGGGTAAAGGTGGGAGATGCAGTGCTTCAAGTAGTGTCTGGTGCTCTTTGGAAAATTCCGGTCAAGGTGGGCACTGGCGTCGCCCAGGTCAGATTCGTGAATGACCGTGGCAACTTTACCGACACATTGAAATGGACAGCCGCCGCAGCACCTGGCAACCAGATTCAAATAGTGGCCGATGTGTCATATCGCAAGCTGAATGCGTCTGGAAACGCTAGTGGGTATTTCAGAGGCGGCTGGTCGGCCATGTATGCGAGCGAGCATCCCTTGCCAGTTTCTTACGTAACAAATGTTAATGGAACGGGGGCATGGGCATGGGGCAACGACAACAAGAACGTGGCCGAGCTAAGTCTGCGCTAGAAAACTCACGCTGGAGCAACCGTGCGCAAGACCACGAACTGAAACAATCTGTCGCGCATCGCAACACTTCAAAAACCGGGTTATGAAATTCAAAACATTAATCTGCCTGCTTGGCGCCTGTGTCGCTTTGCCCTTGCTGGCCCAAACCCCGCCCAGCGCCGAGCAGATGATTGAGCAGCTCAAAGCGCCGCCGCGCACCCGCAGCCTGCGCAATCTTGCGGTGGAGGCGGCACCGGTGCCGGGCGCAGTTGGCGCTGCAGTGCCAGTGCCGGTACGCCCGTCCTTGTCCTTGCTGATTCAGTTTGATTTCAATTCGGCCCAGGTGCGCGCTGAGAGCCAGCAGGCGCTGGCCAATCTGACGCAGGCTTTGCAATCGGCTGAACTGCTCAGCGCAAAATTTGCGGTGGAAGGGCATACCGACGCCAAAGGCAACGCTGCCTACAACCTCAAACTCAGTCAGCAGCGGGCGCAGGCAGTGGCCGATTTCCTGAAGTCCAAAGGGGTCGATGAAGCACGTCTGCTGGCCGCCGGCAAGGGCTCTGCGGAGCTTGCCAACAGCGAACAGCCCTTTGCCGCCGAGAATCGGCGGGTGCGCATTGTTAATCTTGATTAACGCGGTATCTCAAAATCCTCGACGATCCAAGTCAGAAGCATGAATAAAAAACCAATTCGCGTTAGCAAATCAAACAAGAATGGCTACAAGACTGTCGCATTGGCGGTCGCTCTGGTGTGCGGTATGCCCATGCCAAACAGTTTGGCGCAGACGGGCGTTCAAAAAGCAGCCCCCGAAGAACGCAACTTGCAGGTCAAGGCGGTGGCGCAGCCCAGCGTTGATAACAGCCAGCGCGTGGCTTTGATTATTGGTAACGGCGCCTACAAGGAAGGGCCTTTAACCAACCCGGTCAATGATGCAAAGGCGATAGCGGCCGTGTTGAGGGATTCGGGCTTTACCGTCATGACCCGCGAAAACATTGACCAGCGTGGCATGCTCGCCGCGCTGCGCGAGTTTGGCGACAAATTGCGTGCGGGTGGAACCGGGCTGTTCTACTACGCCGGTCATGGAATGCAGATCAAAGGGCGTAATTATTTAATTCCGGTCGGCGCCAGCATTGATCGTGAAGACGAGGTGGCTTACAGCGCCGTTGACGCGCAGGCCGTGCTCGACAAGATGGAAGCCGCCGGCAATGTGGCCAACATCATGATTCTGGACGCTTGCCGTAACAACCCTTTCACCCGCAGCACCCGTTCGGGGCAGGCGGGGCTGGCCCAAATGGACGCGCCGGTGGGCACCCTGGTGGCCTATGCCACTTCACCCGGCGCTGTGGCCAGCGACGGCAGCGGCGCCAACGGTTTGTACACGCAGCATCTGCTGACGGCCATTCGCGAGCCGAGCAGCAAGATTGAGGATGTGTTCAAGCAGGTCCGCGCCAACGTGCGGCGCGATTCCCAGGGCAAGCAGGTGCCATGGGAGTCGACATCGCTGGAAGGCGACTTTTATTTCCGGGGTGGGCCGCTGGCAGCCAGTGCACAGAATACAGTGGCAGACGTCGAAGCCGCGCTGTGGGATGCGGTCAAAGACAGCGTCCTGCCCATTGAATTAAAGGCCTACCTCAACCGCTACCCCATCGGCAAGTACGCAACCGAAGCATTGGCTAAATTGGACAAGTTGCAGAAGGCCAGCACCGAGGTCGTCGCCGCGACCAAGCCGGCGCCACAAGCCGCACCTGCGCCAACCGTCAAGCCGAGTGCCGCAGCAGCAAAAAACACCATACGCGTGGCTTATTCGGTTGGTGATAGCTGGACTTACACACAAGACAATCTGTTGACCCACAAGCAATCGACCTTCATGCAAAAGGTATCGTCGGTCTCTGCTGCGGGCGACGCGGCAATAAACGACGGGGCGCTTGTTTACGCTGCAAGCGGACTTGTCAAATACGTGCGCATGGCAGATCGTGAGCGCTTTTTTGGTCCGGGTGCATTGATCGTCCCAAGCGACTTGCGCGCCGGCTTCAAAGAGCCTGTGAATTTTGAGCTCACCACAAAATTCAAGGACGGACGGGAAACCAAATTCGTTGCAAAGGGAACACTGGAAGCTGTTCGGCGGGAAAAAATTATCACCCCGGCTGGCGTGTTCATGGGCTGGCGCATTCAGCGCGTGATGCAGGGTGGGACGGATGGTGCGCCGGAATATTCGTCGAGCCACACTTTCTGGTTTGTGCCGGAAGCCAAGCGCATCGTTGCACAGGAGATTATGGAGATCAACCTCGCGACCGGGAAACCGTCAATTCACGAACGAACGGTACTGCAAGGTGTGGGCCTGGTTGATTCAAAGACCGCTGACGAACTGACGGTAAACATGAAGTCGGCGGCAGCTCAAACTGGCGGTGCTGATTTTTCAGCGATTGTTGACCAGGCGACGCTTGACAAGCGAACCGCCGAGTTGCTGGCCAGTGTGGGCAACAAACCAGGCGCCGCACAGTCCGACGCCAAAGTTCCAGCCAAGCCCGCGCGACCGGCAGCCGCGAGCAACAAGGCGGGGTTCACCGTGGGGGACCGCTGGCGCTACCAAATGGTTGACAAGTGGAAGAACGAGGTCGTCAACAACTACAGCCGGCAGGTGAGCGGTTTTAGCGGCGATGGCTCCATCAAGCTCGACGGCGGTGCGGTGGAATGGACGCCGGAGGGCGCTCTGAAGATGATGCGTTTCAGCAATGGCTATTTGCGTGAGTTTTCGCCAGCAGAAAAATTATTGCCAAGTACCTTGCAAGTTGGATTTTCGGAACCCGTCAAGCACAGGCTGGTTTGGCGCGAAGCCGACGGCAGAAATGGAAACGAAGAGCGTGACGGAACGCTCAAGGTTCTTGCCAGGGAAAAGGTCAAAGTTCCGGCCGGTGAATTTGAAGCCTGGAAAGTTGAATTTTCGGGGTTTGCCACCGGTATCAATTTGTCGACGAGCGCGTCCTATGTTTCGAGGTTCGTCAATACCCTCTGGTATGTGCCAGCACTGCGAAATTATGTGGTGAATGATTTGGAGTGGCGCGATCAACGTGGGCAATTGCAGTTTTTCGAACGCCACGAACTCACCAGTTTCTCCGTGCGTGGTGCTGAAAACCTGGCGCAGCGCTAGGCGACGTCTGCATGAAGCTCTGGCAACGCCTGACCGAACGCCTGGGTTCTTTGCCGGCCTCGCGCGTCACCTGGGGCCTGGTGATTCTGTTTTCGGTCTGGGTGCTGCTCGATGTGTTTGTGCTCAAGCTCACCGGCGGGCTGGCGCAGTCGAGCTACGACACCATGGTGCGGGCGCGGGTCTTTGTTGCCGCGCCGGATCCGCGCATCGTCATCATCGACATCGACGAAGCCTCGCTGGCGCGCATGGGCAAGGAGTTTGGCCGTTGGCCCTGGCCGCGCGATACCCTGGCCACGGTGCTGGCCCATGTCGAGCGCCAGCAGCCGGCCGCCGTGGTCTGGGATATTCTTTTCTCTGATGCCGACCGCCTCAGCCCGGGTGGCGATGCCGCTTTCAACCAGGCTGTCAGTCAGAGCCCGCGCAGTCATTTCTCGGTGGTGCGACTGCCCAAGGCCAACGACGGCGCCAGCCATATCACGGCAAAGGCTTTGCCGGGTTTGTGGGTTGGCGCGTCCGCTCGGCCGGCACCGGCTGCGGCGCTGGCAGGTCCGGTCACCGTGGCCTTGATCCCGCCCGCACTGCCCGCCGTTGCGGCAGGGCACCTGGGTTACAACAACGGTTACGTTGATTCAGACGGCGTCTTGCGCCGTTACCGTTATCTGGAGCCGCTGAGTGATGGCACGGCGATTCAGTCGATCGCCTTGGGCGTGGCATCGAGCGTCAACCCGCTGGCGCAGCAGGAAATCCTGAACCGCAGTGCCGGTGCAGCCAAGCCGATGGACGAGTTGATCGCCTGGCGCCGCAAGGCCGGCGCCTACGCGCACCTTTCGTTTGCCGATGTCTTTGCGCAAGCCGAAGGCGAAAAGCCACTCGCGCCGGTGCCCGGTTTTGCCGGCAAGATTGTCATCATTGGTTCTACCGCGCCGAGCCTGCATGACATCCACCCCACGCCCTTGTCGTCGATGCAGGCTGGCGTGGACTCGTTGGCAACCGTCATTGACAACGCGTTGCATCAGCGTTCGATGCGCGAGTTGCCGCGCTGGCTGCAAGCAGTGCTGGCCATTGCGTTGTGCGTCGGGTTGGCCTTGTGGGTGAAGTTCAAGAGCGCTGCTTCGCTGGCGCCGGCCCTGCTGGTTTTGCCGGCCATGTTGCTGGGCATTAGCTACGTCAGTCTCAACGGCTTGCCGTTTTTTGTTGATCTGCATCTGGCCGCCGGCCTGGCGCTGCTGTTTCTGGCGGTGCTGCGTTACTGGAGCACGCTGCGCCGCAACCATTGGTGTGCGCCGCTGGCAGACACGGCGCAGCCAATTGCCGTCTGGGCCTGGGAGCGTGCCGACGCCTGGCTGGAGGCGCCGCTCGACCGTTTGATTGACGCACTGGAGCAGCACGCGCCAAGTTGCCGCATTGTGGTTTGTGACGCACCGCCATCGGGACTGCGCTGGCCGGAACTGGCGCGCTTTGTTGCCGTTGTTGGCCCGCAGGCGGCGCTGCTGGCAGCGCGTGCGCAACTCGAGCCAGCCTTGCGTCATCTGGCATTGCGCTGCGCCGAGCCGTTGCTGCTTCAGGCCGCACCAGCGCGCGAGCAGATGGCCAAAGATGTTATTTCTGCCTGGGCTATGCTGCAGCGCACAGCTGCCGGCAACGATTGAAAGGTTGACACGATGAGTTTCAAGAATAAATGCAAGCCCTGGTGCCTGTTGATCGGTGCCTGCCTGAGTCTGGGTAGTGCGCTGTTGGCGCAGGCGCAGTCTGGTGCGGTGCCGGGACAAGCTTTGAGCGTGTTGCGTGCAACCGAGTTGCGCGCCGACAAGCTGGCGTCGTCGACCGTGCTGGGCAATTTGGCCTCGGGTGCGCCCCTGCGCTTGCTCAGTGTCGAGGGCGGCTGGGCTTTGGTGGAGAGCGTCACTGCCGGCGTAAAAATATCCGGCTGGGTGCGCGCCAGTGCCTTGAACTGGCAGGCCGGCAGTTCGGTGGTGTCGGGCCTCGCCAGTGGGCGCGAGGCCGGTGGCAATACTGCCTTGACGCTGGGTGTGCGCAGCCTGCCTGCGCGCGTCAATCGCCATGCCCTGATCATCGGCATTGGCCGTTACGCTGACCCGACAACGCCGTCGCTGCCGGGAACGCGGCTTGACAAGGAATCGGCCACGCAGATGGCGCAGGCGATGCAGGTGCCGCCGAGCAATATCCGCTATTTGCAGGACGAGCAGGCCACCGGCGCCAACATCCGCCAGGCTTTGCAGGACCTGACCGACCGGGTGCAGGACGGCGACCGTGTTTTCATCCACTACTCGGGCCATGGCACGCGCTACAACGATCCGGCTGTGGGCGGTTGCGTGGAGGCCTTGCTGGCGTACGAAGGTGGCAGCAGCAGCCTGATCACAAATCACGAGATGGCCGACATGCTCAAGACCATCACGAACCGGACCGACAAACTGTTTGTGATGTATGACGCCTGCCATTCGGGTGGCGTGGTGCAGGCGGCTTCCAGTGTGCGCACGCGGGGTTTCAGCAACCGCAATGACGAGGGGCTGCTGCGCCCGAAGTTCGCCAGCATCTCCGAGGAATGCGGTCGCCCGGTGAACGTCAAGACGCGCAACCTGGTGGTCGAGGCCGCTGCCAAAGGTGCCTTGCCGCAGGACATCATTCATGTCAGCGCTTCGCAGAACAACGAGATCAGTTTTGACGACGAACTCAAGGGGGGGCTGGCCACGCAGTACATGCGCGACTGCATGCTGCGTGAGGCCAAGGACCTGGACAATTCGGGCGCCATCAGCATGGACGAGATCCGGCAGTGCGCCCAGGAAAAGATCGACAAGCGCATGGGCAACGACGCGAACTACAAGCCGCACCATCTGATGCTCAACGGCAACGCCGCTTTTGTGCCGGCCTGGTTCAGTCAGACCAACGCGGTGGCGCTGGCTGTGGCGCCGCCTGTGGCAGCGCCAGCGCTGGTGGCAAGCCCGGCCAAGATCCCGCCGGTGGCGCTGCCGGTAGCCCCACCAGTGCCTGCGCCTGCGCCCGTAGCGGCACCGGCGCCCGCACCAGCCCCGGTCGCCGTGGCGCCGCCCAAGCCGCTCAGCGGCGAGCAGGCGCTGCGCCAGATGTTCGAGCAGCGCGACGCCAAGCGTCGTGTGCAGGTGAGCCTGAGCCGGGACCGGCTCAAGATCGGGCAGGATGCGTTTGATTTTTCTGTGCAGTCTGATCGCGCCGGCTATGTCTATGTGGCGCTGGCTGGCTCCGACAACAAGTCGGTCTATATGTTGTTTCCCAACGATCTGGACAAGGACAACAAAATTGAAGCCGGCCAGCAGTTGCTGCTGCCGCGTCCGAGTTGGCGTGTCAAGGCGGATGGGCCAGTTGGCACCGACAACCTGTTGATCATGGTGGCGGACGCGCCGCGCGATCTGGGCGCATTGTCGGGTAACAAGGCCGGCCCCTTTGTAGCCTCACTCAACGATGCCCAGGGACGCGCGCAACTGGGCGCGCTGCTGACAACCGCCAGTACCGGAAATAGTCAGACTTGCGCTGGCACCGCTTCGCGCAAGAAGAACCCGCTGTGCTCGGATGCCTACGGCGCTTCAATGGTCTCGGTGGAGGAAGTCAGATGATGCGTTTACAAGCAAGGTTGGTGCTGCTTGCCTGGGTGGCGTTTGCTGCCTTGTCTGCAGCGGCGCAAGCTATCCCACAACGTGCATTGGCCGCTGTGCCGGATGGCTGGCTGGTGACACCCGGCGAGGCCATCGCGTTCAAGGGGGAAGAAGGTTTTTATGAGCCTCCGGCCTTGCGCGCGCGTGCCCTGGTACCGTTGATCGACATCCTCAAGCCCGAGCCGGCGGCCGATCTGAAGGTCAAGGCGCCTTTTGCCATCGCCGTGCAGTTCAGGGGTCAGTCGGATTCGCCGATCGACCCGGCGACCTTCAAGGTGATGTACGGCGCCTTCAAGATCGACATCACCAATCGCATCACCAAGTTCGTGCAGGTCACCAAAGAAGGCTTCAATCTTGAGAACGCCCAAATCCCGGTTGGCAAGCACCGCCTCACGCTGCAGGTGCAGGACGAAAAGCAGCGTGTGGCCGAGCGCGAGTTGCGTGTGGAGGTGGAGTGAGACCGCGTTATTTTTTGGAAGTGAAATTTCATGCGTGAACCAGGGCGATCCATGCAATCAATGTTGCGGTTCTTTGTCAGCATGGTCTTGCTGTGCGCGAGCTTTTGTGTTCAGGCGCTTGCCGTGCGAACCACGGAGGGTATGCCTAAGGAAGGGGACGTTTACCAGAATGTGGTGCGAGTCAGCTCGCATTTGAAGATCGCTTTGCCGCCTGGTACTTGGGTTACGAATCATGTTTATGTCGATACCACCGTGTGGCCTGCAACAGGTCTCAACCAAATGCGAAATGCCTTTGTTTTTGTTAATACGGACGACAAGTCGCCCTTCAAACTGTTCGCTGCGAGGTATGAGTTGAGCACTGGATATTGGGGCGCCACTTGCGTCAACATGTTTGGCCCAAATGCCTTTGAAAACAGCCTTCATGGAACACTTCCCAATCAACTGCGAAATGATTGTTCTAACATAGTGGACGTCGCCGATCTTCGCTACTTAGTTGGCGAACGATGGAAAGGTAATTCAACTTATGGACTGATGTTCTCGAAGATTCACGAGTCCAGTGTCAATACCTTACCGGACAACGTCCTCCTTCTTCAAGCCTATTCAAGTGAGTGGCGTCGGTCCAGGATATTCGCCCACATCTTTGTCGATACCGCAGCCTTTGGCGAATCCGCGCAGACCTTCCGCAATCATGTTGAAGGTGGAACCGTGACCGCTGTCGAAGCCAGTTTTCTGAAGTGGCGCGACAAGTACGTTGGCAGTTTGCATGAATCTTTTTTCGAGGGTGCTGAGCCGGCCAAGGACAGCCTGGCTTGGCTATCGGTACCTGTGACGGTGCCTGGGTCCACACTGGCGGCTACAGGAAGTAGTGAACCGGCACCGCAGCCCAACAAGCAGGCCGCCCAACTGCTCGAAGAAATCTCAGCCAACGCGAGCCGGGCCAAACTGATGCAGGCGCAACTGGCCCAGGAACAGGCAGCCGAGAAGGAACGGGTTGAGGCAGCACGACTTGCTCAGGAAAAATTGGCGCAGTCGCAGCGCGACAAAGAACAGGAAAGACTGGCTTCCGAAGCGCGTGAGCGCGAGCAGCAGCGCGTGCGCACCGAGGCCTTGGCGAAACAAAAAGGACAGGTGGAGCAAGAGGCAAAACTTGCCGAGCAGGAGCGTTTGCAGCAAGAGGCGCGTGTGAAAGAGCAGGCGCGGCTGGCACTGGAGGCCAGCAGTCTTCAGAAGCAGCGACTGGCTTTTGAGGAACAACTCAAGGAGCAGGAGCGTGTGGCGCAGGCACAGCGCCAAAAGGAGGCGCAGGATTTAGCGAAGCTGATGGCTGAAATGACCCGGCTGCGGGAACAACTGCTGCTGGCGCAAAGTCAGCCGGTGAAAGTTGTTGCGGTTGAAGACGCAAGCAAAAGGGCGCGACAGCAGGAGCCGACCCGCAGGGCCTTGGTTATTGGCAACGACAGCTACCAGGCAGTGACCAAACTGGCCAATGCCAGAGCGGACGCCCAGGCCATGGGTGTGGCGCTGCAAAAACTGGGCTTTGACGTCACGACCAAGAGCGACCTGACAGAGCGCGGCATGAAAGACGCCATTCGCAGCTTCAAGAACGAGATTCGGGGCGGCGACGAAGTGGTGATCTTCTTTGCCGGCCATGGCGTGCAACTCGGCTCATCCAACTATCTGCTGCCGGTCGATATTCGGGGCCAATCGGAAGATCAGGTCAAGGACGAAGCGATCCCCTTGCAGCGCATTCTGGATGATTTGCAGGATGGACGCGCGAAGTTTTCTCTTGCCATCATTGACGCCTGCCGCGACAACCCGTTTGTCACGGCGCGCCGGGCGATTGGCGGGCGCGGTTTGGCAGCCACCTCGGCGGCATCGGGACAGATGGTTATCTTCTCTGCGGGAACCGGTCAGCAGGCGCTGGATCGTCTGAATGATCAGGACAAGGACCCGAACGGTTTGTTCACACGGGTTTTTCTGAGAGAGATGGAGAAGCCCGGCATTCCAATCGACCGCGTGCTGCGTAATGTGCGCAATGAAGTGGTTCGCCTCTCCAAGTCGGTCGGGCACGAACAGGTGCCATCCCTGTACGACCAGGCGCTGGGTGATTTCTACTTCAAACCCTGACCGGATTTACAAAAGCCCGCTGAGTTTGTCGAGTTCGATGGCCTGATCCAGCGTTGCCAGCAGCTCTTTTCTGACCTTGAGTTTGGTCTTGGCGTGGGCTTTGAGATTGATGGTCTTGAGTTGCTGTGCCATGCGATTGGCGGCGGCCATCAGTTCTTCCGGTGCGACCACCTCATCGAGAAAACCGGCATCCTTGGCCGTTTGCGGATTGAACATCTCGGCGTTGATCACCGAGCGCTGGAAGGCTGACTTGCGCAGGCGGTCACGCGCCAGTGTGATGCCGACATGGTGCATGGTCATGCCAATCTTGACTTCATTGAGTCCGATCGTGAAAGCACCTTCAACGCCAACACGGTAATCGGCCGACAGCAGCAAAAATGCGCCTTTGGCCACCGCATGGCCGGGGCAGGCGACGATGATCGGGTAGGGGTGCGAGAGCATGCGCCGCGCCAGCGTGCTGCCCTGCGCCACCAACGCCAGCGCGTTGTCGGGAGAGGACATCATCACTTTGAGGTCATAGCCGCCCGACAGGATACCGGGCTGCCCGGTGAGGATGACGATGGCAGCGTCCTGTGTGGCACGGTCCAGTGCCTGGTTGAGTTCGGTCAGCACTGCCGGGGAAATGGCGTTGGCCTTGCCGTTGCAAAGCGTCAGCAGGGCAACGCCATCGTTGCATTGGTAAGAGACGAGATCAGACATGGTTGTTCCTTGAGCAAGAGGGTGAAGCGCGTTCGGGCAGGGTGCAATCGTACACGCTCGCCACCTCGGTAGCGGCGCGATAATTTGCCATTGATGGCTATTTCCACAACCAGTCGGCTTAACAATTTTGATGCGCTTCGCATCGCCGCTGCGTTCGCCGTTCTGCTCAGTCATCAGTACGCGTTGTGTGGCTTGAAGGAGCCCGTAGTTTTCGGCGCCATGAGCCTGGGAACGCTGGGTGTACTGGTGTTCTTTTCGATCAGCGGTTTTTTGGTCTCGCAGAGTTGGCGCCAGGACCCGCACCTGGCGCGTTTTCTGGCCAAGCGTATTCTGCGCATCTGGCCCGGTCTGGCGGCGTTCACCCTGCTTGCCGCCTGTATCCTGGGGCCGGTCACCACGATCCTGCCCTTGCGCAATTATTTTTTATCACCAGAGTTCGGCGAGTTTTTCAAGAACCTCAGCTTGTTCACCATCCGCTACGAACTTCCAGGCGTCTTTGACAACAACACCTTTCCAAAGGCGGTGAATGGCTCGCTCTGGACCATTCCCTACGAAGTCCGCTGTTACCTGGCGTTGCTGCTGCTTGGCATGCTTCGTTTGCTCAAGGTTCCGTTGCTCGTGGGTTTGGTGACTGTCCTGTGTGGTGCCTACTACTTTCTCTTCGCGCCCGACCCGACCAATTACCACTTGTATTTTGGGCTGTTCTTCTTCACGGGTGTCTGCTTCGACCTGTTGCGCCCGCACTGGGAAACGCGCGTCCCGATGCTGGCGCTGCTGCTGTGCGTACTGGGTGGCGTGTTGTTCCTGTCGGGCGCACCACGGGTAGCCTTTTTGCTGCTGATTGCCGGTTTTTCAGTCGTGCTGGGTACGCGCTCGACGCCGATCCTGCGCCGCTTCGGGCGCTACGGTGATATTTCCTACGGCGTTTATGTTTACGCCTTTGGTGTTCAGCAGACCGTGTTGTGGGCTGCAGGCAAGGCGCTTCCGTTTCTGGCTGGGCTGCTGAGCGCCGCCATCGTCACCACGCTGTGCGCGCTTGCATCGTGGCATTGGATCGAACACCCGGCCCTGGGCCTGAAGGCAAGGCTCAGGGGCAACAGTTGAGGTTTCAGCACACTGGCGTTACATCAACTACCATCGGTCAAACCAATTTTCAGCAGGGCGTTTCTCCATGGCAACACAGGACAATCCGGACGATGAATTGATATTCCCGCCGCTGGTCTTCCAGGAAGAGCCACTTCAAGCATCGAAGCCCCCTGCCAGCGCCGAAGAAGAAAAGGAATGTGCGCTGCAAATTGTTCGCACGCACCACCCCCACATTGCGACGCAACTGGATTCGATCTGGACCTATCCCGAGTGTGCTGACTATCTGCAAAAACTGATCTTTGACGGCTCCGATCCGGCGAATTTGATACGCGTTGGTTTCAAGTCGGAGGTGGTGGATGCCATCCTGGTTCTGGCGGGCTTGCACAAGGCCGTTGCGCGTTGAACCGGGCGAAGCCGGGCTAGGGTTTCAGAAACTTCAGGACGAATTCATCCTTGGGCTGCGTAAGGCCTGTGCAGACTGTGGCGTGGGTACAGGCGTGGGACTGGGTTGCAGCGGGAGCCGACATTCCCGCCGCCGGTCCAGTTGAAGTACTCCTTGATCTCGGCATCCTTGATCTCGGCATTTGCATGAGATACGCAAGTAACGTATACTTTTGCGATGCAAGCCACCTTCGTTGAACTGCCACCTTTCGAACGAACTCGCAAAGACTACATGAATGACGAGGCCTACAGGCTGTTGCAACTTGAGTTGATGGACAACCCGATAGCAGGTGCTGTCATCGAAGGAACGGGCGGTTTGCGCAAGTTGCGTCAAGCCGATCCGCGTCGCGGTAAAGGAAAGCGCGGTGGTCTACGGGTAATTTATTACTGGTGGTCAGGTGGTGAACAGTTTTGGCTTTTTACTGTCTATGACAAAGACCAAACTGACGACCTGACTGCGGCACAGCGCAAAGTGCTCAAACAGCTTTTGAAAACCGAATTGGAAAACCGCCAGCCAAAAGATGGAGAACGTGATGACAAATAAGCGCGATATTTTTGCTGAACTGACAGAAGGATTTGATGCCTTGAAATCCGAGCGTGAAGGTAAGCTGACGCTACGCACCTTCAAGGCCGAGAACAAACCTGCGCCGGTTTTGTTGCCGCAAGAGGTGCTTCAAGTGCGCGAACAATTGCGCTTGTCGCGCCCGGTGTTCGCGCACTACCTGCGCACCAACGCGCGAACGCTTGAAAACTGGGAACAAGGCCGGGCAAAGCCCAACGCACAGGCTTCTCTGTTGATTCGAATGGTTGCACAGTTTCCAGACATGGTGCAGCGCCTCTCAACGATTTAGGGTCGGTTAGTCGGGGGGCAGAAAAGGACCCGAATTACTTCGGATTCGCAGCGCAAGCGGTCTTCCATGCTGGATGGTTTGCGTGGGCCGATGACACTGCCGCAGACGGTTCCGCTCATGTCCCCCGGAGCGGGCTGCGCCCACTCCTCCTCCTTGACTTGGCAAAACCCCAAGTCCACGCTGCATCATCCGCGACAGTGTCATCGTCAACTAGCCGTGTTGGCATGCAATGCGTCAATACCATTGGTTCCCACAGCGCTGGCGGACTCAGGACGGCGTGGCGCTCAGCGAAGTGAGGTCGAATACAAAGGGACTTCCCACTTCCTAGTAACGGCATCAAGTGTCAAGATTGGTTTTGGAAAAGTCAATCTACAACCTTTGGAAGGAGAAGTCCCATGCAAGAGATTACACGAGTTGGCGTTGATCTGGCAAAACGCAT
>CAIWNX010000209.1 GCA_903914175.1 uncultured beta proteobacterium | reverse complement strand
TGCTGCACCTGCAGGCGCGGCAGGTAGCCGAGCTGGATCACCTGCTTGGTGACGGAAAATGCGCCCGAGATCAGGGCCTGCGATGCGATCACCGCGGCCATGGTGGCCAGCCCCACCATAGGCACCAGCGCCCAGTCCGGCGTCATCATGAAAAACGGGTTCTTCACCGCCGCCGGGTTGCTCAGCAGCAAGGCGCCCTGACCGAAGTAATTGAGCGTGAGCGCCGGCATGACGATGGAAAACCAGGCGACACGAATCGGCTTCTTGCCGAAATGCCCCATGTCGGCATACAGCGCCTCACCCCCTGTGACGCACAAGACCACGGCGCCGAGAATGATGAAGGAGATGTCCGGGTTGGTCCAGATGAAACCAACCGCGTAATGCGGACTTAAGGCCCACAAAATGTCGGGATGGTTCAGGATCTGCGCCACGCCCAGCACCGCGATGACAAAAAACCAGAGCACCATGATCGGGCCAAAAAAGCGCCCGATGCTGGCAGTGCCGCGCCTTTGCACAAAGAACAGTCCGAACAGGATCATCAAGGTGAGCGGAATCACGTACTTCTTGAAGGCGGGCGAGACGACTTCCACGCCCTCCACCGCCGACAGCACGGTAATCGCCGGCGTGATGACGCCATCACCATAAAACAGACAGGTGCCAAAAATACCGACCAGCAGCAGCACCTGGCGCAAGCGTGGCTTGTCCTTGACCGACTGCGAGGCCAGCGCCAGCATGGCCACCAGTCCGCCTTCGCCGTTGTTGTCGGCGCGCAGCACCAGGGTGACGTACTTGATCGAGACAATGACCGTCAGGGTCCAGAAGAAAATCGACAAAATGCCGAACACATTGGCGTCGGTAAATGGCACGTGACCGGAGCCGAATACCTCCTTGACCGCATACAGTACGCTGGTGCCGATGTCGCCATAAACAACGCCGATGGCGCCCAGAGTGAGTGCAGTGAGCGACGATTTGGATGCTGCCCTGCTCATTCGTAATGACCCGCTTCCGGGTCGGTCGCTTCCAGTTCATAGCTCGCCGCCAGCATGGCCAGCCGCCCCACTACCCCGTACATGTAGAAGCGGTTCGGCACGCTGGCGCCCGGTTTGCTGCCAGGTTGCGGCAGGCGCGCGCTCTGCTCAAATGCCAGCGGCACAAAATTCAGGCCCGGTGCGTCAAGGTTCGCGTTGATGTCGCGCTGCGCATGCATGTGGTAGAAACCACCGACCACGTAACGGTCCATCATGACAACCACCGGTTCGGCCACGGCATCGCTCAGCCGCTCGCAGCTGGGAACACCTTCCTGGATCAGGATGTCGGGAATGCTCTGCGCGACAGCGGCGCCGCCCGACAGGTCCCGGACTTTTTGCTGCAGGGCATCAAGGTCTTTGGCATCGCGCAGCATGACAACGCCTGCGCCCTGCCCTGCCATATCCGCCTTCAGCACCACAAAAGGCTTGTCCTTGATGCCATATTCCTTGTATTTGCGCCGCACCTTGGCCAGCACGGCGTCGACCTGGCTGGCCAGACGCTCCATTTCACCGCCTTCACTCGGCTTGGGCTCACCGCAGCGCGCAGAAATTGGTGTGATCAACCAGGGGTCAACGCCCAGCAATTTGCCCAGGCGCTTGGCCACTTCCTCGTAGCACTTGAAATGTTTGCTCTTGCGCCGGATCGAGCCACCCGCCTGCAGCGGTGGCAGCAGGTACTGTTCGTGAAGTTCTTCCAGAATGCCGGGTACGCCGGTGCTCAGGTCGTTGTTGAGCAGAATGGTGCAGGGATCAAAATCCTTGAGCCCAAGACGGCGCCGGCCCCGGATGACCGGCTCAAGCACAATGCTCTCTCCATTGGGCAACTCAAAGAGGGTGTGCTTCTTGATCGCCGGGTCGATGGAGCCGATGCGCACGTTCAAACCTGCCATGTAGAAAATGCGGCGCAACTGGGCCAGGCTGGCCAGGTAGTCCGTAGTGGTGGCGCGGTTCTGCGGAATCAGCAGGAGATTGCGCGCTTCCGGGCAAATCTTTTCGATCGCCGCCATCGCCGCCTGCACCGCCAGCGGCAACATTTCGGGTGTCAGGTTGTGCCAGCCCTCGGGATAAAGATCGGTGGCAACCGGCGCGAGCTTGAAGCCGGCATTGCGGACATCGACTGCGCTGTAAAACGGCGGCGTGTGCTCCATCCACTCCAGTCGAAACCAGCGCTCAATGGCGGGCATCGAGTCCAGCACGCGCTGCTCAAGCTCGTTGATCGGGCCAGTGAGAGCGGTAACGAGATGTGGAACCATAACTGTTATTCGTTGAGAACTAAACGGCTGTCGGTAGTGCCGAATTTCACGATCTTACTTCGCCGTTGCCCAGCACCACATATTTCAGCGATGTCAGGCCCTCGATGCCAACCGGGCCACGGGCGTGAAACTTGTCAGTGCTGATGCCAATTTCAGCGCCCAGGCCGTATTCAAAACCATCAGCAAAACGCGTACTGGTATTGACCATGACGCTGGCAGAATCAACTTCACGCAGAAAAGCCTGCGCGTGCAGATGGTCGGTTGTGACGATGGCGTCGGTATGGTGCGATGAATAGCGGTTGATGTGGGCGATCGCCTCATCGACATCGGCAACGAGCTTGATGCTGATGATGGGTGCCAGGTATTCCTCATACCAGTCCTGCTCGCTGGCGGGCTTGAGCAAGGTAGATGGAACGCCGGCTGCGCTTAGCAGCGCCAGCGCGGCCTCGTCGCAGCGCATCTCGACGCCCTTGGCGGCGTAGATGGCGCCCATGCGCGGCAGGAACTCAGCCGCCACGGCGCGCGCCACCAGCAGGCCCTCCGCAGCATTACACGGACTGTATTTGCTGGTCTTGGCGTTGTCGGCGACCTTGAGCGCCATCTCGATGTCGCAGGGCGCATCAACATAGACGTGGCAGTTGCCGTCCAGGTGCTTGATGACCGGCACCTGCGCCGCGCGGCTGATACGCTCGATCAGGCCCTTGCCACCGCGTGGAATGATGACATCAACGTATTGCGGCATGGCGATGAGTTGGTCCACCACGGCGCGGTCGGTGGTCTGCACCAGTTGCACGGCGTCGGCCGGCAAGCCGCTGGAAAGTAGCGCCTGTTGCACCAGCAGGGCCAGCGCCTTGTTCGAATCGATCGCTTCGGAGCCGCCACGCAGGATGCAGGCGTTGCCGCTCTTGATCGAGAGGCTGGCGGCCTCAATCGTGACGTTCGGACGGCTCTCGAAAATCATGCCAAAGACGCCGATCGGCACCCGCATCTGCCCGACCCGGATGCCACTGGGCTGCTGCTTCATGCCAATAATTTCGCCAATCACGTCGGGCATGGCGGCGAGTTGCTCGCAGCCCTGGGCCACGGTCTCGATGATGGGCGCTGTCAGCTTGAGCCTGTCCACCATGGGAGCGGCCAGGCCATTGGCCACCGCACGCGCCAGATCTTTTGCGTTTTCTGCCTGCAAGGCTGCCACATTGCTGCGCAGAAGCGCTGCCAGCGCACGCAATGCCGCGTTCTTGACGGCGGCCGACGCGCGCGCCATCGCGCTCGAAGCGACACGTGCCTGGGCACCCAGGGTCTGGCTGTATTCCACAACGTTGAGCGCGTTCATGCCTTATTTTCTCATGCCGGACGACCGCTATTTCGCGCGCCGGATGGGGGCTGGCGCAGCACACTGGCTGCACAGCTGCATGGCCAGGCGCTGCAAGGCCTGCCAGCCGTTGGCGGGCCAGTCTGCCTGCTTCAAACCCTTCACGATGCCGTCAACCTTGTGAGCCGCTTCCAGCAACTGCGCCAGACTGGCTTCGCTCAGCCGCGGCAGCACGCGCTCAAACAAGCGCTCCTTGACGCCCCAAACCCGTTGCTCGCGCAGCGCCATCGGCATGGGGCGACCCTGACTGATCGCGTCCTTGACGCGTTTGAGGGCGCGGATGTCCTCGCTCAGCGTGTAATGCACCAACACCTCGGCCTCCCCCTCAGCCTGCAGACCGTCGAGCATGCGCTGCACGCGCAGCGCTTGACCCGAGAGCACGGCTTCGGAGAGTTTGAAAACGTCATAGCGCGCAACGTTCAGGACCGCACTTTCAACCTGCTCGAATGTCAATTCACCCGGCGCAAACAGCAGCGCGAGTTTCTGGATCTCCTGGTGCGCGGCCAGCAGATTGCCTTCGACACGGTCGGCAAAGAACTGCAAGCAACGCTGCCCCTCCTCGCCCGAAGCCACGCGCTGCCCCTGCAGCGCCAGGCGCTGCGCCAGCCACTGCGGCAAGGCGTTGCGCTCGACCGGCTCGAACTGCAACGTGACACCAAAACTCTCCAGCGCGCCAAACCAGGCGCTGCCCTTGGTCAGCTTGTCCAGGCGCGGCAACATAACCAGCGTCAGCGTCGAATCATTGCCGCGCGACTGCTCAGCGAGCTGCTGCAAAGCGCCGCTGCCGTCCTTGCCCGGCTTGCCCGAAGGAATGCGCAACTCCAGCATCTGGCGCTCGGCAAACAGGCTGAGCGAACCACCCGCTGCCAGCACCTCGCTCCAGTCGAAGTTGGCACCGGCCACGGTGTAGGAACTGCGCTCCGTGTAACCTTGCGCGCGCGCAGTTGCACGAATGGCATCCGCCGCCTCCTGCACCAGCAAGGGCTCGTCACCATGCAGCGTGTACAGGCTGTGCAGGCCTTTTTGCAAATGGTTCTGGAGTTGGGATGGGGTTAGTTGCATGCTGCGCCTGCTCTCTTGCTGCAGAGGGTTAAACACCCGTCCCTTATTTCAAATTCCTTATTTCCCCCCTTATCCCCCCCGCCCCTTTTCACCCCCGCCGGGGCGAAAAGGGGAGCCCCATTTGGCCGCGTGTGGAAGGCAGGAAGTACACGCGCCACCGCGCGCTGCAGACGAAGTACAACCAAGCTCCGAAGCACGATGTGCCAACATGGCGACAAAGTGCCGCTGTCAAAACCTTTCGCGCAGCACTTCACACCTTCAAAGACGCGGCCAAATGAAGCTCCCCTCGGGTTATTGGGGTCAGACACCAATTTGGCAAAACCCCAAGTCGGCGCTGCGGCGCACTGCGCCGCACCCTTTGGGCGAGCCAACGGCTCGGCGAATTTGGGCTCTGACCCCAAAAACCCGGGCGGGGGGGAGTGAGTGGGGGAAAGAAGCATTGAAAAAGAGCTAACAGGAGAAGTACCGTTCAGACAGCGTGCCAGACAGTCCACGCACCGACTTCAATCGAGCCGGACCATTGCCAGCCGCCGCAGCACCTGCTGCACCGCGTCGGTCTGCATGTCGCGATACAGCAGCGCCTCTTCGGCCTCCTTGGCCAGCACGGCGGTTTCGTTGAAGCTGATGTCCCGCTGCAGCAAGACCTCGGCTGCAGGTGCGAGTTCCTTGCCCTGTGGCGTGCGAACGCTGAACTTGACGCGTACGCGCAACTGAAATTCCCGCACCTGGCCCGAGCTGTTGACACCGACCACGCTTTTTTCACGCTGCTCCTGCACGATGTCGAGCACCATTTGTGCCTGGGTCAGTGCCTCGCCGCTCGCGAGCACGCGTACCGATGAGTCGAAAGAACGGCGCAGTTCCTGTGCCAGAGCGCCACCTGGCTGCGGCAGCACGGCGAGCGTCTGGAAGGCGTAGTTCTGGGCGCCGCGCAGCTTGAAGCCGCAGGCGCTCAAGCCCAGCGCGCCGAACCCGGCCAGTGCCGAGCGGTACAGGAGCGCGATGACGCGACGGCGTTGCATGGCGTGGCGCCTCAGACCACCACGTTGACGAGCCGACCCGCCACGATGACAACCTTCTTGATCGCCTGACCACCCGCGAGCTTCTGGAACACTTCGCTTTCAATGGCGATGCGCTCGATCTGCTCGCGCGAGGCCGTGGCGGGCACGACGATGGCGCCGCGCAGTTTGCCGTTGATCTGTAACACCAGTTCAATCTCGTCTTGCTGCAAGGCAGTCTCGTCGGCTGTCGGCCAGGGCGCATCGAGCAGGTCGCCCAATTCAGCGCTGTAACCCAGGTCGAGCCACAGTGCGTGGGTCAGATGCGGCGTGGCCGGGTAAATGGCGCGCAGCAGGATGCCCAGACACTCACGCAGTGCAGCGCCGCTGCCGGCACTGCCATCATCCTGAAAATCTTCCAGTGCATTGAGCATCTTCATAGCGCCCGATACCACGGTGTTGTACTGCATGCGCTGGTAGTCGTAATCGACCTGCTTGAAGATGGCGTGAATCTCGCGCCGCAGCGCTTTGGCGACTTTGCTGTAAACGATTTCCCGGCTTGTCGTATCGGCGGCCCGCACACTTTGCTTGAATGCAAAATTCCAGACCCGGCGTAAAAAGCGGTGCGATCCTTCGACCGCCGCGTCGTTCCACTCCAGCGTGGCCTCGGGCGGCGCCGTGAACATGGTGTACAGGCGCGCCGTGTCGGCGCCGTATTTCTCGATCAGGTCCTGCGGATCAACGCCATTGTTCTTGGACTTGCTCATGGTGCCGACACCTTCGTAGGTGATCGGCGTGCCAGCCGGCAGATCGCCCTTGGCCTGCCTCAGTTTCGCGCCCGTCACCTTGCCGGTCGCATCCAGCACGTCTTCCACCTCGGCCGGCCAGAAATACTCGATGCCACCCTTGTCGGACTTGCGCGAATAGATGTGATTCAGAACCATGCCCTGGGTCAGCAGCTTGGTAAAGGGTTCGTCCACCGTGACCAGGCCGAGATCACGCATCACCTTGGTCCAGAATCGCGCGTACAGCAGGTGCAGGATGGCGTGCTCGATGCCACCGATGTACTGGTCCATCGGCATCCAGTAGGCCGCACCCTCGGCCACCATGGCCTGCTCATTCTTCGGATCGCAGTAGCGCATGTAGTACCAACTGGAATCGACGAAGGTGTCCATGGTGTCGGTCTCGCGCCGCGCCG
>CAIWNX010000208.1 GCA_903914175.1 uncultured beta proteobacterium | reverse complement strand
ATCGGAAATTAAGATGGCTAAAGTTCAAGCGAAAATGCAGGGTAAGGCTGAAGGGCCTGAAGACGGTCTGCGTGAGAAGATGATCGCGATCAATCGCGTTACCAAGGTGGTCAAGGGTGGCCGTATTCTTGGTTTCGCGGCACTGACCGTGGTCGGTGACGGCGAAGGCCGTGTCGGCATGGGCAAAGGCAAGTCGAAAGAAGTGCCCGCAGCTGTGCAAAAGGCGATGGAAGAAGCGCGCCGCAACCTGACCAAGGTTTCTCTCAAGAATGGTTCGATCCACCACAAGGTGATGGGTCAGCATGGTGCAGCGGCTGTCATGATGGCACCAGCTCCCAAGGGAACTGGCATCATCGCCGGCGGCCCGATGCGCGCCGTCTTCGAGGTCGTCGGGATCACCGACATCGTGGCCAAGAGCCATGGGTCGACCAATCCCTACAACATGGTTCGCGCCACGCTGAATGCGCTGTCGCATGCGACAACGCCGTCGCAAGTTGCGGCCAAGCGCGGCAAGACGGTTGAAGAACTCTTCGTCTAACCGGGAGTCCGAAAAATGACAACACAACAAACAGTCAAAGTGCAATTGATCCGCAGCCCCATCGGTTGCCAGGAATCGCACCGCGCCACCGTCCGTGGTTTGGGTCTCCGCAAAATTCGCAGCATCAGCGAATTGGTGGACACGCCCGAAGTCCGCGGCATGATTAACAAGATCAGTTATCTGGTCAAAGTGCTCTAAAGGTTGATGATGGAACTCAATGACATCAAACCCGCTGACGGTGCCAAGCACTACAAGCGCCGTGTCGGTCGCGGTATCGGCTCCGGTATCGGCAAAACTGCCGGTCGTGGTCACAAGGGTCAAAAATCCCGTGCTGGCGGCTACCATAAGGTTGGTTTTGAAGGCGGTCAAATGCCTATGCAACGCCGTCTGCCCAAGCGTGGTTTCAAATCCCACCTGCTGCAGTTCAATGCGGAAGTCACCCTGGCTGCGCTGGAGCAACTTGGCGCTGCTGAAGTAGACCTGGTTACGTTGAAGAAAGCCGGCCTCGTTGGGGAACTGGCAAAAGTCGTCAAAGTCATCAAGACGGGCGTACTGACCAAGGCCGTGAAGCTCACGGGTATTGGTGCGACTGCTGCTGCCAAGATCGCTATCGAAGCGGTCGGCGGAAGCGTTGCTTGAAACGGCATTTGAAAGACTTCAAACGTGGTAACTAACGCAGCTCAGCTCGCAAAAACAGGAAAATTCGGTGATCTGCGCCGTCGGCTTGTCTTTTTGCTGCTGGCGCTCGTGGTTTACCGCGTAGGCGCCCACATCCCTGTTCCGGGTATCGACCCGGCGCAGTTGGCGCAGTTTTTCAAAGGTCAACAAGGTGGCATCCTGGGCATGTTCAACATGTTCTCCGGCGGCGCCTTGTCTCGCTTTACTGTTTTTGCATTGGGGATCATGCCGTACATTTCGGCATCGATCATCATGCAGTTGCTGACCTATGTGCTGCCCACCTTTGAGCAATTGAAGAAAGAGGGCGAAGCCGGTCGTCGCAAGATCACCCAGTACACCCGCTACGGCACACTGGGTCTGGCCTTGTTCCAGTCCATGGGCATCGCTCTGGCGCTGGAAAGCTCGCCGGGCCTGGTGCTGGTACCTGGTTTTGGTTTCCGCATGACGGCGATCGTGACGCTTACGGCTGGCACGCTGTTCCTGATGTGGCTGGGTGAACAGATCACCGAGCGCGGTCTGGGCAACGGTATTTCGATCCTTATTTTTGGTGGCATCGCGGCGGGTTTGCCCAATGCCATCGGCGGCCTGCTGGAACTGGTGCGCACCGGTGCCATGAGCATCATCGTCGCCCTGTTCATTGTGGTGCTGGTAGCGCTGGTTACCTTCGTCGTTGTGTTCATCGAACGCGGTCAGCGCAAGATTCTTGTGAACTATGCAAGGCGCCAGGTCGGCAACAAGGTTTATGGCGGTCAATCGTCGCATCTGCCTTTGAAACTCAATATGGCGGGTGTGATCCCACCAATCTTCGCTTCATCGATCATCCTGCTGCCGGCGACGGTGGTTGGCTGGTTGAGTACGGGCGATTCCATGCGCTGGCTGAAGGATATTGCCGGCTCATTGACGCCAGGGCAACCGATTTATGTGATGTTCTACGCTTCGGCTATCGTGTTTTTCTGTTTCTTCTATACCGCGCTGGTGTTTAACAGCCGGGAAACAGCGGACAACCTGAAGAAGAGCGGCGCTTTTATTCCGGGTATTCGTCCCGGCGAACAAACCGCTCGCTACATTGACAAGATTTTGCTGCGTCTGACTTTTGCTGGTGCCATTTACATCACGCTGGTGTGTCTGCTGCCCGAATTCCTTATCCTGAAGTACAACGTACCGTTCTACTTTGGTGGCACGTCGCTGTTAATTATTGTGGTTGTCACCATGGATTTCATGGCGCAGGTTCAGAATTACCTGATGTCACAGCAATATGAGTCCTTGCTGAAGAAGGCCAATTTCAAGTCTTCATAGGCAAGTACCAGATATGTCAAAAGACGATGTTATTCAGATGCAGGGAGAGGTTGTAGAAAATCTCCCTAACGCCACGTTTCGAGTGAAACTGGAGAATGGACACGTCGTATTGGGGCACATTTCCGGCAAGATGCGTATGCACTACATCCGTATCCTGCCGGGGGACAAGGTCACTGTTGAATTGACGCCTTACGATTTAAGTCGGGCGCGGATTGTATTCAGGGCCAAGTAGCAGTAATGGCGGTGATTTGTGCTGTAGTGCGCAGACACCCAGAATAGTTTTAGGAGAATGAAATGAAGGTTTCGGCTTCGGTCAAGAAAATTTGCCGTAACTGCAAGGTAATTCGGCGCAAGGGCGTAGTGCGTGTGATCTGTTCGGATCCGCGTCACAAGCAGCGCCAGGGTTAATTGCATTAGTTTTAGAGGACGAAAATGGCACGTATCGCTGGCATCAATATTCCGCCGCAACAGCATTCCGAAATTGGCCTGACCGCCATCTTCGGGATCGGTCGCAATCGCGCACGCAAAATTTGCGAAGCGTGTGGCATCGCCTATTCCAAGAAGGTCAAGGATTTGACCGACGCGGAACTGGAGAAAATTCGCGATCAGATCGCACAGTTCACCATTGAAGGTGATCTGCGTCGTGAAACAACCATGAACATCAAACGTTTGATGGACATTGGCTGTTACAGAGGCTTCCGGCATCGCCGTGGCCTTCCGATGCGTGGCCAGCGTACCCGTACGAATGCCCGTACCCGCAAAGGCCCCCGCAAGGCCGCCGCTTCATTGAAGAAATAACAGGGATTGAAATACCACTATGGCAAAAGCTCCCGCCAGTAACGCAGCCCAGCGCGTTCGCAAAAAAGTTCGCAAGAATGTGGCCGACGGCATTGCGCACGTCCACGCTTCGTTCAATAACACCATCATCACGATCGCCGACCGCCAGGGCAATGCCTTGTCATGGGCTTCGTCGGGTGGACAAGGATTCAAGGGCTCCCGCAAGTCCACGCCGTTCGCAGCCCAGGTGGCTTCGGAAGTGGCGGGTCGCGCTGCCATTGAACAGGGTATCAAGAATCTTGACGTCGAAATCAAGGGACCCGGCCCCGGCCGTGAATCCTCGGTTCGCGCTCTTGCCGCGCTTGGTAT
>CAIWNX010000207.1 GCA_903914175.1 uncultured beta proteobacterium | reverse complement strand
TGAGAAGTGCCGCAAGATGCTAGACCATTTTGTACGAGGCGCCTTGCGTGCCTTCCCATGTCCAACTTCTCATAACTGGGATCTTTGCATAACGCTGCGTAGTTGACTCCCGCCGGTACCGCGTGAAAGACCGGATTGTGTTTTTAACCATCATTTCTCTTGTAGGCACATTTCCAGACAGTTTCGGTAATTCTGCCGCTAACTTTTCGAGGATTGGATGTGCCAAGCAGCTTGCTGTTTTGTATAAAATTTGATACACTGGAGTCATTATGGTGGATAAGCCGATAGACAAGCCAATTGGCTGGTGCGGATCTGCATACAAAGACTTAACGGACGAAAAAACGTTTACTTTGAATGCGAGAAAGGAAGCCGGGCATCAACTCAACCAAGTCCAAAAAGGACTTGATCCTGATGACTGGAAGCCTTTCGATATTGTGGGTCCTGGCACAAAAGAAATTCGAATCAACCTGAATGATGGGTGGTTTCGAGTGATGTATGTGGCGAAGTTCGAAGAGGCAGTTTATGTGCTTCACTGTTTCAAAAAAAAGACGCCCGTGACGAGCAAAACGGACAAAGACTTGACTGCAACGCGGTACAAAGAATTGATCAAAGAAAGGAGTAAAAAATGAAACGTAATAGCAAATTGGGGCACATCACTCCGTCTGGTGCAAATATCTTTGCTGACTTGGGTTTTGAGCCGAAGGAGGCTGCAAAGCTACTTGAAGAGAGCAACAAGATCATCTCTGAAAAATTGTCTATCAAGGAATCCTTGATGACAGAATTGGCGGTATGGATTGAAGAGAAGGATTTGAAACAGGCTGACGCAGCTCAGATTCTGGGTGTTACACGCCCAAGGGTTTCTGATGTGATCAACAAGAAGTCCATCAAATTTACCATTGATGCATTGGTAGATATGCTGGCCCGAACAGGGAAGCATGTGCAATTTTCAGTGCAATAAGTGATCCACTAACCCCCGCCAACTAACCATTGGCGGGGGTTTTATGGTCGGTCGCAGATTTTGATTCGGACCAAAAGCCTCGCATTTTCGGTCATGAAACTGGACCTGCGACGGGAATGACCGGTCACGAGATATCAACAGAAAACCCCCGCTCGCGGTGAATAACCGCTTGCGCTGCCCTGCCGAAATTGCCGTCGCTGCACGCAATGGTATCGACGGAACTCGTCTTGTACCTGCACCGCCATCCAGTGATCGCGTTGCTGTGAACGCCGGATCACGCCGGCATGACACAGCTATAGTTCATCCCCGCGTCAACCTCAGCACCCGCCCGGCCGTTAAGATAGCCTGTCGGCGATCCTCCGGGTCGCGCAGAGCAACACCCACCTAGGAAACACCATGAAAAAACTGATCGCGCTTGCTTGCATCCTGTCGGCCTTTGCCGTGTCCAGCATCGCCCAAACCGCGGCACCTGCCGCACCGGCAGCAGCGCCTGCTGTGGCTGGCGCCTCCAATGATTCCGCTGCACCGGCCAAGGCCAAGGCCGCCAAACCGGCCAAGAAGGCCAAAGCTGTGAAGCACGCCAAGAAGTCAAAGAAAGCGAAGAAGGCCAAGGCCAACGCCTCCTAAACCCCCAAAGCGCCCCTCACCGGGCGCTTTTAGTTTGCGGCGCTCGGCGCGCTCCAGCCACCGCCCAGCACACGGTACAGTGTGACCCCGTTTTGCTGGTACTGCGCCAGCAACTGCACCTGTGCCTGCTGCGCCGCAAACAGGGAGCGTTGGGCATCGAGTGCATCGAGGTAACTGGCTACGCCGTTGCGGTAGCGCAGATCGGCCAGCCGGTAGCGGTCCTGCTCGGCGCGCACCACGGCTTGTTGCGCGCGCAATTGCTCACCCAGCGTGGCGCGTCCGGCCAGCGCGTCGGAGACTTCGCGGAACGCCGACTGGATGGCGCGCTCGTACTGCGCCAGGGCGATGTCACGACCGACTTGCGCCACCTGCAGATTGCCCTGGTTGCGCCCGGCGTCGAACACGGGTTGCAGCAACTGCGGCGCAAAACTCCAGCCGCCTGATCCCGCATTGAACAGCCCACTCAACTGGTTGCTGACGCTGCCCAGACTGGCGGTGAGACTAATTTTTGGAAAGAAGGCGGCGCGCGCTGCGCCGATATTGGCATTGGCCGCGATCAGCAGTTGCTCGGCCTGGCGGATGTCGGGCCGGCGTGCCAGCAGGTCCGATGGCAGACCCGCTGCCAACTCGGGCAGCGTGGCTGCTGCGGTAATCGGCACGCCCTCGGGCAGTGTGGCTGGTAGTGGCTGGCCCAGCAGCAGCACCAGCGCGTTCTCGTCCAGTGCACGCTGGCGTGTCGCTTGCGCCAGCGCGACGCGGGCTGATTCGAGCAGCGATTCCGCCTGGCGCAGATCAATCAGGGAACTCGCACCGTTGTCAAAGCGCAGCTTGATCAGGCGCAGCGAGGTCTCGCGTGTGCGCAGCGTCTCAAGCGTTACGCGCAGCAGTTCCTCGTCGCCTTGCAGCGCCAGGTAGCTGGTGGCCACGGTTGCCACCAGGCTGATCTGTGCCGCCTTGCGCGCTTCTTCGCTGGCCAGGTATTGCGCCAACGCAGCCTCGCCCAGGCTGCGTACGCGGCCAAACAGATCGAGCTCGTAGGCCGTTACCAGCACGCCGGCGCTGTAAGTGCTGCTGATGCCGCCAGAACTGGTGGGTACGCGCGAGCCGCTCAGGCCCGCGTTGACGGTAGGCCACTGGTCGGCACGGCGGATGTCGTATTGCGCGCGCGCCTGCTCGATGTTGAGTACAGCGATGCGCAAGTCGCGGTTGTTGGCCAGCGCCAGCGTGATCAGCGACTGCAAGCGTGCGTCGCTGAAGAACTGGCGCCACTCGATGGCGCTGGCGGCTGTGTTGCCCGCGTTCTCGGATCCAAAGCTGGCGGCCACCGGCGCGGCTGGGCGCTGGTAGTCGGGTGCCATGGATCCGCAGGCGCACAGTGTGAGCGCCAGCACGGCAGTGCTCACGCCTTTGAGTGGTTGGAAGCGCGCGCTCATGGCTTGCCCTCCGTCACCACCGGCGTGCCCGCACTGTCGATGTCGAGTTCGTGCGCGTACTTCAGGCGCTGGCGCTCGCTGCCCTTGAAGATGCGGCGCACGACGACAAAGAACAGCGGTACAAAGAAAACCGAGAGCGAGGTGGCGGTGATCATGCCGCCCATGACACCCGTGCCGATCGCATGCTGGCTGGCCGAGCCCGCACCCGATGCGATCACCAGCGGCAGCACGCCCAGAATGAAGGCCATCGAGGTCATCAGGATCGGGCGAAAGCGCAGGTGCGCGGCTTCGAGCACGGCTTCAACCAGGCCCTTGCCCTGCGCGTGCAGGTCTTTCGCAAACTCGATGATCAGCACCGCGTTCTTGGCTGACAGGCCAATGATGGTGATCAGGCCGACCTTGAAGTAGATGTCGTTTTCCAGCCCACGCAGTCCGGTAGCCAGCGTCACGCCGAGCACACCCAGTGGCACGACCAGGATCACGGCGAACGGGATCGACCAACTCTCGTAGAGCGCGGCCAGGCACAAAAACACTGCCAGCAGCGAGAAGGCAAACAGGTAGATCGCGGTCGAGCCGGATAGCTTTTCCTCGCGCGACTGCCCGGTCCATTCATAGGCAAAGCCCGCTGGCAACTGGCCAACCAGCCGTTCCATCTCGTCCATCGCCGCGCCCGTGCTCTGTCCGGGTGCCGGCTCGCCGGCGATGCGAATGGTCGGGTAGCCGTTGTAGCGGATGGTCTGCATCGGACCAGTGACCCATTGTGTGCTGGCAAAGGCCGACAGCGGCACCGGCTGGCCGGCGCTGTTGGGTGCGTTGATCTTGAGCAGGTCTTCGCTCTGCATGCGCGCCCTGGCTTCGGCCTGCACCACCACGCGCTGCACGCGATTGGCGTTCGGGAAGTCGTTGACGTAGGAAGAACCGAGCGCGGTCGAAAGCGAGGTGTTGATGGCGCTGAAACTGACACCCAAAGCGCTGGCCTTGTCGCGGTCGATGTTGAGCTGCAATTGCGCGGCGTCTTCCAGACCGTCGGGGCGCACCGCCGTCAACAGCTTGCTTTGCGCCGCCATGCCGAGCAACTGGTTGCGCGCCGCAACCAGCGCGTCATGGCCATTGCCGCCACGGTCCTGCAAGCGCATGGCAAAGCCGTTGGCGCGGCCCAGTTCGGGAATCGGCGGCGGGCTGACCGGGAAAATGAAGGCATCGCGAATGCTGGAGAGCCCACCAAAGGCACGCCCCACCAAGCCCTGTGCCGAATGGGCGGCGCCATTGCGCTCCTTCCAGTCTTTCAGGGTGATGAAGGCCAGGCCGGTGTTCTGGCCGCTACCGGCAAAGCTGAAGCCCAGGATGCTGACCAT
>CAIWNX010000206.1 GCA_903914175.1 uncultured beta proteobacterium | reverse complement strand
CGCCAGCAAAATGCCGGTAATGATGCCGGCGCGCGCCGCCGTCATGGTGATGCTGATGATGACTTTCCACTTCGGCGCGCCCAGGGCGTAAGCCGCCTCGCGCAGACCGGCGGGCACCAGTTGCAGCATGTTCTCGGTGGTGCGGATCACCACGGGAATGACGATCAGCGCCAGCGCCATGATGCCGGCATAACCCGAAAACGACTTGAAGCGCGTCACCACCACGGCGTAGACAAAGAGACCGATCACGATCGAAGGCGCCGACAGCAGAATGTCGTTGACGAAGCGCGTGGTCTCGGCCAGCCATCCCTTGGTGTCGAATTCAGCCAGGTAAATGCCAGCCATGATGCCGATCGGTGTGCCAACAAAGGTCGCCAATGCCACCATCAGAAAGGAGCCGTAAATGGCGTTGGCCAGACCGCCGGCATCGTTGGGAGGCGGCGTCATCTGGGTCAGGGTATCGAGCGTGAGCCCGCCGACACCGAGGCGGATGGTCTCAAACAGAATCCAGAACAACCAGAACAGGCCAAAAGCCATGGCCATCAGTGACAGCGCCAGCGCAATCAGATTGACGCGTTTGCGCTGCGCATAACGCGCCTGGCGCATCTGGTTCAAGTCGGCGGCCTGCAACAGGCGTTGCGCGGTGCTCATGTCTTGGCCCCTTCGCCCTTGCGCAGTTGCGCCAGCAGTATTTTGGACAGCGTCAAAACGACAAAGGTAATGAAGAACAGCACCAACCCCAGATACATCAGAGATGCCTGGTGCAGGCCCTCGGCGGCTTCGGCGAACTCATTGGCCAGCGCCGAAGTAATGCTGTTGGCAGCCTGAAACAGGCTGAGCGAATCGAGCTGGTTGAAGTTGCCAATGACAAAAGTCACGGCCATGGTCTCGCCAATTGCGCGCCCCAGGCCCAGCATGATGCCGCCGATAACGCCGGTCTTGGTATAGGGCAGCACCACGGTGGAGACCACCTCCCAGGTGGTGGCGCCCAGACCGTAGGCGGATTCCTTGAGCAGGGTCGGTGTGACCTCAAAGACATCGCGCATGACGGCAGCGATGAACGGAATGATCATGATGGCCAGGATGATGCCGGCCGACAAAATGCCAATGCCAACCGGCGGGCCGGAGACAAAGGCACCGAGGTAGGGCACGCCCGAAAACGCGGCCTGCAGCGGTTGCTGCACATAGGTCGCCAGCAAGGGGCCAAACACCAGCAAGCCCCACATGCCATAGACGATAGAGGGAATGGCCGCCAGCAATTCAATCGCGGTACCGAGCGGGCGCTTGAGCCAGGCCGGCGACAACTCGGTCAGGAAAACCGCAATGCCAAAGCTCACCGGAACGGCGATCAGCAAGGCAATTATCGAGGTCATCAAGGTGCCGTAAATCATCACCAGGCCGCCGAACTCTTCCTTGACCGGGTCCCAGGTGGTACTGGCCAAAAAACCAAGCCCGTATTTGCTGATGGCAGGCCAGGCGCCTGCGGTCAACGAAACCAGAATGGCAATCAGCATGGCCAGCGTCAACCAGGCCGCACCCTTGGCCAGCCAGCCAAAGATGCGGTCGGCCATCGGGCCGGAGCGGGCTGCTTTGGCAGGAGGAGGATTTGTCATAACACGCCCGGTAGATCTTGCAGACAGGTTGACAGGCAGTTGATTCGCCGGAAGTGTAGTTGACACGGTTCCCCCTTGTTAATCGAGGCGCGCTGTATTACTTCAAGGCCACGTGCTTGCCAGAAGCGTCGGTGGTTTGCGACCAGGCCTTCTCAATCGAAGCAATCACGTTGGCCGGCATCGGCACGTAATCCAGATCGGTCGCAGCCTTGCCACCGCTCTTGTAAGCCCAGGTGAAGAACTTGAAGGCTTCAGTGGCATTGGCCGGCTTGTCCTGTTTGATGTGCATCAGGATGAAAGTGGCCGTGGAAATCGGCCAGGCATTCTTGCCCGGCTGGTCGGTGATCAGTTGGTAAAACGTCTTGTTCCAATCGGCACCGGCGGCAGCCGCCTTGAAAGCCTCGTCATCCGGCGCCACGAACAGGCCGTCCTTATTCTTCATCAAGGTGTAGGTCATCTTGTTCTGCTTGACGTAAGAGTACTCGACATAGCCGATCGAATTGGGCAGGCGATTGACGAAAGCGGCAACGCCTTCATTGCCCTTGCCACCGGCGCCAACCGGCCAGTTCACGGCTGTGCCCTCACCGACCTTGGCCTTCCACTCGGCGTGGACGCGGCTCAGGTAGTTGGTGAAATTGAAAGTGGTGCCGGAACCATCGGCGCGGCGCACCGGGGCAATCGCCACATCAGGCAGCGCCAGTGTCGGGTTCAAGGCCTTGATGGCGGCGTCGTTCCATTTGGTGATCTTGCCCAGGTAAATGTCGCCCAGCACCTGACCGTCGAGCTTCATCTGGCCCGGCGCAATGCCCTTGACGTTGATCACCGGCACGGTGCCGCCGATCACGGTGGGAAACTGGAACTGACCCTTGGCTTTCAGCACTTCATCGGTTTGCGGCATGTCGGAAGCACCGAAATCGACCGTCTTGGAGTCGATCTGCTTGATGCCGGCACCGGAGCCAACCGACTGGTAATTGACCTTGACGCCAGTGGCCTTGTTGTATTCAGCTGCCCACTTGGCATACAAGGGGGCAGGAAAAGTTGCCCAGGCGCCGGTAATTTCCTGCGCGCCAGCCATGTTGAAACATGACATGGCGAGCACGCCAGCCACACTGATCAGGGAGAGTTTGAAACTGGTTTTCATCGGGTGCCTTTTGCGTTGAATGGGGGGAACTCTGCGGTAACGGGCCAACTATAAGAAGCTTATGTGACAGTGATGTGACATATTTCCAATCTGGTGCCTGGCGGAACGAAGGCAACTGATTTGCTCTGACATTCACCTTGACATTCGTTTGTCACATTTTCGTCACGAACTCTTCTTATGCTTGCCTCCTGTAGAACCCTTCACACAGGAGTATCGATTGAATGCAACCGACGAGGACCTGGTCCAGCGCATCAGGCGCGACCTGACCGACAGCTACGACGAGGAACTGGAGCTCGAACTCGAAGACCGCAATATCGACGAGCTGGCAGAAAGCACAATCGACACGACATCGCAGCAGTACAAGGAAAGTCGGCGCCAGTATTTCCGTGAACTGTTCAGGATGCAGGGTGAACTGGTCAAGTTGCAGGACTGGGTGGTCAAGACCGGCCACAAAGTGGTGATCCTGTTTGAAGGTCGCGACGCCGCCGGCAAGGGTGGCGTCATCAAGCGCATCACGCAGCGCCTGAACCCGCGCGTCTGCCGCGTCGCAGCCCTGCCGGCGCCCAATGCTCGCGAACAAACCCAGTGGTATTTCCAGCGCTATGCGGCGCACCTGCCGGGTGCCGGCGAGATGGTCCTGTTTGACCGCAGTTGGTACAACCGCGCCGGCGTCGAGCGGGTCATGGGTTTTTGTTCCGATGAGCAGTACGAAGAGTTTTTCCGCTCGGTCCCCGAGTTCGAGAAGATGCTGGTGCGCTCTGGCATCCAACTCATCAAGTACTGGTTTTCGATCTCGGACGATGAGCAGCACCTGCGCTTCATGGGCCGCATCCATGACCCCCTGAAGCAATGGAAACTCAGCCCGATGGACATGGAATCGCGGCGGCGCTGGGAAGAGTACACCAAGGCCAAGGAAATCATGCTGGAGCGCACGCACATTGCGGAAGCCCCGTGGTGGGTGGTTCAAGCGGTGGATAAAAAGAAAGCCCGGCTCAATTGCATTCACCACCTGCTGCAACAAATTCCCTACGGCGAAATTGCGCACCCGACCATCGTCCTGCCACCGCGTGAACGCCATGACGACTACGTTCGCCAACCGGTACCACAGGAAATCGTGGTGCCCGAAATCTATTGAGATGCCAACCACGTCACCAAGCCGTCACGAAACCGTCACGAAAACTCATTACGCTCACGCCATCATTAATCTGGAGAAGAATCACATGTTCACTCGCCGCGTTTTAGCCCTTTCCCTCGTTGCGTTTGGCCTGGCCGGTTGCGCCAGCGTCTCAACACCGGTCTCCGTTGCCGACAGCATTGCCAAGAATCCGTCGCTGAGCACGCTGAATGGCTTGCTGGTTCAAGCCGGTCTGCCCGCCGCGCTGCAAGGCGCTGGCCCGTTCACCGTGTTTGCACCGAGCAACGAAGCCTTCAAGGCGGTGCCGGCCAAGACCATGGACGACCTGGCAAAGCACCCGGACAAGCTCAAGGATCTGCTGACCTATCACGTTGTCCCCGCGAAATTGACGGCAGCCACCATCAAGAATTCAACTGTCAAGGCATTGAACGGCGCCGAACTGGCCCTGTCCAAGGCCGGCGAGTTTGTCACCGTTGAGCAAGCGATGGTTCAAAGCGCAGACATTGCAGCCAGCAACGGCGTCATTCACATCATCGACAGCGTGCTGATTCCGCCGCACAAGAAGTAAGGCGCACGCCCCGGATGGGGCGTGTTTGCAGCATGATGACAACCGGCGGGCTGCTTGCGGATGCTATGCTGAGCACTGAGATACAGGAAAACTTAGCTGATGCAAGATGGAACACGCCTGGCGGCTGTCGATTTGGGATCGAACAGTTTTCGCCTTGAAATTGGACACGTTGAACACGACCAGTTTTACCGCACCGAATACTTGAAGGAAACTGTCCGCCAGGGCAGCGGCCTGGACGATGAGCGCAACCTGACGCCCGACGCCATGCAGCGGGGCTGGGATTGTCTGGCCCGTTTTGGCGAACGTCTGGCTGGCTTCGACAGCACTGCGGTTTGCGCGGTCGCCACCCAAACCCTGCGCGAAGCGCGCAACCGCGACGAATTTCTGCACAGGGCCAGCGAGGCTTTGGGTTTTCCGATCGATGTGATCTCCGGGCGCGAAGAAGCGCGGCTCATCTACCAGGGCGTTGCACACTCGCTGCCGCCCAGCGATGAACGCCGCCTGGTCGTTGATATTGGCGGACGCTCGACCGAACTCATTCTGGGCAAGGGCTGGAAGCCGAAATTAATGGAGTCGTACCGGGTTGGCAGCATCGCCTGGTCGGCCCGCTATTTTGGCGACAGCCAGTTCACGCGGCACGCGTTTCAAATGGCCGAGATCGCCGCCAAGGCGGTGCTGGACGAAGCCCTCAACGCCTACCGGCGAGACACTTGGGACGTGGCCTATGGCTCGGCCGGCACCGTGGGCGCCATTGGTGACATTCTGGTGGCGGCCGGTTGGCCCGCCAGCAGTGTCGACCGCGAAGGTCTGGACTGGCTGCAAGACAAACTGATCAGTGCCAAAAGCGCAGATCGCGTACGCTTGGCCGGATTAAAGGATGACCGGCGCAGCATCATCGGCGGTGGCTTGAGCGTATTGCGCGCCGTCTTTGACCTGCTGCAAATCGATCGCATGCACCTGGCCACCGGTGGTCTGCGCCACGGCGTGTTGCTTAACCTGATGGGCAACACCCCGGATCAAACCGATGTACGCGAGCGCTCGGTGCAAAGGCTGGAAAGCAAGTTCGGCACCGATGCAGTCCACGGCCTGCGCGTGGCGAATGTCGCGCTGCAGCTCTTTGCCCAACTGCAGCCAACCCTGAAATCCGCCAACAGCAAAGATGAACGTCTGGCGCGCAAACTGGGATGGGCCGCCCAATTGCATGAAATTGGCAGCCGCATTTCGCACAGCGACTACCACAAGCACGGTGCCTACATTCTGGACAATTCCGATGCCTTGGGCTTTTCCCTGCCGGAACTGCACCGGCTCAGCCTGCTGGTATTGGGACACCGGGGCAAACTGCGCAAGCTCGATGTTGACTTTGAGGACGCCGAGTTCATGGCGCAGTTGCTGGCCCTGCGTCTGGCTGTCATTTTGTGTCACGCCCGGCGCGACCCCGACCTGGATGGCCTGCAACTCGCGTGCAGCGCCAGCAAGGACAAGACCTTTGCCATCACGTGCCGCGACGCGTGGGATCAGTCTTACCCGCAGTCAGCCCATCTGCTGCGCGAAGAGGTGCTGGCGTGGCAGAAAACACCCTGGTCGGTACTCCTGACCGGTTGCTGAACCAGGGCTGCCCTGCGGCAGCAAACGCGTTGTTGACTTGCTGTTTGCAAACGGTATAAACTGTATACCTCGTTAATTTCAAAGGAGCCTCACATGGTCACACCAGCAAACGCATTCACATCTGTGGTACCGGCAAAGACAGCCGCAGCCGCCCCTGCCAAGGCAGCAGCACCGGCAAAGGCAGCAGCACCAGCGAAAAAAGTGACCCGCAAAGCGGTTGCGAAAAAGCTTGTGAAGAAACCAGCGCCAATCGCCAAGGCAGCAGCGAAGAAAGTTGTCAAACCAGTCGTCGCCAAAGCAGCCAAGGCAGTGGTCAAGATCGCGGCGCCCGCGCCTGCGGCACCGGTGCTTAAAGCGGCTGTCAAAGCAGCGGTCAAACCGGCCGCCAAGCCCAAGGCCGCAAAACCCGTCAAGGAAAAGAAGCCCAAGCTGGTTCGTGACAGCTTCACCATCCCCAAAGCCGAGTACAGCGTGCTCGAGGAACTCAAGCAACGCGCCGGCAAGTTGGGAAATCAGGCCAAGAAGAGCGAACTGCTGCGCGCCGGCATCAAGGCCCTGGCCGCGATGGCCGACAGCGCGTTTCTGGCGGCCTTGAAAGCCGTACCGGCCGTCAAGACCGGACGGCCGGCAAAAGGCTGAAGGTTTTCACCAGCAGCGCAGCTACCAGTCAGGTGCGCTGCTGATTCAGCCCGAAATCAGGCCCTCGGCAATCGGGCGCCTGAACACCAGCCACGCTGGCAGCGTGGCGACGATGGCAGCGGTGACGATGAGCGCGGCAACCAAGAGCCCTTCCGTTGCGCCTAGCCGTACCGGCATCGCAAATCCAAGCTGCGACGCCATCCAGTGCGAAAGCAGATTCGATGCGCCCCAGCCAAATAAGACACCCAATGCCGCACCGACTGCTATCAGCAGCACGACTTCAATCCATACGACAGTGAATACATAGAGGCGACTGGCACCGATCGCCCTGAGCACGGCAAACTGCCGCCGGCGTGCCAGAAAGCCGACCAGCAGCGCCATCAACACCGCCGCCACAACCAGCACCTGGGTCATCACGGCCAGCACCGACATCAGGTCACGGACATTGCCCAAGGTGAGATAGAGATCGTTGAGCACTTCGGCCGGAAACACAGCCACGCTGCGCGGCGTCTGAAACTGTCCGCGCAAGCGGTAGGCGTCGGCAACCGATGCGGGCTTGATCGCAATCGCTGGCACACCAGCGAGTTGGCTTGCGTCCCAGGGTGGCCCGATATGCGAACTGGCACTGGCCGCATGCCCGAGCGCCATGCCATGCACATGCCAGACATCTTCGATCGGCACCAGGATCGCCGTGTCCCAGATATTCTGGCGTGCCGGCAGGCGCCCTACCACGGTGTAATGAACCGCGTCGTGCCGAGGGTCGGCATGCGAATCCTCGTCATCCTGGGCCCGATGCCGTCCGTGCGCCGGACTGAAGGTAGCGCCGATGGCGAGCCCGACTGAGGCGCCCACCACGGCTTCACCACGCTGCTGAAAAATCCGCCCCTGCGTTGGTGGCAGGCTGCCACCCCGAGTCGCAAAGTCGGCAATGGTGCCGATGATGGCGTGACCCTGCCAGTTGTCACCAAACCCGATCGGCGCCGCATAGCGCACGCCCGGCGCGGTGCTGGCTTGCAGCAGCAGATCACCCGCGAGTAAAGGAATGGCCTGGGGCCGCAAATAGACCGAGGTCAGTACCAGTTGCGTGCTACTGCCGGGCGCGCCAAGCAGCAGATCGAAGTCGTCGGCGGCACGGGCACTGCCCTGGCGCAAGGCACGTTCTTGGGAAATCACGGCAATGCCGGTGGCCACAGAAATGGCGACCAGTAGCACGGTCACCCAGACCAACAAACGATTGCGACGCAGATCGGCGCCGACGATGGGAAACGGATTGAAGCCTTGCATCATGCTGCGCCCAGTTGGCGCAGCACGCCGTGTTCCAACTGCAGGCAGTGGTCCATGCGCGACAGCAATTCGAGTTCATGCGTGATCACGATCAGCGTTGCGCCCTCGGTTCGCACCAATTCAAGCAGCAGATCGCCCATCTGCGTACGATGGTTCGGGTCCAGACTGGCAGTTGGTTCATCGGCCATCACGATAGCCGGTTGCAATAGCAAGGCACGCGCCAAGGCGACACGCTGGCGCTCTCCACGTGAGAGCAAGGCTGTCATGCGCTCCCATGCCGACAGGCCGACGGCAGTCAGCAAATCACCGGCGCGACGCCGCAAAGCCGGCGTCGGTTTCCAGCGATCAAAGCAAGCGGGCAACAACACGTTGTCCATCATGGAGAGTCCATCAACCAGGTGAAAGTCCTGAAAGACCAGTCCGAGATTGCGCTGACGCCAGCGTCCGAGTGCATCATCCGAAAGCCCGCAGATGTCGGTACCGCCCCAGACAATCTGCCCGGCGCTCGGCTGGGCAATGCCGGCCAGGCAATGAAACAGCGTGGTCTTGCCAGCGCCCGATATGCCGCTGATGCCCAGACTGCTATCCGAAGGGATGTCAAGTGTGTCAATTTTGAACAAGGGCTTGTCCTGCCCTGCAAACTGCACCGCAAGGTCGCGCACGCGCAAATCAGCGCCGCCGCTCATAGTGTGGAGACCTCGGCATCGACGATGCGAACCTGGCTGACAAATCCGGTATCGGGGTCGGTCCAGGAACCCATTTCCAGTTTGCCGGCAACTTCGATGCGCCGGGAAAAATTGATTGGCGCGAGCGTGCCCTTGAGGTAAATGACAACAATATCGGAAGGCCACTGCGCATCCGACGAGCAAAAGGGGCAAACCGCCACCGGTTCGCGCGTGAGCACAAAGAACTTGCTCTCAGGCTTGAGCGGTGGCGCCATGTAGCCCCGCATGCGGACCTCTTTGCCCTTGAGCAATTTGGCGCGCTCGGAGTATTGGGTACCGAGAACGCCGATTGATTTGTAGAGCGTCTCAAAACTCAGTTGCGGATCCAGACTGATGCGATCCGCCGCCTGCCCCGCAAGCGACCAGAGCAGCACGGGTGAAAGCAAAAAAGTCCGGCGAAGGCACTCGCCGGACTCAAGACCGATCAAGGACATTACTGCTTCTTGTTGACTTTGGCTTTAGCCACTTGCTGCGGCGCCAGCGCCAGCGCTTCAGCCATGATGCGGAACAGGTCGGTGTTTTCCATCTGCCCATGTACTTTTTCCGCGCCAGGGCCCATCGCCGTCAGCACCACATCGTCACCGGAATGAACGCCGCTGTTGGCGCCGCGTGCGCCCTTGTTCGGCAGGTTGCCTTCGCGCAGTACGGCACCAGGAATGGTCTTGTACTTTTCGTTGGCCACCATGACGCCCTCGGCGTTGCGGATGGTCGGCACAAATTCACCATCCATGAAAGGGCGGAAGGTGTCGTAGTGGTCCGGGTAAGCACCAAAGGTCAGGCGCAGGCGACGCGACACATCCACTTTGCTCGGATAACCCTCGGCATCCGGCGCCGGGTAATTGGGAAAGCCGGCCTCCGCGTAGGTGCCAACCTTGTTGCGCATCTCGGTGCCAGGTTCGTCATCGTTGACCGTGCCGACGACACTGACAGCGTGCGAGTGGTCAGCCGTGACCAGGATCAGCGTGTTGTTGCCGTTGGCCTTGGCCCAATCCCTGGCCTGCTTGACGGCGCGGTCGAACATGATGGTGTCGTATATCGCACGCTCCGGGTCCAGCGAGTGCGAGTACTTGTCGATGCGCGCACTCTCAACCATCAGCACGAAGCCCTTCTTGTTGCGTGACAGCACTTTCAGGGCGGCGGCCATTTCTTCCGGCACATCGGGCTGGTCCGGAAACTTGGACACGGAGCCCTTCTTCAGAAACTTCAGATCCAGCGCCCCATCGACATTGCCGGTGTTGTAGAGACCGAGCATCTTGGTCGTCTTGGCATCGTCCGCCGCTGCCAGCATTTCGGTTTTGGTGATAGCCAATTTATAGTCAGCCTGTTTGAAGAGGTCGATGTAATCGACATCATCGCCGCGCTTGGAGCCCGGGGTTGACTTCGGCAGGAAGTTGGGCGAGCCACCACCCATCAGGACATCGATCTTGCTGTCATAAAACATCTTCACGATGTCGTTGAAATCCGAGCGGCGCCGCGTGTGCGCCACCATGGCGGCCGGTGTCGCATCTTCAATTTCGGAGTTGGTGACCGCGCCGACCACCATGCCGCGGCGCTTGGCCAAGGAAGTGATGGTCTCAACTTTCGGATGATCCAGGGTGCTGGCAGCGCGCGAGCAATAAACACCCAAGGCATTGACACAGGACTTGTGCCCGGTGGTGTAGGCATGGGCCGCATTGGCCGAGTCGGTGATGATGGAGTCGGTCCCCTGTGTCGAAAGCAGGGCCATGTAGGGCATGTCGTCCATCGACAGCTTGTCGGTAAACTTGCCGCCCTCAATTCCTTTGGACAGGATGCGCGCGGCCGTGCGGTGCCCGATGGACAAACCGTCGCCGACGAACAGAATCACATTCTTTGCGACCGGCTTGGCCGCTGTGCCATAGACGCGCCAGTTGACGCTGGCACTCTTCTGGCCGTCGCTGGCAACCACAGTGTAAAGACCGGGCTTGCCAATGCTGGCGTCGCGCAGCAAGAGGCTGGAAACTTCCTTACCGTCTTCCCTGGCAATCAAGTCCGCCGACTTGCCCAGCACCTTGCTGTAATCCTGGCCATTGATCGTGACCTTGACTTGGGCCGGATCGACTACCGCACCGAACTCAACCTTGAAGTCAAAATGCGAACCCGCCAGCATGTCGGCGCGGGTCAGGGGAAAGATGGTCTGCGCCGCGCAGTTAGCAGAAAACGCTGCTGCAAAAATGGCCACGGCCAGGGGGGCTAACTTGAAACGCATGGACAGTTCCGTAGTGAATAGAAGCGGCTCAGTCTAGGCGCTCAGTGTGAATTTATTGTGACGGTTTCGAGACAATTTACGCTCGCCGCCAGGGCAAACTCCAAAGCCTTGCGCAACTTCATCGTCACTTTTCTGACATGTTTCACCACCACAATGCCCGCACCCATGTCGGACAACGATGCTGGGGTGCCGCCTTCTCAACAACCATTCAAAAGCGACCGTGATGACTACAGATATTTCCCGCCGACTCTTTATCAACAGTTCCGCCAGCATGGTGGTCGCTGCCGGCACCAGTGCCCTGCTCGCTGCCAGCCCGGCCGCAAGCGCACAAACGGTGATCACAGCAGCCGGCAGCGTCAGCCCGACAGATGAAACCTTCTGGAGCAAAGTTGCCGACCAGTACCTTGTCTCGTCCGACATCATCAACCTGGAAAATGGCTACTACGGCATGATGACCAAAGCCGTCATGGCCGACTACCAAAAAAATATTGAACTGCTCAACCTGCACAGTTCCTACTACCTGCGCCGCACTTACGACGACAGCGGCCTGACGGCAGTGCGCGCCCAGATCGCAGCAGTGGCTGGCGTGCTGCCGGAAGAAATCGCCATCACCCGTGGCGCGACCGAGGCCTTGCAGAACCTGATCACCAATTACAAGCCGCTCAAACCCGGTGATGTAGCAATGTACGCGGACCTTGATTACGACAGCACGCAATACGCCATGAACTATCTCAAGGAGCGACGTGGCGCCACGGTGGTCAGCATCAACATGCCCGAGCCCGTGAGTCGCCAAGGCGTGCTCGACGCCTACGCGGCGGCGTTTGCGGCGAACCCGAAAACCCGGCTGCTGCTGCTGACCCACATCAGCCACCGCACCGGTTTTGTGATGCCGATCGCTGAAATCTCGGCCCTGGCCAAAGCCAGGAACATTGATGTGATCGTGGACGCAGCGCATTCCTGGGGACAAATCGATTTCCGCATCCCCGATCTGAATGTTGATTTTGCCGGCTTCAACTTGCACAAGTGGATGGGCGCACCGCTGGGCGTGGGTTTCCTCTACATCCGCAAGCAGCGCTTGGCCGACATCGACCGCGCTTTTGCCGACGACGATTGGGACGCTAGTGACATTCGCTCGCGCGTGCACAGCGGCACCACCAACTCGGCCAACGTGATGACCGTGCCCGCCGCACTGGCAGCACACACCAGCCTGGGGGCAGCGAACAAGCAAGCCCGTTTGCGTTACCTGCGCGATCGCTGGGTTTCACAGGTGCGCAACATCAAGGGCATCGAGATATTGGCACCGGATGCGCCCGGCAGCTACGGTGCCATCACCTCGTTCCGAATGACCGGCAAAGTCACCAAAGCCGACAATCTGGCGGTTGCCAACGAACTGCGTGAAAAGTACAAGATCTTCACCGTGCGCCGTGGCGGTGTGGCAGCGGGTAACTGTGTGCGGGTCAGCACAGCCCTCTTCACCAAACCATCCGACCTGGACCGTTTGGCGCTGGCGCTCAAGACCATGGCCAGCGCTTGACCCCTGCACGCCAGACACTTCGCAGCAGGTAGCCAGAATCAGGATTTTCACGATCTCGCTGCTCTGCCTGCTGGCCAGTCTCAGGGCTGGAGCGGCAACGCTGGAAGGACAGGAATTTGACGATACGGTTCGCCTGAGCGGCCATGAAATTGCGCTCAACGGCGTCGGCGTGCGAAAGATGATGTTCATCAAGGTGTATGTGGCCGGCCTCTATCTCAGCGAGAAAGCCAGAACCGCGAGCGCGTTGGCGACCATGGCCGGACCCAAGCGCCTGCAACTGCGCATGCTGCGCAGCGCCGACGCAGATGACTTCAGCAACGCGCTGGTCAGCGGCATCCGCGATAACGTCAATGCGGCTGAGAAAATTCGGCTTTCAGAGCGACTCAACCAGTTGGAGCTGACGATCAGAGGCATCGGTGCCACGGCAAAAGGCGACACCATTACGCTGGACTACATCCCTGAACTGGGTACCCGGCTCGCCGTCAATGGGTCCCAGTATGGGAAGGTGCTGGCCGGCGCCGACTTTTATGAGGCCTTGCTCTCCCTGTTTATCGGCAACAAGCCGGTGGACTCACAACTCAAGCGCGGGTTGCTGGGCGAATGATTCAACTTGCCACTTGCGCCAAATCAAAGGGTTACGGAATTTCGCTGCCCGCGATCAGCAGGCTGCGCGCAATGGTTAATACTCACCTCCTCACTGAGGACGATCCGATGTCAAGACATTTGAACAACTTGAAGAGACTCTGGTCCAAGCTCCAACTTCGTTACGGCAGCGACGACGCGCTGGTACTTGAAGTCAAACGCGATATTGACGCCATCGAAGCGAGGGACAGGAATTGGGCCGTCCCTCACCACGACTTGCGTAAAGCCGGCTTCGAGAAATTGGTTCCGCAAGAAATGGACGAAGGTCTGGCAGCTTGACCATGGCGCCATGAAGCAGGCAATACCAAAGGCAGGTCCAGAGGAAACCGAGCTCAAGCTGGCATTGCCAGGCGCTGATCCGGCAACGCTGTTGGCGCGGCTCAAGCGTGTTCCCGTGTTGGCCAGACGCAAGAGCACAACGCTGCATTTGCACAATATCTATTTCGACACCCCTGAGTTGGTCTTGCGCCAGCAACGCATCGCACTGCGACTGCGACGCGTTGGCGATGAAGCGAAGCCACAGTGGTTGCAGACGCTCAAGACGGCCGGTCGCGCGGACTCGGCGCTGAGCCAGCGTGGCGAGTGGGAAACGCCGGTGCCGGATGCCCATCTGTCCTTGAAAGCGCTGCGAAAAACACCGTGGGCCGATATGGATGGCGACGGCACCATCTTTCGCGCGCTGAGCCCGGTCTTTGAAACCAACTTCGAGAGAACCGTCTGGCTGGTCAGGCGACGCGACGCCAGCGTGGTTGAAGTGGCGCTCGACATCGGGCAGGTTCGCGCGGGTGAGCGCACTGCGCCGCTGTGTGAACTCGAACTCGAACTCAAAGCCGGGAGCGCGCAGACCCTGTTCGAAGTGGCCCAACAGATTGCGACGAGCATGGCGCTGCTTCCATCTGCCATCAGCAAGGCAGAGCGTGGCTATGCCCTGGCGCAAAACACACTGGCGACGGCGCGACGCGCCGCACCCCCGGCCTTGCCGTCCAAACTGAGCGTGGCCGCAACGGCGCAACGCGTGCTGTGTGAAATGTTTTCCCAATTCACCAGCAACCTGAACACACTGCTGATTTCGGATGACCCTGAAGTCGTGCACCAGGCCCGCGTTGGCTGGCGCCGCTTCAAGAGTGCACGCCGACTGTTCGCGCCTGCGCTGGTGCGTGAGGCGACTCCCGATTGGCAAGCGCTGCACGCGCTGCTGAGTTGCCTGGGTAAGCTGCGCGATCTGGACGTTGCCATGAACGAGACCTTGCCGCCCCTCGCCGATGTCTATATCGCCGCCGATCCACGTCGCGCCGAAATTTGGCAACAAATGATGCTCGGCCTGGCACAGGCAGTCCATCTGCAGCGCAAGGCGGTACGTTATGCCTTGCAGGATCCCGATGTCGGTGCCTGTCTGCTGGCAACAACGCAATGGCTGGATGATTTGACCGCGAGCGGCGCCGGTGCGGAATCCAGAGCCGACGCATCACTGCAGCGCTGGACGCAACAACGGGTGCTGCGGCTGCACGAACAAGTGAAACTGGCGCGAAACAATGCCGGGACCCCGGAACAATTGCACCGTGTCCGGATACTCGCCAAGCGAATGCGCTACAACCTGGAATCCCTGGAAGATCTGTTGCCGCGCAAGCGGTCGCAACGCTGGCGCGCGCAAGCGATCCAGTTACAAAGCAAGTTAGGCGACTCGCGTGATGCGCTGCAAGCCATCACTTTGCTGGTAGAACTGGGAACCGATCGTGCGCTAACGGAATTCCTGCGCGGCCACGCGTTGGGTCAAAAAGCCTAGGGCCGTTCGTGGCACCCTGATGACTTGACCCAAATACCGCGGGGGTCATCGCGGTGTCGTCAAGTTGTCATCTTCCCCGTCTAAATTCACCCCGGTTGGTGCCGGAGCGAGTACATCTCCGGCGAATAGGGCATCAGTGTGACTTGACGTAATGCTACCAACGCCAGATTCATGACTGACCACGACCGCCAAAGGGAAGCACGGTGCAAAACCGATTTGCCGGACACATATCAACCATGGGCTGCGACTTCAGGTGAGCTCACTCGCATTGAACCGCAGCTATCAGCCGCGCGAGCCTTCGCGTCGGCTCAAGGGATTGCTGATCGTGATTGCCTTGCACGCGGCGCTGGGCTACGCGCTGGCTTCGGGCATGGCGCGCAAAGGCTTGAATCTGATCAAAAAGCCACTGCAAGCCGTGATCATTCAGGAAGTTATTCTTCCACCGCCGCCATCACCGCCGGTCAAGGTCATCAAGACCGCTGAGCCGCAGGCGCCCAGAACCGACAGCGCGCCGCCGATCCAGCACCCCGACGTACTGCCCGCGCCCAGCGCCAGCCCAGTGGAATTGCCACCCCGCGAAGTCCATCCCCCCATAAAACCGACGGCACCCATTGCTGCTGCGCCAATAGCGGCACCTGATCAGCAGAAGACACAGGTCGCTTCAATGGAAAGCGAATATGCCAGCCGGGTACGGGCCATGCTCAACGCCATCAAGCGTTACCCGACTGGTCGTGCAGCCAGCCAGCAGCGCCCACAAGGCAAGGTCAAAGTCTGGTTCACGCTGGCGCGCGGCGGCAGTCTGCTCGAGGCAGGGGTTCTCGAATCCTCCAATTCCAATTTGCTCGACGATGCAGCGCTGGCCACTGTGCGCCGCGGTGTCTATCCGTCCTTCCCGGCCAACACCTGGGAGGGTCAGGACCACCACAAGTTTGTCGCCGAGATGGAATTCAGCCCACCCAGTGCCTGAGTCAACCCAAGCACTTCCTTTTCCCCCTCTTTTCACCAACCTCCCCCGAAATAAATCACATGAACAATTTCAAACTCACCCCCATCGCGCTGCTCGTCGGCGCACTGTGCAGCGCGTCCCCGCTCTGGGCCCAACAAACGGCGGCCACCGATATTGGCCGCATTTCGGTCGAGGGCCAGGCCGCTGGCACGGCGACCGGGCTGATTGTTCAGGAAGAAACACCAAAGGCGCGCAGCTCGGTCAATCGTGCGCATCTCGACACGCTCAGTCCAACCAACAACCCCTATCAAGCGATTGAAATGTTGCCTGGCGTCAGCACCTTCAGCTACGACGGCACCGGCATGTTCGGCGGTGGCCTGCGTGTGCGCGGTGCCAACAGCGACCAGATGGGTTTCACCATCAACGGCGCACCGGTCAACGACTCGGGCAACTTCGCCGTCTACCCGCAGGAATACACCGACGTGGAAAACCTGTGCGAAGTGTTTGTCACGCAGGGCTCCACTGACACCGAAGCGCCGCACGTCGGCGCTTCCGGCGGCAATATCGGCATGGTGACCTGCGCGCCGCAGGACAAGTTCCGCGTGCGCCTGTCGGACTCCTTGGGCAACCTCAACCTCAAGCGCACCTATCTGCGCCTAGATACCGGTAAATTTGCCAATGACAGCGCCAAGGTATTCATCTCCTACTCCAAAGCCACGGCGGATAAGTTCAAGGGTCCGGGCGGCGCTGACAAGGAGCACATCGACATCGGCGCCGAGTTCAAGCCCAACGACAGCTTTTTCGCATCAACCAACTTCCTCTACAACAAGGCTTTCAACAACAACATCCGAAGCCTGAGCTACGCCCAGATTGCAGCCTTCGGCAATCAACTCGACGTTGGCACGGCCCCGCCGCAGCACCAGACACCGGGTGCCGGCGCCCAGGTGGACGTGGCGCCGGCCGACGGCTATTACAACTTCAACGTCAACCCGTTCAAGAACTACCTCTGGACCAGCAAACTTGAATTCAAATCGAGCAAGGACCTGTCCTTCTCGGCCGAGCCGTATTTCTGGTACGGCTTTGGAACCGGTGGTTCCCAACTACAAAGCCTGAAAGAAGGTACTGCCAGCACCAAACTCGGCGGCGGCGTGCGCGACCTCAATGGCGACGCTGACCTGCTCGATACCGTCATGCTATACGGCAGCAGCGTGACCCAGACCTACCGTCCTGGCATGACCGTAAAAGCCAATGCGCGCATTGATAACAACAACATCCTGGCCGGCTACTGGTATGAGCGCGCCCGTCATCTGCAGACCGGCCCGCGCCAGACCTTCCTCAACAACGGCACCACTTCCGATCCATGGCTGGCCAGTTCGGACCAGTTCGTGCTGCATGCTGACGGCACGCCTTATATGGCACGCAACCAACTCACCGTCAGCACCGGCTCCTCCTTGTTCCTGCAGGACAACATCAACCTGCTGCAAGACAAGCTGAACCTGCAACTCGGCGTGCGCGACTCGGCCATCAAGCGCGAGTTCAGCAACTATGCCAACGACGGTTCCGGCCAGGGTGCCGACTATTCTGTCAACAAGACTTACAGCAAGGTGCTGCCAAGTTTTGGGGCGCGCTACGCACTCGATGCGCAGCAACAGGTCTTCCTCAATGTCGCCGGCAACATGAAGGCCCCAGGCAACTTCAGTTACCAAAGTCTGCTGTCGGGCGGCACCTGGACCAATGGCGTACTCAGCGGCGCAACCCAGCGTGATCCAGGCGTCGGCATGGAAACATCAACCAACATGGACTTTGGCTACCGCCTGGCAGCCGACGCCTGGACTTTCTCGGGCTCGCTCTACTACAACAGCTTCAAGAATCGCATTGCGACAGCCTATGACCCGGTCACTGCCAATTCCACGGACACCAACGTCGGCGACGTGACAACCAAAGGCTTTGAACTGGAGTCGGGCTACAAACTGAGCAGCAACTGGTCACTCTATGGCTCACTGTCCTACACCAGCAGCAAGATGCTCAGTGACCTGCAGTTGACCGCAACCAGCACGCTGGCGACCGCCGGCAAGCAGATGCCCGACACCCCGGAATGGCTGGCGGGTCTGCGCGTGAGCTATACCGATGGATCGTGGTACGGCAATCTGGACACCAAGTTCACCGGCATGAACTACTCGACTCTGGTCAACGACGAAACCGTTGCCGGCACCGCGCTGGTCAACGCCACGCTCGGCTACCGATTCGGTGACGTCGCGATCCTGAAGAAGCCCACCCTCCAATTGAACATCCTTAACCTATTTGACCGGAACTACGTGCGTATCAACTCAGGCAGTGGCAGCAGTTTCACGCAGACCGCGGCCAATACGCCTTTCTACTACATCGGTTCGCCGCGCTTCGTCTCGGTCACACTGCGTACGGACTTCTGATGGCGGTGCACAGCCTTGGCAACGGGTTGCGCTCGGCTGCACTCGTGAGGTCACTAACGGCCAGCGTCTGCCTAGGGGCAGCGCTGCTCGGTTTATTGCCGTGCGCGTGGGCCCAGCAGTCCGCAACGCCGTCGGCCCTGACGCTGTCGCTGCTGGCCTTCAGTGATTTCCACGGCCACCTGCTGCCACCCCCCGGCAGCGTGCTGGTACCAGCGCCGGGTATCGACGGCGGTGCTCGCGTGGCGGCCGGCGGCGCGGCCTACCTCGCAACGCTGGTCGAACAACTCAAACGCCAGAACCCCGACAACACGCTGTTGGTGGCGGCGGGTGACATGATAGGTGCCTCACCGCTGGTGTCGAGCCTGTTCCATGATGAACCCACCATCGACTTTCTGAACCAGATCGGCGTGCGCGTCTCCGTGGTTGGCAACCATGAGTTCGACAAGGGGCGCACCGAATTGCTGCGTCTGCAGAACGGTGGCTGCTATCCAAAATCGGCGGACGGCAAAACTGGTGTCGTCGGTGTCGATACCTGCATGCGCAACGGCCAATTCAAGGGCGCCAGCTTTCAATACCTCGGTGCCAATGTCATCGATCAGGCAAGCGGCAAGCCGCTGTTTCCGCCCTACGCCATCCATACGCTGGCCGGAGTCAAGGTCGGATTTATCGGCGTCACCCTGAAGGAGACGCCGCAGATGGTGATACCAGCCGGCGTGGCCGGTCTGCAATTTGCAGATGAAGTGGCCACGGTGAACCAACTGGTTCCGGTTCTTAAAGACCAGGGCGTCACAGTGATCGTACTTTTGCTGCATCAAGGCGGTGAAACCACGGCCAAGACCCTGCTCGACAAATCCTGTCCGGGCTTTGCGGGGGAGATTGTCAATCTGGTTGATCGCATGGACCCGGCCATTGACATCGTCATCAGCGGCCATACGCACCAGGAATATGTGTGCGCCAGACCAGACGGCAAGCTCATTACCCAATCGGGGCCGAATGGCCGACTGCTGACCAAGATCGATCTCAGCGTGGACCCGATCAGCGGCAAGGTCATCGCCAAGGACGCCAACAACAAGCTCGCCATCAACAATTCAGATGTCAAGGACGCCAGCGGCCGCTTGCTACCAACGCCTGCTTCCTACACGGCACTGGCGCCCGATCCGGGCGTCGAGGCCATCGTGCGCCGCTACCGTGATCTGGCGGCAGCCGTGTCCAACGTCGTGATCGGCCGAGTCTCCGACAGCCTCGACCGCAGGATCAATGAGGCCGGCGAAAGCACGCTCGGCGCTGTCATCGCCGATGCCTTTCTGGCTGCGTCCTCAAACGCCAGCTACGGCAAACAAGCGGCGCAGATTGCCTTTACCAACCGCGGCGGCATCCGCAGCGACCTCACAAGCAGTCTGGACGTCACGTTTGGGCAGCTCTACAACGTCATGCCCTTCAACAACAACCTGGTCACCATGGACCTCAGCGGCGCGCAACTGCTGAGGCTGCTGGAACAGCAGTGGGAACAACCGCAATCACCGGGTGGACGCATCCTGTCGGTCTCCAGCGGCTTTGGCTACAGCTGGGATGCCAGCCAACCCGATGGCGCAGCAAGCGGCAGCGGCCACCGCGTGGTATCCGGCTCCATGAAACTGCACGGGCGACCGATCGAGATGGACACGACCTACCGCATCACGGTCAACAACTTCATGGCCAGCGGTGGCGACAACTTCACGGTGCTGCAACAGGGGCGCAGGCAGCAGACTGGTGACATCGATTCAGTCGTAGCCAGAGCCTATTTTCAGACCAAAGGCCTGGTTGAAAGGCCCGCCTTGAATCGCATTTCACGCTTGAACTGACACCTCGTATTTTTTAACACGGCTGACACATGCCGCCTCTTTAATCAAGTCCTTTTCAGGAGCTCTCTCAATGACAATTCAAAACAGCCGTCGCGACTTTTTGGTAAAAACTGCCAGCGCTACCGCAGCCGTCGCCATGATAGGCACGCTGGCCGCTTGCGGCGGCGGTGCTGCCAAAGCCGATTTCAAATACGGCGTCGCCAGTGGCGACCCACTGACGGACCGCGTCATTCTGTGGACCCATGCCAAGATTGCGAACAGTGTCGATGCCGTGTGGCTGACCTGGCAAGTGGCTGCCGACAATGCCTTCGCCACGGTGGTGCGGACCGGTCGTGTACAGACCACGGAAACCTCGTCCTTCACAGCAAAGGTCGACGTCACCGGCTTGACGGCTGGCACCAGCTACTTTTACCGTTTTGTCGATGACGCCGGTGTGATCTCGACGGTTGGCACCACGCGGACCCTGCCGGCTGCCAATGCCAGTTCGGTCAAGCTCGCTGTGTTCTCCTGCGCGCTCTATTCGGAAGGCTTTTTCAATGCCTATGACGCCGCCGCCAAATCCGACGCGCAGTACGCCATCCATCTGGGCGACTACCTGTATGAATACGGCTCGGACCCGAAGAAGTTCGGCAACGCCGATGCCGTGGCGCTCGGTCGCGTCACCGTCCCGGCCAACGACATGGTCAGCCTGGACGACTACCGCACACGCTACGCCCTGTACCGCGCGGATCCGATGCTGCAAGCCCTGCATGCCAAGATGCCCTGGATCACGATTTGGGATGACCATGAATTTGCCAACAATGCCTACGTCGGCGGCGCAGAAAACCACAACCCATTGACGCAGGGCGACTGGACCACACGCAAAAATATTGCGGCCAAGGTTTATCACGAATGGATGCCGATCCGCACGCCTGACAGCGCCAATCTGCTCAAGATTTACCGCAGCTTTGACTTTGGCAATCTGCTCTCGCTGCACATGCTCGATACCCGCATCGAAGGTCGTGATCAGCAATACGACAATTTTGGTGATGCAGATGGCGGCGTCACGCGCTACCTGACCGGTCTGGCCACGGGCACCGATGCGGCACGAAAGATGATCAGCGCCACGCAACAGAGCTGGCTCATGAACAACATTTCTTCATCGACCGCCAACTGGCAGTTCCTGGGCAATCAGGACATCATGGCGCGCATGTGGTTCCCGGCTTCAGTCCTGCAAGCCTATGCCGGTGCGGCCAGCAACCCGGGTGGCGTGGTCAGCGCCATCGGCAATTACCTGACGGCCAAAGCGACCCGTGCCGCCGCTGGCGTTGGCGCTCTCACGCCAACGCAAAGCGCACTGCTCAGCGCGCCCAAGATCCCTTACAACCTCGACTCCTGGGACGGCTATCCCAGCAACCGTGAAGCGGTGCTTCAAGCCATCAAGGCGAAGAACAAGAAACTGGTGACACTCTCGGGCGACTCGCACAACGCATGGTTTGCCAATCTGACCACGCTGGCCGGCGAAAAGGTCGGTGTCGAGTTTGCTGCCTCGTCGGTCACGGCACCCGGTTTCGAGAGTGTCGGTCTTGGCACCATGGCCAGTTCACTTGACGGCAGCGCGCTGGTCCCGCAGTTGGGCGCTTCGGCCATTGGCGCCGGACTGGGCCTGGTCGATGACCTGAATTACAGCGACAGCATTCGCCGCGGCTACCTGCTCATGACCATCACCCCGGATGCGGTCAAAGGTGAATATGTGTTTGTCAGCACGGTGAAGTCCAGCACCTACACGGCAGCGGTGGGCAAGACCATCACCGTGGCCGCCACGGGCGCCGTCAGCTACGCCTGATCAATCTGTTCGACGGCAAGTAGTTCTGGTTCTGCACCGGCTTTCGTCATTCCGACGAGAGCCTGTGCAGCTTTGCCGATCTCAAGCAACCCGGCGAATACGGTGACAAGTATCATTGGCGGGCGCAGCGTTTAGGCTGAATTTGAATCTCGAATCGATACCCAAAGATCCAACTATTTGGCAACCTGGCCCCGGATCAAGCGGCTCCGGATGAGCCCGGACAGGTGGTCAATCAGGTACACAGTCAGCAGGATCAGCAGCAAGATGAAGCTCGCGTCCTCCCAGTTCATGGTGCGCACCCGATCCGACAAATAGAAACCGATTCCCCCCGCCCCCACAATGCCCAGGATGGTGGCCGAACGGGTATTGGACTCAAAGGTGTAGAGCATGTTGGAAAGCATTACCGGCAACACCTGTGGCAACACCCCGTAGCGTATGGCTTGCAGCGGGCCACCACCGACCGACCGAACACCCTCAACGGGTTTCCTGTCGATGTTCTCAATCGCCTCGCTGTAGAGCTTGGCCAAGGTGCCCGTGTCAGAGATGATGATGGCCAGAATACCCGCCAACGGGCCCAGCCCCACCGCCCGCACAAAGATCAATGCCCAGATCAACTGATCGACCCCGCGCAATACATCAGAGCCACGGCGAAACAAAAAGTGGGCCAGCCCGTTGGGCAGCATGTTCTTGGCACCCAACAAACCCAGGGGCAAGGCCAGCACGGCTGCGAAGACCGTGCCGATGAAGGCCATGGACACGGTCTGCAGCATCGACATCAGGTAGGTGGCGAGCATGTCGCCCGCCGTTGGCGGGAACATCTTCACAACGATACGCAGCAAGGTGCCCAGACCATTGACAAAGCGCCGCGGTGACATCTCAAACAGCCACAGGCAATACAGGGTCAGCGCCAGGAAGGCAAACCAGGCCAGCGCGCGCAGCAGTGCCTGCAACCGTTGCGGCGCGAATACCACCGGGGCGGCCAGTTGTGCCCGGGCCAACGCCGATCCATCCATGTCTTGCATGCGCAGCATCACGACATATTCTCCTTGCCAATCACGCGGTGGCGCAGTCTTTCGCAGACGATGTCAATCAGCATGACCGTGGCGACAAGCAACAACAGCATGGCGCTGATGTCCTCGTAATACAACATGCGAATTGCGGTGTAGAACTCCTGACCGATGCCACCCGCCCCAACAAACCCGAGCACCGAGGCGCTGCGCACATTGATCTCAAAGCGCCACAGCGTAAAGCTGATGAAATTGGGAAACACCTGCGGCAAAACGGCAAAGCGCAGCACTTGCAACCAACTGGCCCCGGTGGCACGCAGACCATCGACCGGTTTCATGTCGATGTTCTCCACAGCCTCCGCAAACAGCTTGCCGCTGCCGCCCATGGTGTGGATCGCAATGGCCAGCACCCCTGCCATCGGCCCCAGTCCAAAAGCAAAAACAAAAATCAGCGCAAACACCAGCTCCGGGATCGTGCGCGCCAACTCCATGGCACGCCGCGCCAACCCATAGCCCCATCCGCTGCGCTGCAGGTTGGCGCTGGCATCAAAAGCCAGTGCCAAGGCCCCCACGCTACCCAACAAGGTGGAAAGATAGGCAATCAGCACCGTTTCCAGCAGCAGCCCAAGCCACTTGCGCAAGCCCCAGAACCACTCTGCCAGGTCTGCCCACAGCGTGACCCAACCCAATACAGGCAGCGTCTTGAACACGTATTCATGAATACGCGGCAGACCCTGCCAGATTTTGAACGGACTGAATTCGCCAACCCATGCCGAGAGCAACAGCGCCACAGTAAAAAGACCGCAATAGCGCCAAACCATGCGCTGCTTTTGCGCTTGAAGTGCCGCATACTGCTGTTCAAACTGTGCGACAACGGTGCTCATCGGGGCTCAAACCGGCTTCAGTTTTTCTTGCGGTTGCGGCGCTGCTCGTGCAACACGTCCAACACCGGCTGGTAGAGCGCGTGCTGAACTTCGACAAAACCGGCGGTCTTGCCAGTCGCCATGATTTCGGCCATTTTGGGATCCTTGGCGTATAAATCCACAAACAGCTTGGCAATGTCGCGCTTCATGTCTGCAGGCATGTCCTTGCGCACGGTGATGGGGGAGCTGGGTATCATTTGCGAGTTCCAGATGACGCGCACTTGCTGCAGGTTGAGCAAGCCGCGCCCACTCATCACCTTCAGGATGCCGCGAGATGCCGGGTCCCTGCCGGTCCATACAAAGGCCGAGTCAAAGGTGCCATTGAGGACACCGATGACATTGTTCTCATGACTTCCTGAAAACACGGTGCGTTCGAAAAATTTCGTTGGTTCGATGCCGATGGCGCGCAAGCTCACCAGCGGCACCAAGTAGCCCGAAGTGGAGTTCGGGTCGGCCCACCCCAGGGTCTTGCCCTTGAGGTCTTCCACTTTTTTATACGGACTATCGGCACGCACGATCAGAGCCGAGTAATAGCCCAGATCACCATCGGCTTCGCGCGCAGCAACCAAGGGTTCCACCGCACCTTCGGAGTCAACCCAGGCGGCGGCGTACCCAGCCGGGCCCAAGCCCGCCATGTGCACCTGACCGCTGGTGAGCGCCTGGATGGAACCTGCGTAATCGGTGGCCTGGTAGATTTGCAACTCCACGCCCATCTGCTTTTTGAAGTAGCTGGAAAACTCTTTGAAGCGGGCCTGGACCGCTTCACCGTTTTCACTGCTGGAAGCCGCAAATTTCACCATCGGGTATTTGGTCCGCCAGTCCTGCGCGCTAGCTGATGTGGCCATTGCAGCCATCATGCCTGCCAGGCACAGGGACTTGAAAATATGTTTGAGTGAGTACATGAGAAGATCCGTTTGAAGTGACATGTTCAGGCGGCCATCGCCAGCAACTCTGAATCGATGGGAGAAGCGAGGGTGGTGGAAGTGGCCGACTCGCGGAAGTTCTGCGCGTTATCGGCAACGCCATAGATGTGTCGCACCATGCTGGCCGTCAGTTCCGATGGCGCGCCGTCAAAGACGACTTCACCGGCAGCGATGCCCACAACCCGTGTGCAGTACTGGCGCGCTGTATCGAGCGTATGCAGGTTGCACACCACGGTAATGCCATCTTCCTGGTTGATGCGATGCAGGGCATCCATCACCAGGCTTGCACTGTGGGGGTCCAGCGATGCAATAGGCTCGTCGGCCAGCAAAATGGTGGGCTCCTGCATCAGTGCCCGGGCGATGGCCACACGCTGTTGCTGCCCGCCAGAAAGGGTTTCGGCGCGCTGGAAGGCAAAGGCAGCACAGCCCAACCGATCCAGCGCCAGCACCGCCATGGCGCGTTCCTGAATTGAGAAGCGCGGCATCAAGGCACTCAAGGGTCCATGGCGGGCAATGCGGCCCAATAAAACGTTGGTGATGACATCCAGCCGTGGCACCAGATTGAACTGTTGAAAAATCATGGCGCAGCTGGCGCGCCACATCCGCAAGTCGCGGCCCTGCAGCGCTGTGACATCGGTACCATCGAAATCAATGCGACCATGGCTGGGCTCTGTCAGCCGGTTCAGCAACCGCAGCAGCGTGCTCTTGCCGGCCCCTGAACGCCCAATCACCCCCACCATCTGACCAGCCGGGATTTGCAGGTTCGTCGGTCGCAATGCGTGCACGGCACCATAGGACTTGGACAATGAAGACAGCTGCAGCATGGTGAACACCTTTGAGAAATTAGACTTGAGCCTATTCAAGCAACATGTCGGTTCTGTGACCGCAACGGTCGTCAACCAAGAGCTGCGCGGTTCAGGGCGCGTATTTGGCCAGAAAGCTGCGCAAATCCTTGAACTCCGACATCCGCTGCGTCAGCGTCTCGTGATCCCAATCCCACCAGGCCGTGGCTTCGAGGGCTTGCGCAATCGCCTTTGGAAAGCGCTGTCGAATCACCTTGGCCGCCACACCGCCAACGATGGTGTAGGGGGCAACGTCTTTGGTGACCACCGAATTGCTGCCAACGACTGAGCCATTGCCAATGCGCACGCCGGGCATGATGACGGCGCCGTGGCCAATCCAGGTGTCATGCCCAATCACCACGCGCTGCCGACGGCGCCAGGCAAAGTAGTCGGCGTCGTCTGTGTCCGCCATGCCATACATGGCACGCCGGTAGGTAAAGTGGTGCAGCGTTGGCCACTCCATGGGATGAAAGCCCGGGTTGATGCGCACATTGGCGGCAATGTTGGCGAACTTGCCGATGTCCGCTGACATCAGGTCGCAACCAATACCGAGGTAGGCGTAATCGTCGAGCACGCAGTTGTCCATGCGCGAATGCTCACCCACCTGGGTGTAGCGTCCAAAACGACAATCCCGCACGACAGCGCTGGCGGCCAGTGTCGGGGCCAGCCCAAGCTGGACCGGACCTGGCAGGTTGTATGACTCGATGTAGGTGTGACTCATGCGTACCTCTTGATGACAGATTCAATAGACCCGCTTACCCGCGACCCAGGTTTCCAGCACAGTGGGCATGCCGGCCCGGTTCATGCGCACGCGCAGCAGGTCGGCGCGCTGGCCCAGCGCCACTTCACCACGATCGAGCATGCCGAGCGCGCGTGCCGGATTGAAGGTCACCGTTCGCACGGCCTTGGGCAACGTCCACTGGGCCACGTGGCCCAGCATGAAAGTGGCCAGCAACAAGCTTGACGGCACATAGTCGGACGAGAAGATATCCAGCAGGTCAGCCTGCGCGAGTTCAGCCGCCGAGACGTTGCCCGAATGCGATCCGCCTTTGACCAGATTGGGCCCGCCCATGATGATGGCCATGCCCGCGTCGCGCGCCGCCTGCGCAGCCGCCAGGGTGGTAGGAAATTCAGACAGGCCAACGCCCTCTTCGACCGCTTGCTGTATGTCACTGATCAGCGTGTCATCGTGGCTGGCCAGTGGCAGACCGCGTGATCTGCTGGCATCGACAATGGTCTGACGGTGCGGCACCGCATAGGCCTGCTGATCGACCTTGCGCTGCGCAATCATGGACTCAAACTGGTCATCGGCAAACCGCAGGTTGCGCTCGGCGTAGCGGCGGTAGCTTGTGAGATCGCGCCACTGGCGCTGTCCTGGCGTATGGTCCATCACGCTGACCAGCCTTAACAAAGGATCGTCGGCGTACTGGTTGAATGCTTCCAGAATGTCGGGCACCGAAACTTCACAGCGCAGGTGCAGCAGGTGCTCGATGCGCATCAGTCCTTCGTCCCGGCACTGGTGCAAAGCGGCAATCGAGGTGTGCTGGGTCTGTGCGCGTGCGCCGCCATGGTCCAGGTCGCCGATGACAACCGAGTCGAGAACCGTGGTGATGCCGGCCGCCGCGCATTGCGCGTCATGGACGACCATGGCCGAGTGGGCGTTCCACAAGACCCCCGGGCGCGGCGACAAATGCTTCTCCAGGTTGTCGGTGTGCAACTCAACCAGACCCGGCAACAGCCAGTCACCCTGCCAGTCCTCGCCAGCCGGGACCGACACCGGACCCTCGTCGATGGCACAGATAACGCCGTCTTCAATCACCACGCTGCCGGTGAGCTCCTGGTCAGGCGTCACAATGCGGGCGTTGCGAATAATGTGCTGGGTCATGGGTTATTCCTTGGGGTTCAGGCCGGGCTTCGATGCTGTTCAACGTCGAAGCAGCGGCTGGCCACCGCCTCGCGTACTTCGTCATCGTGAAATATGCCGACAACGGCGCTGCCCTGATCGCGCGCAGCCTGTATCAGCGCCACCACGACGCGCCGGTTGTCGGCATCGAGCGAGGCGGTTGGTTCGTCCAGCAGCAGCACGGCCGGGTTGGTGATCATGCCGTGCGCGATATTGACGCGCTGCTGTTCACCGCCGGAAAACGTGGCCGGCGGCAGGTGCCATAAATGTTCCTGCAAATTCAGCCGCTGCAACCACTGCGCGGCTCTCGCACGTGCCTCCTCAGCTGCCACGCCGATGCGACGCAGGGGATCGGCAACGATGTCCAGGGTCGAGACCCGCGGAATGACACGCAGGAACTGCGATACATAGCCCACCGTGCGGCGTCGCACCTCGAACACCTCGCGCGGCGTGGCGTTTGACATGCTGACCCAGTCACCCTGATGGCGGATGCGCACGTCACCGCTGCTGGCGGCGTAGTTGCCGTAAAGGCAGCGCAGCAAGGAGCTCTTGCCACTGCCGGAATGACCCGTCAGGGCCAGGCACTCACCCGGCAGCACGCTCAGGTTGATTCCTGAGAACACCGGCAGCTGCAGGCCGCCGCGCCCGTGCAAGGTAAAGGTTTTGGACAGGGCCAGGGTTTCAATGAGAGCGGTCATGGTGTCAGCACCGAGGAAACGAGCAGTTGGGTATAGGCATGCTGCGGGTCGTCCAGCACGCGGTCGGTCAGGCCTTGTTCAACCACACAGCCATCTTTCATGACCAGCATGCGTTGTGCCAGCAGTCGCGCCACGGCCAGGTCGTGTGTCACCACCACGGCCGCCAGTTGCAACTCGTCCACCAACTCGCGCAGCATGTCGAGCAGCCGTGCTTGCACCGAGACATCGAGTCCGGTGGTGGGCTCATCCATAAAGACCAGCCGCGGCTGCGTCACCAGGTTGCGCGCAATCTGCAGGCGCTGTTGCATCCCGCCCGAGTAGGTGCCGGGCAAATCATCAATGCGCGCAGTGTCGAGTTCGACACGCTCCATCCAGCTCAGCGCTTCCTGGCGCAAGCGACCGTAGTGCCGCGCACCGAGCGCCATCAGTCTCTCACCCACATTGGCACCGCCTGAGACATTCATGCGCAGACCGTCGCGCGCATGCTGCTCGACAAAACCCCAATCGGTGCGGGCCAGGCGGCGCAACTGCGCCTCTGACATCTGCGCCAGATCGGTCAAGCCATCGGTCTCGTTGGCCTGCTCGCTACGAACCTCGTAATGAACCGAGCCCTCGTCGCAGGCCAGACGCGCGGCCAAGAGGCGCAACAAGCTCGTTTTGCCGGAGCCGGACTCACCGACCACCGCCAGCACCTCGCCCGGGTAGAGGTCAAAATTCACATCACGGCAGGCCCAGCGCGGCTTGCCGTTCTGCATGAAGGCCTTGCCCGCCTGGCGGGCCGAGAGCAGAACGCCGGGCTTCATGCCGCCCCCCGTTCGGATGCAATGGCGCAATCAGACTGATGGGTCAGGACGCTGCTCAAGGTCACAGCCAACTGCGTGCCAACGTGGCCAGCATCACGCCGCTCTTCGCAGTAGTTGCTGTCCGAGCACACGAACAAACGGCTGCCCTGGTCATCCACAATCATCTCGTCGAGATAACTCTCCGTGGCGCCACACAGCGCGCAGGCATGCTCCCACTTTTGAACTTCAAACGGGTGGTCTTCAAAGTCAAGGCTACGCACCGGGGTGTAAGGTGGCACGGCGTAAAGCCGCTTTTCGCGTCCCGCACCAAAGAGTTGCAGCGCGGGATTCATGTGCATTTTGGGGTTGTCAAATTTCGGGATCGGCGAGGGCGACATCAGGTAGCGCGCATTGACCAGCACCGGGTAGTCATAGGCGCGCGAGATCGCGCCCAACTGCGCGATGTCTTCGTACAGGCGCACGTGCATCAAGCCATATTCAGACAGCGCGTGCATCTTGATGGTCTCGCGCCGGCGCGGCTCCAGTCGTGCCAGCGGCTCCGGCATGGGCACTTGATAAACCAGAATCTGAGCCTCGGTCAGCGCCACTTCCGGGATGCGGTGGCGGGTCTGGATCAGCGTCGCCTCCCGTGTTTTTTCGGTGCTCGCAACGCCGGTGGTGCGCTCAAAGAAGCGCCGGAT
>CAIWNX010000205.1 GCA_903914175.1 uncultured beta proteobacterium | reverse complement strand
TCAGTTTTCGGTCGGCGGCAACATGCGGGAAATGAAGTCGCCAAAACGGGTGTTTAGGACATTTTTAGGACACTAGAAAGAAAAAAGGACTTGGCATCACTGCTAAGTCCTTGTTTTCATTACCATTTTTGGTGGGCAGTGCAAGTTTCGAACTTGCGACCCCTGCAGTGTGAATGCAGTGCTCTACCCCTGAGCTAACCGCCCTGAATTCGGTTCAGGAAGGGCTGAATTATGCCATCAAAATCAGGCGCTGCGGCGCCACACCGTCTTGTTGCCACTGGCTTTGTCCAGTTGCGCAAGAATCTCGTCGTGTGCCGCAATCTCGTGCGTGCTGGCCTGCAATACCGGCAAATCGATGCCACGCAAATCCACTGCGACAAAACTCGGTCCGGCGCTGGTTTGTGAGCCGGCGTCAATCAGCAAGGCATCCTGGCCGCGCGTGAGGTTGATGTAAACATCGGCCAGCAGTTCGGCATCGAGCAGCGCGCCGTGCAGGGTGCGCCCCGAGTTGTCAACGCCCAGGCGCGCGCACAAGGCATCGAGCGAATTGCGTTTGCCCGGAAACATTTCCTTGGCCATCTGCAGCGTATCGGTGACGCTGGCGACAAACTCGTGCAACGCCGGTCGGCCAATCAGCGCCAGTTCCATGTTCAGGAAACCGAGATCGAAGGACGCGTTGTGGATGATGACTTCGGCATCCTGCAGGTAGGCCAGCAATTCATCGGCCACAGCCCTGAACTGGGGTTTGTCCCTGAGGAATTCGCTGCTGATGCCATGCACCTTGAACGCCTCCTCATGGCTTTCACGGCCCGAATTCAGGTAGAAATGCAGATTGTTGCCAGTCAGGCGACGGTTGAAAAGTTCAACGCAGCCGATCTCAACAATCCGGTCACCACTGTCAGCCGACAGACCCGTGGTTTCTGTATCCAGGAAAATTTGACGCATGCGGCAATGCTAATGCTTTTCCTTGGCGTGGTTGATCGAGTACTTGGGTATCTCGACCACCAGATCCTTCTGCCCCAGATAGGCCTGGCAGCTCAGACGCGAATCGGGCTCCAGGCCCCAGGCGCGGTCGAGCAGGTCTTCCTCGTTTTCATCAACTTCATTGAGCGATGCGAAGCCCTCGCGCACGATGATGTGACAAGTGGTGCAGGCACAACTCATGTCGCAGGCGTGCTCGATCTCGATGTGGTTGTCCAGCAGCGCTTCGCAAATCGAGGTACCGGACGGCGCAGAAATCTCGGCGCCCTGCGGACAGTAGTCGGGATGCGGCAGGATCTTGATGATGGGCATGGGTGTTCCGGTTGGCCGCGTTCAAACGGTCTCGATGTTGCGTCCAGCCAGCGCCTGCTGGATACCGCGGTTCATGCGCAAGGCGGCAAAGGCTTCGGTGCCCTTGGCCAGCGTCTGCGTGGCGGCTTCAATCAGTGCCGGGTCCTGCAACGTCAGGGCGGCGCGCGTTGTGGCCATCAGGGAGTCGATGGCGGCGCGTTCCTCATCCGATAACAGATCACCATCGGCTGCCAGCGCACTCGCGCTGGCCAGCAACATACGGTCGCAATCGACACGCGCCTCAACCAGCGCACGCGCCTTCATATCAGCCTCGGCGGTTGTGAAACTGTCTTGCAGCATTTTTGCAATCTGCTCGTCGCCCAGGCCATAGGACGGCTTGACATCGATGTGCGTCTCGACGCCGCTGATCTGCTCTTTGGCGCTGACCGTCAGCAGCCCGTCGGCATCAACCGTGAAGGTGACGCGGATGCGCGCCGCACCGGCGGCCATCGGCGGAATGCCGCGCAGCTCAAAACGCGCCAGACTGCGGCAGTCGGCCACCAGATCGCGCTCGCCCTGCACCACGTGCAGCGCCAGCGCAGTCTGGCCGTCCTGGTAAGTGGTGAAGTCCTGCGCCTTGGCAGTCGGAATCGATTCGTTGCGTGGCACGATGCGTTCAACCAGTCCACCCATGGTCTCGATGCCGAGCGAAAGCGGAATAACGTCGAGCAGCAGCAGTTCGCCGCTGGTGTTGTTGCCGGCAAGCTGGTTGGCCTGGATCGCAGCACCGATGGCAACCACCTGATCGGGGTCGAGATTGGTCAGCGGCGCACGGCCAAAGTAGTTGGCAACAGCCTGCTGAATCTGCGGCATGCGCGTGGAACCGCCGACCATCACCACACCCTTGACATCGTCCTTGTCCAGACCGGCATCGCGCAAGGTCTTGCGCACCGCTTGCATGGTGCGCTGGGTCAGCGTGGCGGTGAGTTTTTCGAACTGTTCGTTAACGACTTCGAATCGCACGTTCTCGCCGCCGATGCAGGCGTGGCAAGCGGCGCAATGCGCGGCCGACAACTCTTCCTTGCAAGCGCGCGCGGCGATGATCGCAATGGCCTTGTCCTGCGGCGTCTTGACCTGAACACCGGCCTGCGCCATCACCCAGTCGGCCAGGGCGCGGTCGTAATCGTCACCACCAAGGGCCGAATCACCGCCAGTGGCCAGCACCTGAAACACGCCCTGCGTCAAGCGCAGGATGGAGATGTCAAACGTGCCGCCGCCCAGGTCGTAGATTGCGTAGACGCCTTCACTGGCGTTGTCCAAACCATAGGCAATGGCAGCCGCAGTCGGTTCATTGATGAGGCGCAGCACTTTCAGGCCGGCCAGCTGCGCGGCGTCCTTGGTCGCCTGGCGCTGCGCATCGTCGAAATAGGCCGGCACCGTGATCACGGCGCCGTACAAATCGTCGGCAAAAGTGTCTTCAGCCCGGTAACGCAAAGTGGCCAGGATCTCGGCACTGATCTCGACCGGGGATTTCTCGCCCTGCACCGTCTGCAGCGCCAGCATGCCGGGCTTGTCCACAAAACGATACGGCAGTTTGTCGTGGCCCAGCACATCGCTCAGGCCGCGGCCCATGAAGCGTTTGACCGAAACGACGGTGTTTTCCGGGTCCTGCGCTTGCGCCGCCTTGGCATCAAAACCAATCTGACGACCGCCGCCCGCCAGGTAACGCACGGCCGAGGGCAGGATAACGCGGCCCTGCGCGTCGGGCAGGCATTCAGAGACGCCGTTGCGCACCGAGGCCACCAGCGAATGCGTGGTGCCCAGATCGATGCCCACCGCCACGCGCCGCTGATGCGGTGCCGGGGAATAACCAGGTTCGGAAATTTGTAGCAGTGCCATATTGGTTTTCTTGACAGCCCCTATTGTCCATGCTCCGCAGCATCAATCCGGTCCAGTTGCGCGTCAACATCGCTGGCAAAGCGTTCGATGAACATCAGTGAGCGCACCTCGCGCACCGCAGCCGCGTAATCGTGCGCACTGTCGAGCAGACGAGCGCATTCCTGCAAAACCGCACGCCGGGCCGAACGAACTTCGGTGCTCAACTGCTCCAGTTCGCTCACGCCGCGCGCATCATCAAGCGCCTCGCGCCATTCCATCTGCTGCATCAGGAAGGCGGCCGGCATCGCGGTGTTGTCCTCGGCATTGACCGCTGCGCCGTGCAACTCGCACAAATAGGCGGCGCGCTTGAGCGGGTCCTTCAGCCTGCGGTAGGCCTCATTGATACGAACCGACCATTGCAACGCCACGCGTTGTGCGGCAGCGCCCTGGGCGGCAAACCGGTCCGGGTGCGCTTCGCGCTGCAGATCTTTCCAGCGCGCATCGACGGCCGCGCTGTCCTGCTCGAAACACTCGGCAAGACCAAACAGTTCAAAGTCAGTTGATTGAAGATTCACACCCGAAACGACTCACCGCACCCGCAACGATCACGCTCGCGTGGGTTATTGAACTTGAAACCCTCGTTCAGTCCTTCGCGGACGAAATCGAGTTCGGTACCGTCCAGATAGGCATAGCTTTTGGGCTCGATCAGCACCTTGACGCCATGGCCTTCAAACACCATGTCTTCGGCGCCGATCTCATCGACATATTCAAGCTTGTAAGCCAGGCCCGAGCAACCCGTGGTTTTGACGCCCAGCCGCACGCCGACACCCTTGCCACGCTTGGCAAGGTAGCGCTCGACGTGGCGGGCAGCGGCTTGTGTCAGCGTAACGGCCATGTCAGTTCGCCTGCCCTGCGCTGTGCTTTTGGCGGTAGTCGTTCACGGCTGCTTTGATCGCGTCTTCGGCCAGGATCGAGCAGTGAATCTTGACCGGTGGCAGCGCCAGTTCTTCGGCGATTTCGCTGTTCTTCAGCGCTGCCGCCTGGTCCAGTGTCTTGCCCTTGACCCATTCCGTCACCAGCGACGAGGATGCAATGGCTGAACCGCAGCCGTAGGTTTTGAAGCGCGCGTCCTCGATCACGCCAGAGACTGGATTGACCTTGATCTGCAACTTCATGACATCACCACAGGCCGGCGCACCCACCATGCCGGTACCTACCGATTCATCGCCCTTGTCGAAGGAGCCGACGTTGCGGGGGTGCTCATAGTGGTCGATGACCTTTTCGGAATATGCCATTTCAATACCTCGTGAATTTAGTGCGCTGCCCACTGGATGGTGGAAATGTCGATGCCTTCCTTGAACATGTCCCACAAAGGGCTCAGGTCCCGCAGTTTGGCAACGTTGAGTTTGATGGTCTCAACCGCGTAATCGATTTCGGCCTCGGTCGTCCAGCGCCCGATCGTCATGCGCAGGCTGCTGTGCGCGAGTTCATCGCTGCGACCCAGCGCGCGCAGCACGTAGCTGGGCTCCAGGCTGGCCGAGGTACAGGCCGAACCGCTCGATACCGCCAGGCCCTTGATGCCCATCATCAGTGACTCGCCCTCGACATAGTTGAAACTCATGTTGAGGTTGTGCGGCACACGCTGCTCCAGGTGGCCGTTGATGAACACCTGCTCAACATCCTTCAGGCCGGCGAGCATGCGGTCGTGCAAAGCGCGGATGCGCACGTTCTCGACCGCCATTTCTTCCCTGGCAATACGGTAAGCCTCGCCCATGCCAACGATCTGGTGCGTGGGCAGGGTGCCCGAGCGCATGCCACGTTCATGGCCACCACCGTGCATCTGGGCTTCAATGCGCACGCGCGGTTTGCGCCGCACAAACAGCGCGCCAATGCCTTTGGGGCCATAGGTCTTGTGCGAGGTCAGGCTCATCAGGTCCACCGGCAGGCGGCTCAGGTCGAACTCGACGCGACCTGTGGCCTGCGCCGCATCGACGTGAAAGATGACACCCTTCTCGCGGCAGATCGCGCCAATGGCGGCAATGTCCTGGATGACGCCGATCTCGTTGTTCACGAACATGACGCTGGCCAGAATCGTGTCGGGCCGAATCGCGGCCTTGAAGACCTCGATGTCGAGCAGGCCGTCAGAGAGCACATCGAGATAGGTCACCTCAAAACCCTGGCGCTCGAGTTCGCGGCAGGTGTCAAGCACCGCCTTGTGCTCGGTCTTGACCGTGATGATGTGACGCCCCTTGGTCTTGTAAAAACCCGCCGCACCCTTGAGCGCCAGATTATTCGATTCGGTGGCCCCGGAAGTCCAGACAATCTCGCGGGTGTCGGCGCCAATCAGCGCCGCCACCTGTTCACGGGCTTTTTCAACCGCCGCTTCTGCCTCCCAACCCCAGGCGTGACTGCGCGAGGCTGGATTGCCAAAATGCTGTCGCAACCAGGGGACCATGGCGTCCACCACCCGCTCGTCGCAGGGGTTGGTTGCGCTGTAATCCATGTAGATGGGGAAATGCGGTGTTGTGTCCATCACGTGTTCATTCTTGCTGTTGATACGGGGCGCAAACGTTAACGGCAGCCCTATGTCTTGGAAAACGCATTACCCAAAGCAAAGACCGAATTGGGCACATTCATGCGAATAGGCCTGACGGTCGGCATGCTGGAAATGGCGCGCTTGAGTGTGGGTTTGTCTTCGACTCGGAAACCCTTGGCCAACTGATCATCGACCAGCTTTTGCAGGGTCACGGATTCCAGAAACTCGACCATTCGCACGTTGAGCGCAGTCCACAGATCGTGCGTCATGCAGCGCTCGGACTCGCCCAGGCAGTTTTCCTTGCCGCCACAATGTGTCGCATCCATCGGCTCGTCAACCGAGCTGATGATTTCCGCTACCGTGATCTCGGATGGGCTGCGCGCCAGGGTGTAGCCGCCGCCAGGGCCGCGGGTGGACTCGACCAGCTCATTGCGGCGCAATTTGCCAAACAACTGCTCCAGATACGACAGTGAGATGGCCTGACGCTGGCTGATCGCCGCCAAAGTGACGGGTCCGCTGCTCTGACGCAGACCCAGGTCGATCATGGCGGTGACCGCAAAACGGCCTTTGGTGGTAAGTCGCATCACATGCTCCTTCGGTCTGTTTGGTTGACTAACGGAGTCAAGTATAGCAAGAAACCTAGCAATTTGCTCGGGTAAGCAAAGTCTTGCGCCGGATTTACGCAGCTTTACCGTTGGGCACCAGGACCACCAGGTTGTCGCTGCCAGAAGCACCAAAGGCCTGTTCCTTGAGGATGCCCAACTGGTCGCGAATGCGCGCCGCCTTCTCGAACTCAAGGTTGCGCGCATGCTCAAACATGAGTTTTTCGAGGCGTTTGATTTCGCGCGAAATATCCTTTTCGCTCATGTCTTCCACCTTGGCCCGCTGCACCGCATCGCGTTCCAGCCGGTCCGCTTCCTTGCCGGCTTTCTCGCTGTAGACGCCATCGATCAGGTCTTTCACCTCCTTGACGATAGAGCGCGGTGTGATGCCATGCAACTCGTTGTGCAATACCTGCCTGGCACGCCGACGCTCAGTCTCACCAATGGCACGCTTCATTGAATCAGTCATCTTGTCGGCGTACAGGATAGCCCGCCCGTGCAGATTGCGCGCGGCCCGGCCAATGGTCTGGATCAGGGAACGCTCGGAGCGCAGAAAGCCCTCCTTGTCGGCGTCCAGAATCGCCACCAGCGAAACCTCAGGAATATCCAAGCCTTCTCGCAGCAGGTTGATGCCAACCAGCACGTCAAAGGCGCCCAGTCTCAGGTCACGCAGGATCTCGACGCGCTCAACCGTGTCCACATCGCTGTGCAGGTAACGCACCTTGACGCCGTTGTCGCTCAAGTAGTCTGTGAGTTGCTCGGCCATGCGCTTGGTCAGCGTCGTGATCAGCACACGCTCGTGCTTGTCAACACGGATGCGGATTTCCTGCAGCACGTCGTCGACCTGACTCGTGGCCGGGCGCACTTCCACTTCGGGGTCCACCAGGCCGGTCGGGCGCACCAGTTGCTCAACCACCTGGCCGGCGTGTTCCTGCTCCCATTGCCCCGGCGTGGCCGAGACAAAAACGGCCTGGCGCATGCGGCGCTCGAACTCCTCGAACTTGAGCGGCCGATTGTCCAGCGCGCTCGGCAATCGAAAGCCGTACTCAACCAAGGTGCTCTTGCGCGAACGGTCGCCGTTGTACATGCCGCCAAACTGTCCGATCAGCACATGACTTTCGTCCAGGAACATCACGGCGTCCTTGGGCAGGTAGTCGGTCAGCGTGGCGGGTGGCTCGCCCGGTGCCGAACCGCTCAGGTGCCGGCTGTAGTTCTCGATGCCCTTGCAGTGCCCCACTTCGCTGAGCATTTCCAGATCAAAACGCGTGCGCTGCTCCAGCCGCTGCGCTTCGACCAGCTTGCCCATGCCAACCAGTTCTTTGAGCCGCTCCGACAGTTCGAGCTTGATGCTCTCCACCGCCGCAACCACCTGCTCGCGCGGCGTGACGTAATGGCTGCTCGGATACACGGTAAAGCGCGGAATCTTCTGGCGGATGCGCCCGGTCAGCGGGTCGAACAGTTGCAGCGATTCAATTTCGTCGTCGAACAGTTCGATGCGCAGCGCCATCTCGCTGTGCTCGGCCGGAAAGACGTCGATGGTGTCGCCGCGCACGCGGAACTTGCCGCGTGAAAAATCGATGTCGTTGCGCTGGTACTGCATGCGCACCAGTTGCATGATCAGATCGCGCTGCCCCATCTTGTCACCCGCACGCAGCGTCATGACCATCTTGTGATAAGCCTCGGGCTGGCCAATGCCGTAGATGGCCGAGACGGAAGCCACGATCACCACATCGCGGCGCTCCAGCACGCTCTTGGTGCAACTCAGCCGCATCTGCTCGATGTGTTCGTTGATGGCCGAGTCCTTCTCGATGAACAGGTCGCGCTGCGGCACGTAAGCCTCGGGCTGGTAGTAGTCGTAATAGCTGACGAAATACTCGACTGCATTGCGCGGAAAGAACTCGCGAAATTCGCTGTAGAGCTGGGCTGCCAAGGTCTTGTTTGGCGCGAACACAATCGCTGGGCGGCCCAGGCGCGCGATCACATTAGCCATGGTGAAGGTCTTGCCGGAACCGGTCACGCCGAGCAGGGTCTGAAACACCTCGCCGTCCTCGATGCCAGCCACCAGTTTGTCGATCGCTTCGGGCTGATCGCCGGCCGGCGGATAGGGCTGGAACAACTCGAACGGTGAATCGGGGAAGCGCACAAACGTGCCGACACGCAGGGCTTCAGCGTCGTCGGTGGCTGGCGTGACAGGGGATGCGGCGATGGACATGACAGGGCAGAGCAAAGTGGGACGCGCAATGCGCAATGGAAGCGATGGTAGCGATTTATGTCGGCCACCTGATTAGACTGCGGCGCAGACCTGTGCATAGACCAAGGTCAATGTTGTATCAAAAAAGCTTGGGGCGACCTCGGGTCGGCCCGTTAAAATTCAGGGTAAACCCGCAACCGCCGAATGTTTTCGCTTTTCTTTGACTTCTCTTAACAGGACTTCCCCATGTCACTCTTTACCGCTGTCGAAATGGCCCCGCGCGACCCGATTTTGGGCCTTAACGAACAATATGCCGCCGACACCAACCCGAACAAAGTCAACCTCGGCGTCGGCGTCTACTATGACGACAACGGCAAGCTGCCCCTGCTGCAATGCGTACAGGCCGCCGAGAAGACCATGATGGACAAGCCCACGGCGCGCGGTTACCTGCCAATCGACGGCATCGTGGCTTATGACGCCGCCGTCAAGTCCCTGGTCTTTGGCGCGGACAGCGAGCCGGTCAAATCCGGTCGTGTCGCCACCATCCAGGCCTTGGGCGGCACCGGTGGCCTCAAGGTCGGCGCTGACTTCCTGAAGCATCTCAACCCGAAGGCCAAGGTCCTGATTTCCGACCCAAGCTGGGAAAATCACCGCGCCCTGTTCACCAATGCCGGCTTCACGGTCGAGAGCTACGCCTACTACAACGCGCAGAGCCGCAGCCTTGACTTCCCCGGCATGCTCGCGGCCCTGAACGCCGCTGCCGCCGGCACCGTGATCGTGCTGCACGCCTGCTGCCACAACCCGACCGGCTACGACATCACGCCGGCGCAATGGGATCAGGTAGTGGCCGTCGTCAAGGCCAAGCAACTGGTGGCTTTCCTTGACATGGCCTACCAAGGCTTTGCCAACGGCCTGGCTGAAGACGGCGCCGTGGTACAAAAGTTTGTGGATGCCGGGCTGACTTTCTTTGTCGCCACCAGTTTCAGCAAGAGCTTCAGCCTTTACGGTGAGCGCGTCGGCGCCCTGAGCGTGCTGTGCGACAGCAAGGAAGAAGCTGGCCGCGTTCTGAGCCAACTCAAGATCGTGATTCGTACCAACTACAGCAACCCGCCAACCCATGGCGGCGCCATCGTGGCTGCCGTGCTGGGCAACCCGGAACTGCGCGCGCTGTGGGAAAAGGAACTCGGCGAAATGCGCGTGCGCATCAAAGCCATGCGCCAAAAACTGGTTGATGGCCTGAAGGCCGCTGGCGTCAAGCAGGACATGAGTTTCATCACAACACAAATCGGCATGTTCAGCTATTCGGGCCTGAGCAAGGACCAGATGGTGCGCCTGCGCAGTGAATTTGGTGTCTATGGCACCGACACCGGCCGCATGTGTGTGGCGGCCCTGAACAGCAAAAACATCGACCACGTCTGCGCGTCGATTGCCAAGGTACTCTAAGCAGCCAGGCCCGGTACCGGCTTGCCTGTGATGCGTGGTGGCCATTGGTCTGCGAGTAGCAGCCCGCGCCACCATCGGTTCGCTATGATGCGCGCATTCTTCGGAGATCTTCTTATGAACCGATTCGCTCTGACTCTGGCCGCCCTGCTGGGCCTGGCTACGGGCAACGTCATGGCGTGGAGCAATCACAGCTATGCGGCCTATCGTACGTTCGAGCGAATGCCCGAGCTTGCCAATGCCGCGCCGGTTGCCGCGCAGCCGCTCGAAACGTTCTTGAAGGCCGAGGAGAAGGCGATTGAGGCCCTGCTCGCCAGCCAGGAGACTTGGGCCAGCGCCAACCTTGAGTTCTATCCGCCGCGCCCGGCCGCCCTCGCCTTCAAGGCCAATCCTGCGCGCTCCGATGAAGCGCGGCGTCAGGCTTTTCTGATGGCGCTGCGGGTGGCGCCGAACAGCAAGTTCGCGCTCTATATGCAACCCGACCCCTGGGGTGCCGCTCCCGACGCGAGCCGGTTGTTGGCGCACTCAGCGGTGGATACGCTGCCGGAACAAGCACATTCGACCCTGCGCTTTGCGGGCCTCAAAGTCGGTGAGGGCGTTGCACCCCTGAATGTGCTCGCCTCTGCCTGCGACGAGCCGGACTATGGCCTGGACATCAATCTGTGGTCTGACAGCCCATCGGATTGGGGCAAAGTCTATGGCTTCGAGGCGCTGCCGTTTGGCAACCCGGCGCTCTACTTCTCGACCCAGGCACCGTTTCACATGGGCTTCTACCATGAAGACCGTGTTATCTACCTGGCCGCACCCTTCATCAAGAAGACTTTTCCCCTGCTGCGCATACACCAGTACAGCAGCCTGGCGGCGCTGGCTTTCCGCAGCGGCCACCCGTACTGGGGCTGGCGCTTTACCGGGCTCGCCCTGCACTATGTACAGGACTTGACACAGCCTTATCACGCCAGTCTGTCGCCAAGCAATGCATCAGCCCGCCTGATCGGAATCAACCTGCTAGCGATGGCCGGTTTTCCAAAAATGAAAGACGACATGATTGTGCTGTTGTCGAACCGTCATCTGGCTCTGGAGAAATACCAGAACCAGATGGTCTACCAGGCGGCGCAGAACAAGATTGAAACCGGCATCGAAATATCGTTGCGCAGCGGCGACCGGGACGTCAGCTACCCGGCCTGGTCTGAGTTGTATGCGCGCGACGTGGTCGCACGCCAGTCGCATACCTTGGGTGCCCGGCTCACTGACATCCTGGTGGACACACTGCCCAGCATGTTTGTATCGGACCCGTCATTCGACTTTGGTGTCAAGGAGTCAGAGATTGACTTGTTGGCCGAAATCAGCAAACAGGACCCCGCAAAGCGCGCCCGGCTCGACAGCATCACCTCCGAACTAATGGGCAATTTTGGCGCCCACAGCCGCAACCTGGTGCGCGGCATTCTCAAGAACGCAGCGCCGAAATAGCATGCAGGCGGGCTTGCCATGGCAGGATCCTCCAAAACCACCACAATTTCCGTTTCTTCCCCGTGACACCCAAGACTTTGATCCCGGTCTTGCAATATCCTGACAATTTATATTAAAAATTGGTGTTATCACTCCAACTCTGACCCGCCAGAACTGTTATATTGCACTGCAACATTCTCAGAAAGTAAATCCACCGTGCTATATCAACTCTACGAGACACACCGTTCCTTGATGGAGCCGTTGACTGACCTGGCGCAATCCGCCGCCAAGATCTACGGCAACCCCTTGTCGCTGGCGGGTCAAAACCCGTTTGCGCAGCGCCTCTCGGCCGGCTACGACTTGTTGCACCGACTGGGCAAGGACTACATCAAGCCTGAATTCGGCTTGCGCACGGTTGATGTCGATGGAATTGACGTCGCCATTCATGAGCGCATCGAGATCAACAAGCCTTTTTGTGAATTGCGTCGTTTCAAACGCTTTAGCGATGATTCGGCGACGCTTGACAAGCTCAAGGTGCAGCCCGCCGTGCTGATCGTGGCACCCCTGTCGGGTCACTACGCAACGCTGCTGCGCGACACGGTCAAGGCCATGCTCAAAGACCACAAGGTCTACATCACCGACTGGAAGAACGCGCGCCTGATTCCCCTGTCCGAGGGCAAGTTCCATTTGGATGACTACATCAACTACGTGCAGGAATTCATTCGCCATCTGCAAGGGCGCTATGGCAATTGCCACGTCATGAGCGTCTGCCAGCCCACGGTTCCGGTACTGGCTGCTGTTTCGCTGATGGCGAGTCGCGGCGAGACGACACCCTTGAGCATGGTCATGATGGGAGGTCCGATCGACGCGCGCAAGTCGCCGACCGCGGTCAACAACCTGGCCATGAGCAAGAGCCACGAGTGGTTTGAGCACAATGTGATCTACCGCGTGCCAACCAACTTCGCTGGCGCCGGACGCCGCGTCTATCCAGGTTTCCTGCAACACTCCGGCTTCGTGGCGATGAACCCGAGCAACCATGCCAAGAGTCATTACGACTACTTTCGGGACATGATCAAAGGTGATGACGCAAGCACCGAGGCGCACCGCAAGTTCTATGACGAGTACAACGCCGTGCTGGACATGGACGCTGACTACTACCTTGATACCATCAAAGTCGTGTTTCAGGATTTCAGCCTCGTTAACGGCACCTGGGACGTCAAGGGCGTGGACGGCAAGATTGAACGCGTTCGCCCGCAGGACATCACGACGACCGGGCTGTTTTCGGTCGAAGGCGAACTTGACGACATCTCGGGCTCAGGCCAAACCGAGGCTGTGCACAGCATCTGTAGCGGCGTTGTTGCAGCCGAGCAAAAGCATCTGGAAGTCAAAGGTGCGGGGCACTATGGCATCTTTAGCGGCAGCCGTTGGCGCGACATCGTTTATCCTGAAGTGAAGGCCTTTATCCTGAGTCACCAGCGAGCGGCTGACAAACTGGCGTCGCCGACCGCCAGAGCCAAGCCGGCGGTCAAACCGGCTGCAAAAAAACCAGTTGCCAAGGTGGCCGTCAAAAAGGTTGCGCGCAAGAAGTAATGACTGGGCTGGCCGAACGGGTGCTTGCGGCCCTGCCGCAGACCCAGTGCACCCGCTGCGGTTATCCGGACTGCGCCGCCTACGCCCAGGCCATTGAGAACGGCGAGGCCGGCATCAACCAGTGCCCGCCCGGCGGCGCCCAAGGCATCGAGCGGCTCGCCAGACTCACCGGAAAATCTGTCAGCCAACTGAGTCCGTCCCATGGCCTTGAAGGGCCGCGCAATGTGGTCTTCATCGACGAAAACTGGTGCATTGGCTGCACCCTGTGTATCAAAGCCTGTCCGACCGATGCCATCGTCGGCAGCAACAAGCGGATGCACACCGTACTGGAAACCTATTGCACCGGCTGTGAACTTTGTCTGCCGGTTTGCCCGGTGGATTGCATTGAACTGGAAAACACCAGCGCGACCGCCACCGGCTGGGCGGCGTGGTCACCGGAGCAGGCAGAGCAGGCGCGCAGCCGCTATCAAGCCAGTATTCAGCGACGCCAACGTGAACATGTAGAAAACAGCGAACGACTGGAACAAAAAGCCCAACTCAAACTGGCTGATCTGGCCCAGCACTCGCAGCACACCGACCCCGTGATACTGGACCAGAAACGCGCCGTGATTGAGGCGGCCCTGGCGCGCGCGCGCGCTCAGCGCGACGCCGCCAAAAAGAACAGGAATTAACCCAGCGCGTCGTTCACCTGATCGTGAAACTCGGCCAGACTGACGGCAGCGCCGATTTCGCGCGGCATGGCATCGCGGACCGAGAACACGCCCTGGATCTTGCCCGCTGCCGAAACAATCGGCAGATGCCGAAAACCGCGCTCAATCATGAGCAACACGGCATCGGACACCAGCATTTCCGGTTCGACGCAATACGGGTTGCGCGTCATCACATCGGCCAGCGTTGTCTTCTCCGGATTAAGTGCCTTGGCCAGCACGCGCGTCATCAGGTCACGCTCGGTCACAATGCCCTGCATCGCCCCGGTGCCGTCAATCACCAACACGCTGCCGCAGCCTGCCTTGGTCATCACACAGGCGGCTTCCCAGATCGTGGCCTGGGGCGCCAGGCTGATGACATGCCTTTGCGCCATCGATTGAAAAACGGTACGTTCAGGCATGTTTGCCTCCCTTGTTGATGCGCAATTGAAACCGGCGTTCCAAATCCGAATCAACGCAATGATGCGTTGATCTTGTCCAGCACTTTGGAGCCCGGACACAACATGTCGGCCCGCATGGTGTTGAGGGGCTGCTCACTGGTATTGAGTGCCGTATGCAGATCCGTCGCCAGCGGGTCAATGTAGAGCAAGCCGGTGACAACCTCGCCACGCGCCTGATGCGTCTGCATGTAACTCATGGCCGCATAGCGGTCGGTCGGATCGTAGTCTGCGTGCAGCTTGCGCAGGCGCAGTGTCGAGCCATCATGCTGCTGAACGTCAACCACCTCGCCCGGTGCGTACGCGGTTGTGATCTCGCTGCGCGGCGTTATGAAGTCGATGCGGCTGACGGCGTCGTTGTGCGCGCGCACATAGTCGTAACTCTTGGTGCTGCCACCGTGATTGTTGAAGGTCACGCAGGGGCTGATGACGTCGATGAAAGCCGCCCCGCCATGCGACATGGCGCCTTTGATCAAGGGCACCAGTTGCTCCTTGTCACCGGAGAAACTGCGTGCCACATAGGTCGCGCCCAATTGCAAGGCCAGCGCCACCAGGTCAACCGGGTTGTCGCTGTTGATGACGCCCTTCTTGCTCTTGGAACCGCGATCGGCGGTGGCCGAAAACTGGCCCTTGGTCAAGCCGTAGACGCCGTTGTTTTCGACGATGTAGGCCATGCGCACACCACGCCGCATGGCATTGGCAAATTGACCCAGACCGATGGAGGCCGAGTCCCCATCACCGGATACGCCCAGGTAGAGCAGTTCGCGATTGGCCAGGTTGGCGCCTGTCAGTGCGGAGGGCATGCGGCCGTGCACGGTGTTGAAACCGTGGGACGCGCCCAGAAAATAATCCGGCGTCTTGGAACTGCAGCCAATGCCCGAAAGCTTGGCGACGCGATGCGGTTCGATATCGAGTTCCCAGCAGGCCTGGATAACGGCGGCCGAAATCGAGTCGTGACCGCAGCCAGCGCACAGCGTGGAGATGCGGCCTTCATAGTCACGACGCGTGTACCCAACCTTGTTGGCGGTCAGGGTCGGGTGGTGCAGCCGTGGTTTTGCAATGTAAGTCATGCGAGTTCCTTGTGCTGAGGCAATTTGGCGGCATCGGGTGCCACACTGCGGCGTATGGCGTTGGTGATAAAGCGTGCCGTGATCGGCGTTCCGTCGTAGTGCAAAACGCGCACCAGACGCGCTGGATTGATGTCGAGCTCATTGACCAGCATGGTGTGCATCTGGCCGTCGCGGTTTTGTTCGACCACAAACACCTTGTCGTGTTCGGCGAGAAAGTTGCGCACCGAATCCGGGAAAGGGAATGCCTGCAAGCGCATCGCGTCCAGATACAAACCTTCGGCATCCAGCACATCAAGCGCTTCGCGCATGGCCGGCGCCGTCGAACCGAAGTAGATCACGCCCAGCGGTGTCTTGCCGGGCGCACTGCGCAGCAGTGGCTGTGGCACCAGGTCGGCTGCGGTCTTGAACTTCTTGAGCAGACGTTCCATGTTGTAGATGTAGTCGGGACCACGCTCGGAGTAACGGGCATAGGGGTCGCGCGTGCTGCCACGCGTGAAGTAGGCGCCCTTGCTCGGATGGGTACCCGGTATCGTGCGCCAGGGGATGCCATCGCCGTCCACGTCCTTGTAACGCCCAAAGTCCTTACCCGACTCAAGTTCAGCCGCTGTCATCACCTTGCCGGTGTCGTACTGCTTGGCATCGTCCCAGACAAAGGGTTTGCACAGGCGCTGGTTCATGCCAATGTCGAGATCGGTCATGACAAAGATCGGTGTCTGCAAACGGTCAGCCAGGTCCAGCGCAGCAGCCGAGTGCAAAAAGCACTCATGCGGATCTTGCGGAAACAGCAATACATGCTTGGTATCACCATGTGAAGCATAGGCGCATGCCAGCAGATCGGACTGCTGCGTACGTGTGGGCATGCCGGTAGACGGGCCACCGCGTTGCACATTGATGATGGTCACCGGGATTTCGGCAAAGTAAGCCAGTCCAATGAACTCGGTCATCAGTGACACACCGGGACCGGAAGTAGCCGTAAAGGCTCGCGCGCCGTTCCAACCAGCACCCAGCACCATGCCGATGGATGCGAGTTCGTCTTCCGCCTGCACGATGGCAAAGTTATGACGCCCGGTTTCCGGGTCGACCCGGTATTTGTCGCAGTACTTCTGGAACGCCTCGGGAACCGAAGACGAGGGTGTGATCGGGTACCAGGCAGCCACGGTGGCGCCGCCATAAATACAGCCCAGCGCTGCGGCACTGTTGCCGTCGGTAAAGATCTGATCGCCCACCTTGTCCGAGCGGCGCACGCGAATGCCCAGCGGCGCTGCAATGTGCTTTTTCACATAGTCACGCCCCAGGTGCAAAGCCTGAATATTGGATTCGAGCAAACGCTCCTTGCCCTTGTACTGCTCGGCAAACAGCTTCTCAAAAACATCGGCTTCAACGTCGAGCAAAACCGACAGGGCGCCAACGTAAATGATGTTCTTGAACAACTGGCGCTGGCGCGGGTCCTGATAGGCGGCGTTGCTGATCTCGGTCAGCGGCATACCGATGACCTGCACATCCTTGCGGAACTTGTCTTCTGGAATCGGGCGCGTGCTGTCATAGAACAGATAGCCACCCGGTTCGATTTCAGCAACATCGGTATCCCATGTCTGCGGATTCATCGCCACCAGCATGTCAACACCGCCGCGCCGGCCGTGATAGCCCTGCTCGCAGACACGTGCTTCATACCAGGTCGGCATGCCCTGAATATTGCTCGGGAAAATATTGCGCGGACTCACCGGTACGCCCATGCGCATCACGGCCTTGGCGAACAGCTCATTGGCCGAGGCCGAACCGGAGCCGTTGACGTTGGCGAACTTGATGACAAAATCGTTAATGGCTTCTATGCGCTTCATGCGGCCTCCAGATGAGCTTTGCGGCTGTCACGACAGGCGGGACCAGCCTGTGTCGTGTTCAGCAGGAATTTCTGCATGTCCCAAGCCCCGGTAGGGCAACGTTCGGCACACAGCCCGCAGTGCAGGCAAACGTCCTCGTCCTTCACCATGACGCGTCCGGTCTTGAGTTGACCCGACACGTACAGGTCCTGCGCCAGGTTGCGTGCGGGCGCCCTCAGGCGTGTTCGCAGGTCAGGTTCATCGCCGCCGACCGTGAACGTGATGCAGTCCGTCGGACAGATGTCGGCGCAGGCATCGCATTCAATGCAGGTGTCCTTGTTGAAGATGGTCTGAACGTCGCAGTTCAGACAGCGACTGGCCTCCTTGTAGGCCATGGCCGCGTCGTAACCGAGTTCCACTTCAACCCGGATACTGGAGAGCGCCATCTCGGCCTTGACCCATGGCACTTTTAACCGCGTGTCCTCAGACACATCGTTGTGATAGCTCCATTCATGGATACCCATCTTCTGCGACATCAGATTGGTGCGCGGCGCGGGCCGACGATTGACGTCTTCACGATTGAGGAAACGGTCGATCGAAACCGCTGCCTCATGCCCGTGTGCCACGGCCGTGATGATGTTCTTCGGTCCGAAAGCTGCATCACCACCGAAGAACACGTTGGGCACGGTTGACTGCAGAGTTTCCTTGCCCAGCGTCGGCAGACCCCAGCGGTCAAACTCGATGCCGCACTCGGGCTCGATCCAGGGAAAAGCGTTTTCCTGCCCAACCGCCACCAGCACCTCATCACACTCGAAGAATGCATCGGGAGCGCCAGTGGGCACCAGGGTACGACGACCCTTCTCGTCGTAGGTCGCGCTGACGATCTCAAACGTCATGCCCAGCAGCTTGCCGTCCTTGTGCTGCACGCTCTTGGGCACGTGGTAATTGACAATCGGGATGCCTTCGTGGACCGCATCTTCGCGCTCCCAAGGAGAGGCTTTCATTTCATCGTAACCGCTGCGCACGATGACTTTCACATCCGAGCCACCCAGACGCCGCGCCGAGCGGCAGCAGTCCATCGCCGTATTGCCACCACCGAGCACAATGACACGCGGCGGAACACTGGTGATATGGCCAAACGAAACCGAAGCGAGCCAATCGATACCGATATGGATATGCGCCGCTGCCTCCTTGCGCCCGGGCACATCGAGATCCCGGCCACGCGGTGCGCCGCAACCGACAAACACGGCGTCGTAGCCCTGCGTCAGCAGACCCTTCATGGATTCCACACGCTGACCACTCTTGAATTCAACGCCAAGGTCAAAGACATAGCCGGTTTCTTCGTCAATCACCGACTCAGGCAAGCGAAAGCGCGGGATCTGCGAACGAATAAAACCACCAGCCTTGGCCTCGCCATCGAATACCGTGACCTGGTAGCCCAGCGGCGCCAGATCACGCGCCACCGTCAGCGAAGCGGGACCCGCACCAATACAGACAACCCGCTTGCCGTTGGACGGCGCGATGGTTGGCATGCGTGACTTGACATCGTCCTTGTGATCAGCGGCAACGCGCTTGAGGCGGCAGATCGCCACTGGTTCCGGTTTCTCACCATTGTTTTCCTCGACCCGGCCGCGACGGCAGGCCGGTTCACAGGGTCGGTCGCAGGTGCGGCCCAGAACGCCTGGAAAAACATTGGAAACCCAGTTAATCATGTAGGCATCGCTGTAGCGACCCTGGCCGATCAGGCGGATGTACTCCGGGACGGGGGTGTGAGCAGGACAGGCCCACTGACAATCGACAATTTTATGAAAATAGTTCGGATTTACGATACTGGAAGGCTTCAAGTCGGTCTCCTAAACCGTTGGTAGGCCGCAAGCGCAGCCAGGCAGGGTACGCAGTGTACGTCAGCAAGTATGCAAAAGCCCCCGGGCCAACCCGACCAGCCTGCAGCGTTTATAAGATATTGAGCTATATCAACTATGGCCCCACAGGATACAAGGGCTTCAGAGCGGGCCAGCAGCGAGTTGACGGAATGCTGTGACCACTTCTGGTGGCGCCTGCACCAATTCGATCAGCACGCCTTCGCCGCTGATCGGGAATTCGTCATTCGACTTGGGGTGCAAAAAGCAGATGTCAAAACCGGCGGCGCCCTTGCGGATGCCACCGGGGGCGAAGCGCACGCCCTGCGCCGTAAGCCATTGAACGGCCGCAGGTAGATCGTCAATCCACAGGCCCACATGGTTAAGCGGCGTGCTGTGGACGGCAGGCTTCTTCTCGGGATCGACTGGCTGCATCAGGTCGACCTCGACCTTGAACGGCCCACTGCCCATGGCACAAATGTCCTCATCGACGTTTTCACGCTCACTGCGGAAAGTGCCGGTGACTTCCAACCCCAGCATGTCAACCCAGAGCTTTTGCAACCGGGTCTTGCTCGGGCCACCAATGGCGATCTGCTGGATTCCAAGCACCTTGAAGGGGCGTTGCGCCTTCATCATGCGAATTCCACAATCGCCTGGTCCACCGTCAGGCTCTCGCCCTTGGCCGCCAGCACCTTGCTGACGACGCCATCGGCAGCGGCAAACAGCACGTTTTCCATCTTCATGGCTTCGATCACCGCGACGCGCTCGCCCGCCAGCACCTTCTGGCCCGGCTGCACCGCCACATCGACCAGCAGACCCGGCATCGGCGACAACACAAAGCGGCTCATATCTGGCGGCGCCTTGTAAGGCATCAGCGCGTAAAGCTCCGCCGCCCGCCTGGACAACACCAGCGTGTCAATCTGCGCACCGTTGTGCGAGACACGAATGGCCAGCGGATTCTTGCCCGCAATGCTGCCGCGCTCGACCTGGGCCGTGAACGGCGTGCCGTTACAGCTACCCGTGACGCGAACTTCGCCGAGTCGATAACTGCTGCTTAACTGGTAGCGCTTGGCCCCCAGGCAAACCAGGCAGGAGCCGGTCCTGTCATCAAATTGCGTCACCGAAACGGTTGTCGGTGTCGAGACGCCCTCTTGCCCCAGCGCCACCACCACAAAATCTTCGCCCACCGCGACTTCATGGCCTTCCATCTGGCCGCTGATGGCACTGGCTCGACCGCGGTACTTGCGGTTCACAAAAGCCGCCAATGCCAGCAACAGGTCGGGATCATCATGCGGCACGTCTTCGGCACGGAAACCCTTGGCGTAGTTCTCTGCAATGAAACCGGTATTGAAGTTGCCGGCAACGAACTTGGGATGCGCCAACAACGCCGCCTGAAACGGGATGTTGCTGCTGACGCCACGAATCACAAAGCTGTTGAGCGCCTCGCGCATCTTGGCAATCGCATCGAGCCGGTTCTTGCCATGCACGATCAGTTTGCAGATCATGGAGTCGTAGAACATCGGAATTTCGCCACCGTCCTGCACACCGGTGTCGACACGCACGCCCTGCCACTGGCTGACGTCCGAGGCAAACATGGTCTCTGTTGGCGGCTGAAAGCGCACCAGACGACCGGTCGAGGGCAAGAAGCCGCGAAACGGGTCCTCGGCGTTGATGCGGCACTCCATGGCCCAACCCTCGCGCTTGACGTCAGCCTGGGTCAGTGGCAGCTTTTCACCGGCCGCCACGCGAATCATCAACTCCACCAGATCCAAGCCCGTGATGCACTCGGTGACCGGATGCTCCACCTGCAAACGGGTATTCATCTCCAGAAAGTAAAAACTCTGGTCCTTGCCAACCACGAACTCGACCGTGCCCGCACTCTGGTACTTGACGGCCTTGGCCAGTGCCACCGCCTGCTCGCCCATGGCCTTGCGCGTGGCGTCGCTGATGAAAGGGGAAGGCGCTTCCTCAATCACCTTCTGGTGTCGACGCTGGATTGAGCATTCACGCTCGTTGAGATACACCATGTTGCCGTGTGCATCGCCGATCAGTTGAATCTCGATGTGACGTGGCTCTTCCACATACTTCTCAACAAAGACGCGGTCGTCGCCAAAGCTGTTGCGCGCCTCGTTGCGGCAACTTGTGAAGCCCTCAAAGGCTTCCTTGTCGTTGTAGGCGACGCGCAAGCCTTTGCCACCACCGCCGGCACTGGCCTTGATCATGACCGGGTAGCCTATGCCCTTGGCAATTTCCACGGCGTTTTCCGCTGTTTCAATCGCGCTGTTGACCCCGGGAATGCAATTGACGCCGGCCGAACCGGCCAGCTTCTTGGATTCGATCTTGTCGCCCATGGCGGCCATCGAGTAGTGCTTGGGCCCGATGAAAACAATGCCCTCTTCCTCGACCCGCTTGGCAAAAGCCGCGTTCTCGCTCAGAAAGCCATAGCCCGGGTGCACCGCCTGTGCGCCGGTCTGCTTGCAGGCAGCGATAATTTTCTCGCCCAGCAAATAGCTCTCGCGACTCGGCGCCGGTCCGATGTGGACGGCCTCGTCGGCCAGCATCACGTGGCGCGCGTCCTTGTCGGCCTCGGAATAAACGGCCACCGTCTTGATGCCCATCTTGCGCGCCGTCTTGATGACCCGGCACGCGATCTCGCCACGGTTGGCAATCAGAATTTTTGTAAACATGTTCTTTTTCTCCTCGGGCGATCAAAGGGGGATGTTGCCGTGCTTGCGCCACGGATTTTCAATTTTCTTGGCACGCAGCATGACCAGCGAACGGCAGATGCGCTTGCGGGTTTCGTGCGGCAGGATCACGTCGTCGATGAAGCCGCGCGCGCCGGCCACAAAGGGGTTGGCAAAGCGGGCTTTGTACTCGGCTTCCTTGGCTGCAAGCTTGACCGGGTCGCCCTTGTCTTCCCGGAAGATGATTTCCACCGCACCCTTGGCGCCCATGACCGCGATCTCGGCGTTGGGCCAGGCAAAGTTGACGTCGCCACGCAGGTGCTTGGAACTCATCACGTCGTAGGCGCCACCGTAAGCCTTGCGCGTGATGACCGTGATCTTGGGCACCGTGCACTCGGCAAAAGCATAGAGCAGTTTGGCGCCGTGCTTGATGATGCCGCCGTATTCCTGCGCCGTGCCGGGCATGAAGCCGGGCACATCGACAAAAGTCACGACCGGAATATTGAAGGCATCGCAAAAGCGCACAAAGCGCGCCGCCTTGATCGAGCTCTTGATGTCCAGGCAACCCGCCAACACCAGCGGCTGATTGGCCACGATACCCACGGTCTGCCCTTCCATACGGGCAAAGCCGATCAGGATGTTCTTGGCGTACTCAGGTTGCAGTTCGAAGAAGTCGCCATCGTCAACCGTTTTGACGATCAACTCCTTCATGTCATAGGGCTTGTTCGGATTGTCCGGCACCAGTGTGTCCAGGCTCAGGTCCACGCGATCGGCCGGATCACCACCGCGGCGCACCGGCGCTTTCTCGCGGTTGTTCAGCGGCAGGTAGTTGTAGAGGCGGCGCAGCATCAAAAGCGCTTCGACGTCGTTCTCGAAAGCCAGATCGGCGACGCCGCTCTTGGTGCTGTGGCTGATGGCGCCACCGAGTTCTTCGGCTGTCACGTCTTCGTGCGTCACGGTCTTCACAACTTCAGGACCGGTGACGAACATGTAGGAGCTGTCCTTGACCATGAAGATGAAATCGGTCATGGCCGGGCTGTAAACAGCGCCGCCAGCGCAGGGGCCCATGATCATGCTGATCTGCGGCACAACACCGCTGGCCATCACGTTGCGCTGGAACACATCGGCGTAACCGCCGAGCGAGGCCACACCTTCCTGAATACGCGCGCCACCCGAGTCGTTCAAACCGATCACCGGTGCTCCCACCCGCATGGCCTGGTCCATCACCTTGCAGATCTTCTCCGCATGGGCTTCGCTCAGGGCGCCGCCGAACACGGTGAAATCCTGGCTGAAGACAAACACCAGGCGGCCATTGATCATGCCGTAGCCGGTGACGACACCGTCACCTGGAATCTTCTGCTCTTCCATGCCGAAGTCGACACAGCGGTGCTCGACGAACATGTCCCATTCTTCAAAAGTGCCTTCGTCAAGCAGCAGTTCAAGGCGCTCGCGCGCGCTGAGCTTGCCCTTCTTGTGTTGCAGGTCGATGCGCTTCTGGCCACCGCCCAGGCGCGCGAGTTCGCGCTTGGCTTCGAGTTGTTCAAGTATGTCGTGCATGGTGTTTCTCTTTACTAGGTTCTGATCATTGCTGTCGTTGCTCGGTTATCACGGATGACTTGCGCTCTGTGTTTCAGTTTGCGCCAGCAACAGGGTCCGGGCGGCGGTCGAGGCCGCCATGCGGCCCTGTTGCACTTCCAGCGTCAGTTGCGGCAGCAGACGCTGCACGTTCGGGTGCTGGCGAAATGCCTGTTTGAGTCCGGCATCGATGCGCTCCCACATCCAGGCCAGGGCCTGCTGCTGGCGGCGTGCTGCGAGCCTGCCGCCCTGTTGTTGCAAGGTTTTGAAGCGTTGCACCGCAGTCCAAAAAGTATCGACACCCTGCCCCAGCAGCGCGCTGAGTTGTATCACCTGTGGCTGCCAGTTGCTCTCGCGCTGCTGCATTGCATCGGGGCTGCCATGCATACCGAGCAGGCGCAGCGAGGCGGCAATCTGCGTCTGCGCCCGCGTCGCCGCGATGGCATCGAGGTCGGCCTTGTTGATCAGCACCAGATCAGCCAGTTCCATGACGCCCTTCTTGATTGCCTGCAAATCGTCACCCGCGTTGGGCAACTGCATCAGCACGAACATGTCGGTCATACCGGCCACCGCCGTCTCCGACTGTCCGACACCGACGGTCTCAACCAGCACGACGTCATAACCAGCCGCCTCGCAGACCAGCATCGCTTCGCGCGTCTTCTCGGCCACGCCGCCCAGCGTGCCGCTGCTCGGACTGGGCCGGATGTAGGCGTTCTCGTGCACTGAGAGTTTTTCCATGCGCGTCTTGTCACCCAGAATGGAGCCCCCCGACAGCGACGAGGAGGGATCGACCGCCAGTACCGCTACCCGATGCCCTTGATCGATCAGGTACAGGCCCAGCGTTTCCACAAAAGTTGACTTGCCGACACCGGGCACGCCGCTGATGCCGATCCGAAACGACCGGGCCGTGTGCGGCAACAATGCGCTCAGCAGCGCGTCGGCCTGCGTCCGGTGTTCGGCGCGCGTCGATTCCAGCAAGGTGATGGCCTTGGCGATGGCGCGGCGCTGCGTAAGCGCCGATCCATGAACAATGGACTCAAACAAGCTCATGCCGGGCATGACGTGGCTTAAGCCTGCAAGGCCTTCTTGATCTGTGCCAGCACGTCCTGGGCGCTGACCGGGATCGGCGTTCCGGGGCCATAGATCCCCTTGACACCGGCAGCGTACAAAAAGTCATAGTCCTGCCGCGGCACAACGCCGCCAACAAACACGACGATGTCATCGGCGCCCTGCTTCTTCAACTCCGCGATGATGGCCGGCACCAGGGTCTTGTGGCCAGCGGCCAGGGTCGAAACGCCAACCGCATGCACATCGTTCTCGATGGCCTGGCGCGCGCATTCCTCGGGTGTCTGAAACAGCGGGCCGATGTCCACATCAAACCCGAGATCGGCAAAGGCGGTGGCCACCACCTTGGCGCCACGGTCGTGCCCGTCCTGCCCGAGTTTGGCAATCATCACGCGCGGCCGGCGCCCGTAGGTCTGCGCAAAAGCGCTGATATCAGTCTTGAGGCTTTCCCAGAAGTCCATGCTGTCCCCTTCCGAGTCATAGGCCGCGGCATAGACGCCGCTGACCTTTTGCGTATCAGCACGGTGCCGGCCATAAACCTGCTCCAGCGCGTCACTGACCTCGCCCACCGTGGCGCGCAGGCGCACGGCCTTGATCGACAGATCAAGCAGATTACCGCTACCGGCTTTCGCAGCTTCGGTAATGGCCGCCAACGCCGCTTTCACCGCATTTGCATCGCGCTTTTGCTTGATCGCGTTCAGGCGCTCGATCTGCGCATCGCGCACCGCCACGTTATCGATGTCGCGCGCATCGATCGCGTCTTCGGTCTTGAGCTTGTACTTGTTGACGCCGACGATAACGTCCTTGCCGCTGTCGATGCGCGCCTGCTTCTGGGCGGCAGCGGCTTCGATTTTGAGCTTGGCCCAGCCGCTGTCCACCGCCTTGGTCATGCCGCCCATGGCTTCGACCTCTTCGATGAGGGTCCAGGCCGCGTCCGCCATGTCCTGCGTCAGTTTCTCCATCATGTAGGAGCCGGCCCAGGGGTCGATCACATTGGTGATATGGGTTTCTTCCTGGATGATGAGTTGGGTATTGCGCGCGATGCGCGATGAAAACTCGGTGGGCAGTGCGATCGCTTCGTCAAAGCTGTTGGTGTGCAGGCTTTGCGTACCGCCAAAGACAGCCGCCATGGCCTCGATGGTGGTGCGCACCACGTTGTTGTAGGGATCCTGCTCGGTCAGACTCCAGCCGCTGGTCTGGCAATGCGTGCGCAGCATCAGGCTCTTGGGCGACTTGGCGTCGAAGCCCTTCATGATGCGGCACCAGAGCAGGCGCGCAGCGCGCATCTTGGCCACTTCCAGATAGAAGTTCATGCCGATGGCCCAGAAGAAGGACAGGCGCCCCGCAAACCCGTCCACATCCATGCCCTTGGCAATGGCGGTCTTCACGTACTCCTTGCCGTCGGCCAGCGTGAAGGCCAGTTCCAGCGCCTGGTTCGCGCGCGATTCCTGCATGTGGTAGCCGCTGATCGAGATCGAGTTGAATTTCGGCATGTTCCTGGCCGTGTACTCGATGATGTCGCCGATGATGCGCATCGACGGCTGTGGCGGGTAG
>CAIWNX010000204.1 GCA_903914175.1 uncultured beta proteobacterium | reverse complement strand
GCGCCGGTTCTTAAACGCGGACGTGGGCCGCAGGCCGCTCCCACCAAGGTGCTCACCTCGGTTCGTCTGGATGCAGATATTTTGGAGTTCTTCAAGGCGCAAGGTAGTGGCTACCAGTCACGGATCAATGCCGCACTGCGCGTGGAAGTGGAACGAAATTTGGCAGGTCGTCCAAGCGCGGCAACACGCAAGCGCACCGCAAATATCAAAGCCATGGCCTTGACTTCGTAGATGCCGCAAGCGTGTTCGAAGGGGTGACGTTCACTTTCGAAGATGACCGGTTCTCTTACGGCGAGCAACGCTTCGTTACGCTGGGCTTGCTCGTCGCGCACCCGCAGCATCAGGTTGCCACTGCGCGATACTTGCCGCGTGCCGGACAGCGACAACGTTAGGCGCTTGAAGGCAACCCACGTCCCTCACCATGCAAATCCGAAGTGCCCACGAGGACGACGCACCGGTTCTAGCCATGCGCATATCCGAGTCCAACAAAGACGTTGCCGAGAGGTTTGGTCTCACGCAGGCCAACTGGCTTGCTGCTGACTTCGCGCGTGGAGAACTCTTCTTCATCGCCTACGAAAACGACGAGGCTGTAGCCTGCATCGCCACGGAGTAGCCGGTCGCGCAGCAGCCGGGCAGGACGCGGTGCTGGCGGTGAAGGAAGACTGGTAGCAGGACGGTTGAATTTCAGGCCAACCATCCGGGAAGGACAAAACTGGTATTCTTGGCCCAATTGGGAAACACAATGGACGCGGTTGTGATCGATATTCGCACTGTGATACTGGTCAGCACGATCATCCTCGTCTGTCGAGCTGCGCTGCTGGCATATGCATGGGTCATCAATCGTACCTATCGACCGGTAAGGTACTGGGCGGTAGGCGCCACGTTGGCAGCCTTCGGTGTGCTGCTCTTGGGCCTGCGGGGGATCGTGCCATTAACCGCGTCAGTCATGTTCGGGCAGGCCGGCTTGCTCACTGGCTGGCTGTTCATCTCTGCCGGAACAATCACCGCGGCCGAACGAGAGCCTCCGTGGCGTTTGGGATTTTCCATTACTGCTGCGGCACTTGCTGGCGCATTCTGCTTCCTGCTGGTTTGGCCCGACTATTTGCTGCGTACCATCGTGGTGAGTTTGCCCGGGTTGATGTTCGACTCCTATTCGATTTATGTCAGCCTTCGTTTTGTTGGCGGTCGCTGGCGCACGGTAACTTTTCGGATTCTGGCCTTGGTGCTGTCGGTATCAATCGTTTCCAGTATGGTGAAGAATCTTTACGTCCTGCGATCCGGTTCGAGCTCTATATTTGACTCGAATGTGCAAAGTACCCAGTACTACGTGCTGAGTACCGTCATCCTGATTGTGTGCACTGTCCTTTATGTCTTGCTTGGCGCGCAGAAGACTCAAGAAGAACTCGGACAAGAAATCGATCAGCGCAAACAAATGGAAGATCAAGTGCGGCAACTCGCATTTCACGACACCCTGACCAATCTTCCGAACCGACGCCTGCTGATGGATCGTTTGGCGCAAGCCATGGCAGTTGGCAAGCGAAGTGATAGCTTTGGCGCACTGATGTTCATGGACCTGGACAATTTCAAGCCGCTCAACGACCAACGCGGGCATGCAGTTGGCGATCTGCTGCTGGTGGAAGTGGCACGTCGGCTCACTGCTTGTGTGCGCGCCACCGACACCGTGTCTCGCGTGGGTGGCGATGAATTTGTGGTGCTGCTGTGCGATCTGACGACGGATCAGGTGGCCGCTGCAGAACTAGCGAACAAGCTGGCAGAAAAGGTCCGCGTCTCGCTCTCGCAGGCCTACCGGCTTCCCGGTGGGAACGAGGCAACCACGATCGAGCACTACTGCAGCGCCAGCATCGGCGTTGTTCTGTTCTCCAAGGAGCACCAAGACCTGGACAACCTGTTGAAGTGGGCCGATGCCACGATGTACCGCTCCAAGAAAGAGGGGCGCAACCGCATTTCCTTCATGACGGAGAGGCGTGCCGAGCAACGTATCTAAGCGGTCAGTTCCAGTCAGTCCGCCAGCTTGGCGAGACTCTGGTGTTATTTTTGGTTGGTCAGAAGTTCCCGAACCTGTACCACCTACCGAACACGGCTACAAGTACAGCGCGGTATATGTGGTGAACGGTGTGCGGGTGGTGGGCTTTGACAACGAGCGAGGCAAAGGTGAACTGTCGGTGCGAGAACTGGCGCGCACGGTAGGGCGCGATGTCAAGCGCGTGCATGAAGACGTGGTTATTCTGGCTGGGTTGGGTCTGCTGGAGCGCACAGAGAGTGGCGGCTTCCCTACCCTCACACTCGCCTCATAAACGCCTCAAACTCAGCCACCGGCAGCGGCTTGCTGAACAGATAGCCCTGAAAGGCGAGGCAGCCAAGCTCCGTCAGGAAATTGCGCTGGGCCTCGGTTTCCACGCCTTCGGCCATCACCTCCAGACCCATGCTCCCGGCCAGCGCGATCACCGCTTTGGCAATCGCAGCGTCATCCGGATCAAGCAGTATGTCGCGCACGAATCCCTGGTCGATTTTGATTTGGTCCAGCGGCAGGCGCTTGAGGGTAAGCGGCTAGCGAAGTCATCTTGAATCCGGCGGCCAAGCGGGTAAACATAGTGTCCACGAAACAAGCAGGTGGACACTATGGAAACGAAGAGAGT
>CAIWNX010000203.1 GCA_903914175.1 uncultured beta proteobacterium | reverse complement strand
GGGATCGAAGAGAGTTACCTGCAAGGCCGTGTTTGCAGGAGCCCGGAGGGCGAGTGCAAACACGGCCTTGGGAATTTGTCAGGTGGTGGTGGCTGGCGGCCAGGTTGCTGAGGTAGCCAACTGGCGCATGAGCGGTTAGAAACGGGGCGTGCCGATAAAGCGAGAGCAGGCACGACGCCGGGTCCATACCGTAGCAAGTTCAGCCCGACGCCGTGCCCCGAGCCCGAGAGGGCGACGTTGCCGATGTCAGTATTTCACGAAACATCAGGCACTGTCCAGCCCAACCCTCGTCGGTGCAGCTGTGCCGATGGAGCCACCACCTCGACGTTTCCTGTGCGCGCGTTGCCGTGTGCCCGCGCTCGTGTGCAGCCACTGCGACCGGGGTCAGCGCTATTGCAGCGCCGATTGTTCGCGCTTGGCCAGAAGTTGTGCCCAACGTGCTGCTGCCAAGCGTTACCAGAACAGCCGCAAAGGCCGCCATGCGCATGCCCGGCGCCAGGGCCAATGGAGGGCGCGCCAACAAATGGTGACGCATCAGGGTAGCCCGCCACCGACCTGTACTGATGTACTCCCAGCAGACGAAGCAACAGCCCAGCAACCCGGCGTAAATCAAAGCTGCCAGTGCCACTTCTGTGGCCGTTCGGTATCCGCTTTTGTGCGCCTTGGCTTTTTGGGCTATCGCTTTCGTGCGCCCTCGAACCGAACTTTAAGGAGTGCCGATTTACATGACCATTACCCCTGATCTGACAGCGCAAATCCTGCGCTACCACCACGCCGAGCGCTGGCCGGTGGGAACTATCTCGTCCCAACTAAGCGTGCACCGCGAGACAGTCATGCGCGTGCTCACCCAAGCCGGTGTTGCTCCTATCGTGCAGGCACCGCGGCCTTCGGCAGTAACTCCCTACCTGCCGTTTATCGAACAAACCTTCAAGCAGTTTCCAAACCTCACCGCCAGCCGGCTCTACGCCATGGTGGTGGAGCGTGGCTATGGTGGTCGCCCTGACCACTTTCGTCACGTTATCGCCAGACACCGTCCGCGCCCCACAACACAGGCCTACTTGCGCCTGCGCACCTTGCCCGGTGAACAATGCCAATGCGACTGGGGTCACTTTGGCCACATCCAAGTCGGCCAGGCCAAGCGCCCATTGATGGCCTTTGTGATGGTCTTGTCCTGGTCCCGGCGCATCTTCCTGCGCTTCTTCCTGGGCGCGCACATGGAGAACTTCCTGCGTGGCCACGTCCAGGCCTTCGAGTCCTGGGGCTCGGTTCCCAGAGTCACTTTGTACGACAACTTGAAGAGCGCGGTGCTCGAACGCAAGGGGCACGCCATCCGCTTCAATCCCACCCTGCTGGCACTCTGTGCGCATTACCGTTTCGAGCCACGACCCGTGCAACAAGCCCGAGGTAATCAGAAGGGTCGGGTGGAACGCTCGATTCGCTACATCCGCGACAACTTCTTTGCCGCGCGCACCTTCACAGACATCGACGACCTCAATGCACAGGCCGATGCCTGGGTGGCGGGAGCCTCCAGCCAGCGCCCCTGCCCCGAAGACACCAAGTTGTCGGTGCAGCAAGCCTATGAACTGGAGCTGCCCCAGCTGATGGAGCTACCCGCGAATCCGTTTGAGTGCGATGAGCTGCGGGCCGTGTCGGCCGGCAAGACGCCCTATGTTCGCTTTGATTTGAACGACTATTCCATCCCCCACACCCATGTGCAGCGCAGTCTGACCGTGCACGCCGACCTGAACGAGGTGCGTATTCTGGATGGCCAACAGGCGCTGGCCACCCACCGGCGGTGCTGGGACAAGGGGCAGCAAATCGAGGCCGACGCCCACCTGGAGGAACTGGTCGCTCACAAGCGGGCCGGGCGTGCCCACCGTGATACCGACCGCCTGGTGCACGCAATTCCTCAGATCCAGATCTTGCTCAATGAGGCAGCCAAGCGGGGCGAGCCGCTGGGGCGCACCGCCAGTCAGTTGCAGGAACTGCTTGATGTGCATGGGCGCGCGCAGATGACTGCGGCCGTTGCGGATGCCCTGAGTCGTGGCGTGCCACACCCCAATGCCGTTCGCCTGGCACTGCAGCGCCAACGCGATCAGCAAACCCCACCCCCACTGGGCATGGCCCTGCCCGAACATGTGCGTGCCCGTGACATTGCGGTGCGGCCCCACAGCCTGGATGGCTATGACCAACTCATTGGAGGCCCAGACGATGCAAACAGCTGATCCATCCACACTCAAACGCCGTGCCCAGGCCCTGCATCTCAACGGCCTGCTGTCCAACTGGAGCGCCTGTTGCACAGAGCCCTGGGTGGCCAATCTGCTGGACTGGGAGGAGCAAGAGAATACCCGGCGCTCCATGGAGCGGCGCTTGCACAGTGCGCACATCGGGCGCTTCAAGCCCTTGACTGACTACGACTGGAGCTGGCCCGAGCAGATTGACCAGGGCGCCGTGAGTGACTTGATGACGTTGCAGTTCCTGCAGACCGCCAGCAACGCCATCCTGGTCGGGCCCTCCGGCGTGGGCAAGACCACCATTGCCCAGAACATCGCGCACCAGGCGGTGCTGCAGGGGCATACCGTCATCTTCACCACTGCGGGCAAGCTGCTCGGCGAGCTTGCCAGCCTGGACAGTGATTCGGCACTGCGCAGTAGGCTGCGCCACTACGCCAGACCCGCGCTGTTGGCCATTGACGAGGTCGGGTACCTCTCGTATTCCAGCCGCTATGCCGACCTGCTATTCGAGCTGGTCAGCCGCCGCCATGAGCAAAAAAGCACGCTGCTCACCACGAACAAATCGTTTACCGACTGGAACGAAGTATTCCCCAACGCGGCTTGCGTGGTGGCACTGGTTGACCGGCTCGTTCACCACGCCGAGATTGTTGGCATCAAGGGGGAGTCGTACAGGCAGAAGGAGGCACAAGAGCATGCCAAGGCACGCGCGGGTAAACGCAAAACCTCAAAGAGCAAGCCATGAGCAAATGGCATCAACCCTCAGGGCTCTCAGGTGGTTTGCCGTTCACCGTGGACGCCACTTGGACACCAGAGCAGGCATTGGCAGCATGGGAGTTGCTTGATGACCTGCGCCATCGCGTCTGGACCCATTACGGCCTGGTCATCCAGAACCTGATGCGTGAGCAGCGCGTTAGCTACGAACCGCTTGACGAATTTGACCAGGACTTGCCGTTCTGAATAACGACGATCCTCTAACCTCAGCAACAACCAGGGCCCCTCACGGGGCCCTCTCTATTGGTGGTGCCGTGACCACCGAAATCGACCACCGGATTGCGCCACCATAAATGACCACCAGATTCGGCAGCCAATTGACACCGCCATTTATCGCCGCCAGATTTGTGCGGATTCAGACAGCCGCTAACATCGGTTATTGAGACGAGCCGACCGGCGCGTTGATAACACTCGCCACGTTCGTTCAGTATGGTGGCGGCGCG
>CAIWNX010000202.1 GCA_903914175.1 uncultured beta proteobacterium | reverse complement strand
CGGCGAGACTCCGAATATGGCCACACCTGCGCCATTGATAACGCCCATCAACATGGCAGCTGCCAAGCCGGCCAGACAGCCCAGGGTGATAACCAGCCAGATGGCATCCGGAAAACTCGGGGCCAAGGCGCCCATAGTCAGCGCTGATACAACGGATGCGAGCGCCACAATCGTTCCTACCGACAGATCAAAGCCACCCGAAATCAGAGCCAGCATCTGACCCAACGACACCAGCACAAGATAGACCGACTGACGCAGCAGATTGATCAAATTCTCACTGGTCAGAAAGCGCGATGACATCAAGCTGAAGGTGATGACCGCTATCACAAGCAAAAAGGGCATGACCCCCCAGTGCAGAAAGATTTTCAGTATCCAGTCGCGCGGAGATAAATGCGGAGCTGGTGTCGGATTGCTTGCAGGATCGATTGAACTCATTCTGAATTGCCTTGTTTGACGTGATCGGCTAAAAGAAGTGCTTCAGCACGGCGGCTTCGGTGAGTTGGGTGCGGTCGATTTCGGCCGCCATGCGACCCGAGCGCATCACATACACGCGATGGGACATGTGCAGGATTTCGGGCAGATCGGACGAAATCAGGATGACGGCCGCGCCCTTTTCACACAACTCCTTGATCAGGTAGTAAATGGCGCTGCGCGTCCCGACATCGACGCCTACCGTTGGCTCGTCAAGAATGTACAGTTTGATGGGGCGCGTCAGTCCCCGGCCAAACAATACCTTCTGCTGATTTCCGCCTGACAACAGCGCAGTGGCGCGGGGAAGATTCGACGGATGGATATCGACGCGCCTTCCAATGTCCCGCGTTACCGTTCTTTCTGCTGACAGTGACAAAAACCCGGAGCGAAAATGAATAGGCTGTTGCGTCAGGGCGTTGAGTGTGATGTTGTCGGCGGTACTGGCCGACAGCATCAAACCCTCTTCGCGCCGATCGGAGGGCAAATAAAAAACACCGGCGTTAAGCATGCGACGCGGCGTCGGTCTGTCAACGATCTGACCATCCAGCCGCACCGTTCCGGATTTCATGGGCTCGATACCGAAAGCCATTCTGAGTAAATCCGATTTGCCACAGCCAACCAGGCCAGCAACGCCAACCACTTCACCTTCGCGTGCGACGAAATGATCGACGACAACGCCTGCACCGCCGCGAATATCAGAAAGCTCCAGAATCGCACGCCCTGGATTGGCGCTTATGGAAGGGTAGATCTTTTCAACCGCGCGTCCGGCCATCATTTCAATAAGTTTGGCCTCAGAGGTGCTGGCGGCATCCACCACGCCAATGTGTTTGCCATCACGCAGCACTGTCACGCGATCGGCCAAGCGTTTGATCTCCTGAATGCGATGGGTGATGTAAATAACGCCTACGCCCTGCTGTTTGAGGCTGCGAACGGTCGAAAACAGTTGCTCGCTTTCTCTGTCGGTCAGCGATGCCGTGGGTTCGTCCAGGATCAGAACCGAAAGTTTCCCGCGCAACGCCTTGGCAATTTCGACCATTTGCTGCTCGGCGCGCGACAGCGTGGCAACAACACGATGCGGGTCAATCTTGAAATTCAGCCGCTCTAACAGCGCACTGGCATGCCGCGACATCTCCGACAAGCGCAGCAAACCAAATCGCTGGTGAATATGTTCTTCGCCCAAACACAGATTTTCTTCAACCGTAAGGTGCGGCGCCAACGAGAACTCTTGAAACACGGCGCTGATGCCTTGCCGTCTGGCATCAGCGACCGATGAAAACCGGCGGATCTCGCCGTGCATGCGGATCACCCCACCGCCCTGCGGTTGCGCTCCCGCGATGATGGAAATCAAGGTGGACTTGCCGGCACCATTCTCGCCAAATATGGCATGCACTTCGCCGGCAAGCAACTCAAAATCCACGCCATCCAACGCACGCACACCGGGAAACTCTTTTGACAGACCTTCGATGGACAACAGCACATCGCTCATCTTGAATCAACCTGCTGCCTGGACAAGGTCGCTCTTGATCTTGATGCAAAAACAATCTCTAAAGCTGACTTGCCCAAACCGCAGGCTCTCATCATTTGACTTCAAATAGCGGCTTGAATGCTGCGGGTGGGAGTACGTCGTCGCGACGAATCTGCTTCAGGTTTGCCTTGTCGATCGTGACAATCTTCGGGCCCACGTGTTTGATCAGGTCTTTGCCTTCCAGTGCACGCACCGCCTGGTCGATGGACATGCGCCCTTGAATCACCATAGCGTCGGCGGGTGATGCCATGATCGTGCCCTTTTCAATACCGGCATAGACGTCCGGGGTCAGGTAAAACGACACCAGCTGCACCTTGTCCTTCAAATTGCGAGCGCGCACAATGCCCTGGCTCACTTCCGCCGTGACGGCGGTGCCGGCGATGTAGCGAATAGCCGGGTTGGACTGCAGCGCGTCCTCAACCAGTTTGGCCTGCGCCTCTTTGCCCGTGTCTCCGTACATCGGCGCCATTACTTCGAGCGAACTGCCTTTGACCGCTTCTGCAAAGCCCTTGTTGGCGGCCTCGACCCAGCCCGCACCCGCTGGTCCGGGGAACCATGCGACCACGGCCTTGGCACCACCTGCCGGATGCTTCTTGGCAAGGTAGGCACCCGCTTCCTGCCCCATCGTGTAGAAGGACACGAGCGACTTGGCGGTCAACTCTGCAGAGTTGATGCCGTTCACCAAATCAACAACCGGGATATTTTTCGCCCTGAGCGACTTGACCAGGTTGACCAGCCCGTCGGCAGAAATACCGCCGATGACCACGGCTTGGCCGCCGCCGGCGACGCAGTCTTCAATCTGTGAAATCTGCTTGTTCAAATTGGTGTAACCACCCGCTTCAAGCACCTGGGCTGAGACGCCAAGACGCTTGGCTTCTTCAACCACACCATAGTCAACACCCAGCCAGTAGGCGTCCTTCATGTGCGGGAATGAAACGCACAGCTTCCACTTCTTCGATGCTTTGGGTAGCGGACTGTAGTTAACCGGCTTTTTCGCTCCAGTATCGGAGAACGCGGGTTCTGTCTGCTCGGCTGCGTATGGGTACCAGTTGGCGGCCTGTGCTGCCAGAGAAGCAGACAACAAGACACCTGCGATCAGGGTGGGTACAAATAGTTTTTTCATTTAGTCTCCAAATTGAAAAGTCAAGGTCAAAAAACTTCGCGCCAGTGCGAAGGTGGGGAATACAAGCCAGTCTCTTGCTTGTACGAATGCGAAAAACACTCAGGTCTTCAGGGTCGCCCGCAAATCGGTCAGGCGCTGTTTGGACTGGGCGCGCGCCGCCAAGGCCTGCGCCATGTCAACTGCGACAAATTGCGTGCGGAAATTCGGTTGCAACTGGGCAACCAGATCCATGTCGGCACTGATGACGGTGCCGATCATTGCGTAGCCGCCGCCGGAGATGGCGTCGCGATGCAGCATGATCGGCTCCAGCCCGCCGGGTACCTGAATCGAGCCGACCGGATAACCGGCATCAACGATGTTTGAGGGATCGGAGCCAGCGCCAAAGGGGCGCTCGCGCGGCGCGAATTCCAGGGCGCGACCGCCTTTGAAGCGATAGCCGATGCGGTCCGCTTCTGGGCCGACGCGCCAGGTATCGTCAAAGAAAGATTTGCCCGACGCTTCAGTCAGCCAGTGAAAGTACAGGCCCGGCAACACGCGGACTTGCACGTCCTTGGGGAACACCGGCTTCAATTGCTCCGGCAACTTTCGGCCCAAGTGCGACGGCCCGGTGGCGACACCGACAGGCAGCACGTCACCAGCTTGAAGTTTTCTGCCACAAAAGCCACCCATGGCACCCAGGATGTAAGTCGAACGACTGCCCAGCACCACGGGCACGTCAATGCCGCCGGCCACCGCAAGGTAGCCACGAACGCCATCCTTGAGGTAGCCAAAGCTCAGCACGCTACCGGCCTTGACGGCCACGACTTCGTAGTTGGCGATGTCTACACCATCGAGCTTGGCTGGCAGGTTGGCGCCGGTCAGCGCGATCAGTGCGTCCTGCGTGAATTCGAGTTTAGGGCCGAGCATCGTCATCTCGAGCGCCGCCGCATCTTCCGGGTTACCGAGCAGCAGATTGGCGGCGCGGAATGAGTACTGATCAAGCGCCCCGGAAAGAGGGATGCCCAGGTGGTAGTAGCCCGTGCGGCCGGCGTCCTGTACGGTGGTCGCAAGTCCGGCTTGTAGTACCTTAATTGCCATACAAAGTCTCCGTCAGTTGGTGGTTGTAGGTGGTCGGGTTCTTCAGGAAGTCCTGCAGCGCGAACTTGACCGGCCGGATGCGCAGGTCGAACGTGCCGTCCTGCACTTGCGCCAGCGCCGCGTCGTATTCCGCGCGGTTCATCGGCTTGAACTTGACGATGTCGCCGGGACGGAAGAACACCATGAAATCCTTGAGGTAGGGCAGGGCCTGCTGCGGATCAAAAATCGGGGCCGGCGTGATGCCAAACATCTGATAACCGCCGGCGCCGCGCACCGAGTAGATGCAGCTGAAGCAGCCGCCGTGACCGATCGTCAGTTTCGGCGTGTCGGTGCGGGGCCGCAGGTACTTGGGAACCTGGATCTGCTTCTCGCGCTCGACCATCTGGAACATGAAGGGCAGGCCCGCGACAAAGCCCACCATCGAGACAAACCAGGGTGAGGCGGCATGGGCGGCGATGAAGGCGTCGACACTGGCATAGCCGTTGATGCGCGCGCCGTACTCGAGATCGGTCGAGTTCGGCTCCTGATGGCGTTCGCGAAAACGCAGCAGCGTCTCGTTGGTCCAGGGGTCGTTGTAGAAAACCGGAATTTCGATGATGCGGGTATTGAGATCCAGCGCGCTATCGCCGAGTTCGGACTCAATCGATTGCAGTGTCTCGAGCAGTTTGTCGGGCGCAATCAGGTCGGGATCAAAGCGTACCTGGTACGCTGCATTGGCCGGGCAGATTTCGGTGACGCCGACAATCTTTCGCTGTGCAATGGCGTTTGTGATCGACATGCCCTTGAAGAACGCTTCAAGTGACATCTCCGTGTTGAGTTCCACAAAGATGTGCTCGTCGCCGCCAAATGAATATCGTGCAGGGGGAAGTGACATAGGGTTTCCTTTGAAGAGGCTGGAACGTGATTAGTGTGCAGTCAGGTCCGGCAGCAGGGCCTGGGCTTTGGCCGCTGCGCGCTGCGCCATCCACTGCTCAAGGTAGCCGGTGTGAAAGTGGCCGCTCTTGACCGATGGATCGGCCAGTAACGCCTGATGCAGGGCAATGGTGCTGTGCACGCCTTCGATGCGAGTCTCGGCCAGGGCGCGCTGCATGCGACGGATCGCACTGGCGCGGTCTTCGTCCCAGACGATCAATTTGGCCAGCAACGAGTCGTAAAACGGGGGAATGGTGTAGCCGGCGTAAACATGGCTGTCGACCCGCACGCCGGGGCCGCCGGGCCAGTGCAGTGCGCTCAGTTTGCCCGGACTGGGCATGAAGTTGCGCTCTGGATCTTCGGCATTGAGGCGGCATTCAATCGCCGCGCCCTTTAGAAAAATCTGGTCCTGCCGGTAGCGCAAAGGCTCGCCCATGGCAATGCGGAGCATTTCGCGCACCAGATCAACACCGGTCACCAGTTCGCTGACCGGGTGCTCAACCTGGATCCGGGTGTTCATCTCGATAAAGAAGAACTCGCCGCTTTCATCGTCGTAGAGGAATTCCAGCGTCCCGGCGCCGCAGTATCCCACCGCTGCAGCCAGGCGCACCGCTGATTCGCACAACGCCTCGCGCGTATGCTGCGACAGCGTTGGCGATGGCGCCTCCTCGACAATCTTTTGCCGCCTTCTTTGCAGCGAACATTCGCGCTCATAGCAGTGGATGACGTTCTTGCCATCGCCCAGAACCTGAACTTCAATATGCCGGGCGGTTGCGATGAAGCGCTCCAGATAAACCGCATCGTCACCAAATGCCGCGCGTGCTTCGCCTTGTGCCAGCGGCATGAATTGACGCAGTTCAACTTCGTCCCTCGCAACGCGAATACCGCGACCACCGCCACCCGCAGACGCCTTGATCATGATCGGGTAGCCCACAACGGCTGCCACCGCGACTGCCGTTTCCAGGTCGCCAACGGTGCCGGTGCTGCCCGGTACCGTGGGCACGCCGGCGCGTCGCGCGGTCTCGCGGGCCACCGACTTGTTGCCCATGCATTCAATGGTCTCGGCGCTGGGTCCGACGAAGATCAAACCCGCCTGCGTCACGCGGCGCGCAAAGGCGGCGTTTTCCGACAGAAAGCCATAGCCAGGGTGCACCATGGTTGCGCCTGTTTCGCTTGCTGCGCGCAGGATGGCGTCGGCGTTGAGATAACTTTTTGCGGGATGGGCGGGTCCGATGTTGACCACCTCGTCGGCCATCTGCGCTACCAGACTGCTGGTATCGGCGTCGCTCACCACGGCCACCGTCTGCAGCCCGAGTTCCTGTGCCGCCCGTGCAATGCGCACGGCAATTTCGCCGCGGTTGGCGATCAGTAATTTATGTATTTTTGTCATCAAGCGAAGTCTTTAACAGCGATTGCGGCGTGCGGACATGCGGTTTGCTATTCGATGACCAGCAAGAGTTGCCCTGCTTCAACCGGGTCTTCGTTTTCGACCGCGTAGCGCACGACCTTGCCGCTCACTTCGGAGCGGACTTCGTTGAACATTTTCATGACTTCGACCAGGCCGATGACCTCGTCGATGGCAACGCTGTCTCCAACCTGCTTGTAATTCGGCGCGTCCGGCGCGGGGCGCATGTAAAAGGTGCCGGGCAGCGGGGAAAGAATTTCTGACATGGGGTGCTCTCCTGGGGTGTGCTGTTCAAATTAAATGGGGACTGTGTGACTTTCTAGTGCCGCTTCACTCAGCACGGCACGCCGTCCAAGAACGACGCAATTTGTATGCCGTTGTTGTTCAGAGCGGTTCGGGTTGCTTCAATCAACGCCAGTGCGCCGGGCGTGTCGCTATGGATGCAGATCGAGTCAAAACTGATGGGGATATCTTCGCCGTCGATGGTTCGGACCACGCCGTCCTTGCAGGCACGCAGCGCACGGACCGCGACGGTGCCGGGGTCGAGTTGTCCGACCTGGCGCGTGAACACGATGGAGCCGGTCTTGTCGTAGTTGCGATCGCCGTAGAACTCACGCACAACTGGCTGCCCCAGTTCCTTGGCCACCTTGTAGGTGACTGAGGCTTCCATGCAATACAGGTAGAGGTTGGGGTCGATGGTCTGCAGCGTCTTGACCAGTGCAATCGAAAACTCCTCATCGACCGCTGCGCGCATGTAGAGCGCGCCGTGCAGTTTGACATGCTGCAGGCGCAGACCTTGCCAGCGCGCAAATTCGCGCAGGGCGCCGGTCTGGTAGATGATGTCGTTGAGCAGTTCGGCGCTTGATGCCTTCATGTCGCGCCGGCCAAATCCAACCAGATCGCGAAAGCCCGGATGCGCGCCAATGCCGACGCCGTGCTGACCCGCCAGTGACACCATCTTCTGCATGATGTTGGGGTCGCCCGCGTGAAAACCCGTGGCAATGTTGGCCGAACTGATCTGCGCCATGATCGCCTCGTCCACCCCGTCGCCAATACGCCAGGGGCCAAAGCCCTCGCCCATGTCGGAGTTCAGGTCCATCACATTCTTCATTCTTTTCCCATCTTTGGTGACTTGTGCACGCCGGACTGATGTACAACCCGGAGGCGTCTGATTGAGGCCCAAAGGTACGAGGTCTCGGGGGAAAAAGATAATTCTATTTTTTAAGGTGCTAGTATTGGTTTTTTAAATACCAGCTCCTTGTGTTGTAGGCCGTCTGCGACGGCCCATTGTCATGCGCTTTTCCCTGCGGCAGATCAAGTACTTCACGGCCACCGCCGAACTCGGGCAGATTTCGCGCGCCGCCATTGAGTTGTCGGTGTCGCAGTCGGCCGTCACCCTTTCGATACGCGACCTGGAAGAGGGCTTGGGATACAAATTGTTTTCCCGCCAGTCGCACGGCATGGAGTTGACCGACACCGGCCGGCTGTTCCTGACTCGGGCCTACGCCATCCTGGCTGCCGTTGAAGACGCGCGCAACTTGCCGCAACAGATTGCCCCGGTCAGTGGCGAACTGACACTGGCCGCCACCTACACGGTGATGGGCTATTTCCTGCCCGATCACCTGCAGCGTTTGTCGCTGCTGTATCCGGCCATCCGCATCCGCATGCTTGAACTTGATCGCGAAACCATTGAATCCGGTTTGCTGGCGCAGGATTACGACATGGCCATGCTGCTGACATCTAATGTTCGCAACCCGGCGATTCAGACCGAGACGCTGTTCAGTTCCCGGCGGCGCCTATGGGTTTCAACGCAGCACCGTTTTGCCAAGAGGAGCGAGGTCTCGTTTGCTGAAATTGCCAAGGAACCCTTCATCATGCTGACGGTCGACGAGGCCGCCGACTCGGCACTGCGCTACTGGCATCAGCATGGCTTCAAGCCCTCGGTCAGCTTGAACACCAAATCGATCGAGGCCGTACGCAGCTTGGTCGCCAACGACCTGGGTGTGGCCATCCTGTCCGACATGGTTTATCGGCCCTGGTCGCTCGAAGGCAAGCGGATTGAGACGATCAAGACCGTCGAGAGCGTACCCAGCATGAACGTGGGTATGGCCTGGCGGGCCGACACCGTCTTGAGCCCCGCAATGCAGACGATCCGGCAGTATTTCAAGCAGCGTTACCTGGACCCGCAAAGCCCGCACAGCTCAGCGCACCGTTGAACAATCATCGGTAGATGGTCGCTTACAAAGCGCTGCACTGGCGGTGGTTGAGTCAAGGAAAACGAACACGCAATTCGTGTGACTGCTTTTGCTTCCCCGACCGCCGCCACGAGCGGATCTGCTCAGCGCTTTTGCAGTTTGCCCCTTCTTGCTGCGTGGTAGTCTAATTGCGTCGGGATAATAAATTTACCTGTCCAAGCCAATGAGCAATCGCACGCCTGAAGCACCAAGACCGGAAGCAGGACGCATCGCGCACCCTTCAAGCGCCGCTGATCAGCGCGGCTGGTCCCGCTGGCTGCCGGGGCTGCAAACGCTTCGGCACTACCCGGCAGCCTGGCTGCGTCACGACATCGCCGCCGGACTGGTGCTGACGACGGTGCTGGTTCCGGTGGGTATAGCCTATGCAGTGGCATCGGGCGTGCCGGGCATCTACGGCCTGTATGCAACCATTGTTCCGCTGCTGGCCTATGCGTTGTTTGGCCCCAGCCGCATTCTGGTGCTCGGCCCCGACTCTTCGCTGGCCGCAGTCATTCTCGCCGTGGTTCTGCCACTCTCCGGCGGCGACCCTCGCCGTGCCATTGCCCTGGCCGCCATGATGGCCGTGGTGTCAGGGCTCGTTTGCATCGTTGCCGGTCTGGCGCGCCTGGGCTTCATCGCCGAACTGCTTTCCAAGCCGATCCGCTACGGCTACATGAATGGCATAGCGCTGACAGTGCTGATCAGTCAATTGCCCAAGCTGCTCGGTTTTTCGATCGACAGCGATGCGCCGCTGCAGAACGTTGCGGCCATCGTGCGATCGGTGCTTGATGGAAGGGTCAACTGGACCACCTTCACGGTTGGCGTCGCCACCCTCGCGGTGATATTTCTGCTCAAGGGCAGCAAGCGCGTGCCAGGCATCCTGGTCGCTGTTGTTGGAGCCAATGTCGTTGTTGACGCGCTGGAGCTTGCCGCACGTGCTGGCGTTTCGGTGCTGGGTTCCCTGCCGCAGGGTCTGCCGGCGTTCGCCATCCCGTGGATCACCCGCACCGACATCATTCCCGTCCTGATTGGCGGGACTGCCATTGCAATGGTGTCGTTCGCCGATACCAGTGTGCTCTCGCGCGTCTATGCGGCCAAGACCCGAACCCACGTCGATCCGAACCAGGAGATGGTGGGGCTTGGCGTTGCCAATCTGGCAGCCGGACTTTTTCAGGGTTTCCCCATCAGCAGCAGTGCTTCGCGCACGCCCGTTGCCGAGGCTGCGGGTGCCAGAACCCAGCTGAGCGGCGTTGTTGGTGCGCTGACGGTTGCCCTGTTGCTGGAGTTGGCACCGGACCTGCTGAAGAACTTGCCGATCAGCGCCCTGGCTGCGGTTGTCATTGCTGCGGCCATAGGAATGATCGAATTCGCTGATCTGCGTCGAATCTATCGCATCCAGCGCTGGGAGTTCTGGCTGGCTATCGCCTGCACCGTTGGCGTGACCGTGCTGGGCGCTATTCCCGGTATCGGCCTGGCCATCGTGATCGCCATCATCGAGTTTTTGTGGGCTGGTTGGCGCCCGCATTCCGCCGTATTGGGCTACACCGACAGTGTCAAGGGTTACCACGACATCGAGCGTCATCCCGAGGCGCGCCTGATCCCCGGTTTGGTTTTGTTTCGCTGGGATGCACCCTTGTTTTTCGCCAATGCCGAGTGGTTTCATGACCAGGTTCTGGCCGCGGTGGCGTCATCGCCAACGCCAGTGCGCTGGGTGGTCGTCGCGGCCGAACCGGTCACTGGCGTGGATGTGACCTCCGCCGACATGCTGGTCGAGCTCGACGATGTCTTGCATGAAGCGGGCATCAAGTTGTGTTTTGCCGAGATGAAGGGCCCGGTCAAGGACAAGCTCAAACGATTCGGCTTGTTTGCTCTGCTTGGCGAGCACTTCTTCTTTCCGGCCATTGGTTCGGCTGTCAGCAGTTATCTCAAGACCCACGACGTAGATTGGAGCGACGGGGAGGATCGGCGTCAGTGAAGCATTCAAGCACCGCGGCGCTTCGCGGCTGCCTTGCCAGCCACCGGTTTCGCAATGGTTTTGGGCGACACCTTTTTCTTCAGCACCCTGCGGATCACCTGTTCGCAATCCTGCTGTGACATGTAACTCGGTACCGGGTAGTTGAGGTCGGCCTCGCGGCAGGCGGCGTGGGCCAGTGCCGGGATGTCTTTCGCACGCAAGGCTTCCAGATGAGTTGGAATGCCCAGGCGTGCGTTCATGGCGTCAATGGAATCCAGGAACTTCTGCGCCAGTTCGGCCTCAGGTTCAGACTTCTTGCCAAGCCCGACCCGCAGCGCCAGCACCGCCAGTTTCGCCGTGATTGCCGGGCTCAGGAAGCGCAGCACATGGGGCAGCATGATCGCATTGGCCAGGCCATGCGGCGTGTGGTAGAGGGCGCCCAACTGATGCGCGATGGCGTGCACATAGCCGACGTTGGCCCGGGTGAAAGCCTGCCCGGCGTAGTTCGCAGCCAGTGCCATCTTCTCGCGCGCCACCAGATCCTTGCCCGTGGCGTGCGCGACCGGCAGATTCTGGTAGATCATGCTCACGGCGGTGAGCGCCATGCGGTCCGTGAATGCGCTGCTCCAGTGACCGATAAAGGCCTCAATGGCGTGGGTGAGCGCATCCATCCCGGTCGCTGCCGTGATGTCCTTGGGCAAGCCCGTCATCAGACTCGGGTCCAGCGCCGCCATGGTGGGAACGATGCGGGTGTCGGCAATCACCAGCTTGCGCTTGGCGAGCTTGTCAGACACCACGGCGGCGACCGTCACTTCGGAGCCGGTGCCGGCAGTGGTCGGCACTGCGTAAATGGCGGGCGGCGCGTGCAAGCCCTTGAAGTAGCCGACCAGTTGCTGCGCTCGCTTGTTATTGGCAGCCGACAAACCAATGACCTTGGCCGCGTCCATGGCGGAACCACCGCCAAACGCAATGATGGCGTCGCAGCCTTCGGCCTTGAAGATCTCAACGCCTTTTTCAATCTCATCGATCGGGGCGTCAGCGCTGATGGCATCAAACACGACAAATTCCGTACCACCCGCCGTCAGTGCCTCGGTCATGGGCTGCATCAAGCCGAGCCGCGAAATGGTGGCATCCGTGACGATCAGGATTTTTCGGTGGCCAAAGTCGTTGATGATCTGTCCCAAGCGTCCGCTGGCGCCGGGCCCAACCATCATCGTGGGCGTTGGAATGGGCAGCAGCCGGGTCACAACGCCGGCGACACGCATCACGGTTGAAAGGCCGACGGATCGCGCAACACCAGTCAAAATGTTCACGGCCATGGAAACGCTCCTTAAGAATTAACTGACCTTTATTTGAGCCATTCGAGATTGGGATGATGCATCTTGTAGAAGAATTCTTCTAGTCGTTTCACTCCAAATCACGATTAGCATGAAAACAGTTGTCGGGATCGGCCTGGGTGCCAGCGCTCAGGACTTCAAATTCAATACGAAGTTCCTCGGGCGCCAATTGAGTATCCATCGCGTGGGCACCAATGGCAGTATCGCCAAGGCCACCAGGCTGCTCAAGTATTGGGAACCGCGCGCCGACCTGATCGGCCTGGGGCTGATCAAGGACCGCTACGAAGCTGGCACGCAGCGCTTGGTTGAAGAAGACAGCGCACGCCTGAAGGCTGTGGTGTCCAGTGTGCCGGTGACCGACGGTGCGGCACTGGGCGAGATTCTCCAGGAGTGGGCTGTGCGCCACGCGCAGGCTGAACTGGGCAACTACTTCAACAACGCGCGCGTTCTGTTCTTCTCCGGACTGAGGAACAACAAGCTTGCGCTGGCATTGTCCGAGCACACCGAAAACCTGATGTTTGCCGATCCGCTGCTGCAACTCGGCGTGCCCAAGCTGCTGACGTCGATGGAGGCGTTAAAGCTGTACGGCACCGGCGCGCACTACGTGAGAGACTGGGCACCGCCCAGCGTCATGGCGTCTGATCTGGTGCGGCAGTGGACCCGCTTTGTGCTGCGAAAAGCGATGCACAAGGCAAGCGTGATCGTCGCCAGCCTGGTTGATCTGGACGAGTTTGGCCTTGAGGAATTGGCCGGCAAGACCATCATCACCTCCACCGCCACTGACCAGCGCATTGCGCAACTCAGGGACAAAGGCGTTTACATGGTGATTGACGGCTCGCCGGTCCTCAAAGGCCACGTGCTCGGTCCCTACCTGCTCGATGCCATGATCTCGGCCGCCACCGGCAAGCAGCCGCAGGCCATTGCGCACGACGATTACCTGGAAATCATCACGGGTCAACAACTGGCGCCGCGCATCATCTACCCCAACGGCTTCAAGCGTGTCAACCGCTTTGCGTTCGTGATCCATCCGCTGTCCCAGGAGTATTTCAAGAAGGTCAAGCCGATTGAATTGCTGTCGCAGGTATCACCGCCGGTGTTGATGGACTCGCTTGAAAAAATCATGGCCTATGCGCCACCTTTTGTGTATTCGCGTGTCTCGGGTATCCGTTCGCCCACTGGCGTCGAAGCCGAAGGCTGGCTGATCTCGGTGGGCGGCACACCCAAGGAGATCATGCAGCACAACCCCGAGTTCACCTACCGGCGCCTGCTCGCCGCCGCCGCCATGGCCAGGCGGCTGGGCGCACAGATCATGGGTCTGGGCGCTTTCACCAAAGTCGTGGGTGACGCGGGCGTTTCAGTGGCCAGGCGCTCGCCGCTACCCATCACCACGGGCAACAGCTACAGCGCCTCCGGCGCGCTGTGGGCGGCCCATGACGCGCTGCTGCGCATGCGACTCCTGCCGACACCCAAGGGCAGGGAGCGCGTCAAGTTCAAGGCCATGGTGGTCGGCGCCACCGGCGCCATCGGTTCGGTCTGCGCGCGCCTGATGGCCAAGGCGGCCGAAGAGGTTTACCTGGTCTCGCCTGAAACCGCCAAGCTGCTCTCGCTCAAGGAATCCATTCTTCAGGAAACGCCGGACGCCAAGCTCTTTCTTGCAGCACGCGCCGACAAGAACATCGCCGACATGGACATGATCGTGACCGCAACTTCGGGCGCGGGCAAAAAAGTGCTCGACATCATGCAAGTCAAGCCGGGTTGCGTCATCACGGATGTCGCGCGCCCGCTGGACCTGCCACCCGAGGAAGTCGCCAAGCGCCCCGATGTGCTGGTGATTGAGTCGGGTGAAATTCAGTTGCCCGGCGATGTGCACATGAAGAACATCGGCTTGCCCAAAGGCGTGGTCTATGCCTGTCTGGCCGAGACCATTGTGCTGACACTCGAAGGTCGTTTCGAGAACTTCACCGTGGGCCGCGCCATCGAGTGGGCAAAAGTGCGCGAGATCTACCAACTCGGCATCAAGCACGGCATGACACTGGCCGCCATCTCGGGCGTGAATGGTCCCTTCAGCGACGAAGATATTGAGGGCGTGCGCCAACGGGCGCTGGCGGCGCGGGCAGAACAGGCCTCGCCCGCGCGCACGGCGAACCCGCGGAAGAAGGCCAGGCCCCGCTCAACCGGTCAGCCATGAAGTAGGCCGCTTCAGCCTTGGCGCGCTTGAGACGGGCGGTCATGAAGTCATTGGTCAGGATGTACCAAGCACCACCGGGCCGAATCTGGATCGGTTCCCGGGAATCTCTCACTCAGCGAAATTTTGAAAGGCGGTAGACTGTCGCGTCACCGCATCATCACAGTTTCCGACGAAAGTATCGAATGACCTGGTCCATCATCGCCCGCGATAGTTCGGGTGCCTTCGGCGTTGCCGTTGCCAGCCGATTCTTCGCGGTCGGCGCCCTCTGTCCGCACGCGCAAAGCAAGGTTGGCGCACTCGCGACGCAGGCGCTGGTGAATCCGACCTATGCCGCGCCGGCGCTGGCGGCGATGGCCCAGGATGTCGCACCGAGCCTGATTGTTGAGCAGTTGACGGCCGCCGACGCCGGGCGCGCGCACCGGCAGTTGCATCTGATCGATTCACACGGCCGAGTCGCTGCCTACACCGGCGCTTCCTGTATCGATTGGTGTGGGCACACCGCTGGTGACGGATTTTCGGTGGCTGGCAATATGCTGGCCGGGCCGCAGGTCATCGAGGCCACGGCGCAGGCCTACGTCGCCAACGCCGGCCTGCCCTTTGCCGCACGCTTGATCGCCGCGCTACAGGCGGGCGAAGCGGCCGGTGGCGACAAGCGCGGCAAGCAAGCGGCAGCGCTGCTGGTCTACACCAGCGAAGACTACTGCGCACTCGATTTGCGGGTTGACGATCACCCGGAACCGATCCAGGAATTGCAGCGCCTGCACCAGAAAAGTCTGGAGCGCTACCAACCGTTCACGGCTTGCCTGCCCTCGCGTCAGCGCCCGGCCGGTATCACCGACCGTGCCTTGATCGAGGCTGAAGTCGAGCGCTTTCACGCAGCCGGTAGCAGCGCAGGCCTATGACCGCTTTGCTCGAAGTCCGAGGCCTGCGCACCACTTTCAAGCTCGAAACCGGTGGCGAATTCACCGCCGTGGATGGCGTGAGTTTCTCGGTCGAGTCGGGCCGTACGCTGGGCATCGTCGGTGAATCGGGCTGCGGCAAGAGCGTGACCTCCTTGTCCATCATGGGCCTGCTGCCCAAAGGGCAGGGCCGCATCGCTGCCGGTTCCATCCACTTCGAGGGTCGCGACCTCGCAACGCTGACGCCGGCCGAAATGCGCTCGTTGCGGGGCAACCGGATGGCGATGATTTTCCAGGAACCCATGACGTCGCTGAATCCGGCCTTTACCATCGGCGACCAGTTGATCGAAGGCATCCGTTGCCATAGCGAGCTCAGTCCGGCGCAAGCCAGAGCGCACGCCATCGTGATGTTGCGCCGGGTCCGCATTCCCTCGCCAGAGCGGCGCATGGACGAGTATCCGCACAAGCTCTCGGGCGGCATGCGCCAGCGCGTGATGATTGCGATGGCGCTCTCGTGCGAGCCCAAACTGCTGATTGCCGATGAACCCACTACCGCACTGGACGTCACGATTCAGGCGCAGGTGCTGGATCTCATGCGCACCTTGCGCGAAGAGACCGGCACCGCCATCATTCTGATTACGCACGATCTGGGCGTGATTGCCGAACTGGCCGACGATGTGCTGGTGATGTATGCCGGTCGCGTCGTGGAGAAGGCCACGGTCGAGCGCCTGTTTGCCTACCCACAACACCCTTATACGATTGGCTTGCTGGGTTCGATTCCGCAGATGCATCTGGCGCAGGACCGGCTCAACGCGATCGAAGGGCAGGTCCCAACGCCGATGAGCGGGTTAGCGGGCTGTTTGTTCGCGCCGCGTTGTCCGTTTGCCGTCGACGCCTGCCACCAGCACATGCCGCCACTGACCGATCTTGGCGACGGCCACCAGGCTGCCTGCTGGCGCGCACCGCTGGACTCTGAAATGGGAACAGCGCCATGACGGTGCTGCTGCGGGTCGAGGGCCTGGTCAAACATTTTCCGATTCGGCAACACCTGTTTGGCCGCGAAACGGCGGTCGTTCATGCGGTCGATGGCGTCAGTTTTGAAATCGATTCCGGGCAGACGATGGCACTTGTGGGTGAATCGGGCTGCGGCAAGTCGACGGTCGGGCGCTTGGTGCTGCGATTGCTTGAAGCCAGCGCTGGCAAGGTCTTCTTCGATGGCGAGGATTTGACGGCGCTCGCGCCAGCGCAGTTGCGTGCCAAGCGGCGCGAGCTGCAGATGATTTTTCAGGACCCCTATTCCTCGCTTAATCCGCGCATGACCGTGGAGCAGACGCTGGTTGAGCCGCTCGCTTTGCATGGGCTGGCAAGCGGCCGGCAGCGCGAGCGGGCGGCCGAGTTGCTCGATCTGGTGGGACTTGCGCCGCAATATTTGCAGCGCTATCCGCATGAATTCTCCGGTGGCCAGCGCCAACGCATTGGTATCGCGCGGGCGCTGGCGGTAGAGCCCCGACTGATTGTGTGCGATGAGCCGGTATCGGCGCTCGATGTATCGATCCAGGCGCAGGTGGTGAACCTGCTGCAGGATTTGCAGCGCCGACTGGGTTTGGCCTATCTGTTCATCGCCCACGACCTGGCGGTGGTCAAACATATCGCGTCGCACGTGGCGGTGATGTACCTCGGGCAGATCGTTGAGTATGCGGACAAGGACAGCCTGTTTGCAGCGCCGCGCCATCCCTATACTCAGGCGCTGTTGTCGGCGATCCCGCTGACCGAGCCCGGGCTGCGGCGTGAGCGCATATTGTTGCAAGGCGATGTGCCCAACCCGATTGATCCGCCTTCGGGTTGTCGCTTTCGTACCCGTTGCCGCTACGCGAAGGAACAGTGTGGCCAGCAGGTGCCAGAATTGGTGGCAGTTGACGGGCATTCGGTGGCCTGCCATTTCTGGCAAGAGATCGAACCGCCAGCGCCGGTGACCCAGGGTGTAGCGGTCAATGACCGATTGGCACGTTTGCAGTCGGCGTTTCGAGCGGGTAATGGTTGATCACAGCAAAAAAATGAGGAAAATTCCAATGAAAAAAACTTTCGTTCTGGCGTGGGCTCTGGCTGGTTTTGCCACACTGGCGAGCGCGCAGACTTTGCGCATCGGCCTGGCCGAAGACCCCGATATTCTTGATCCGTCGCTGGCGCGCAGCTTTGTCGGCCGCATCGTCTTTGCATCGCTGTGTGACAAGCTGGTCGACATCGATGAAAAGCTCAACATCGTGCCGCAACTGGCCACGTCCTGGCAGTGGTCTGCTGACAACAAGTCGCTGACGATGAAGCTGCGCCCCGGCGTCACTTTTCATGATGGTGAAAAATTTGATGCCGCCGCCGTCAAATTCAATATCGAACGCCACAAGAACATGGCGGGTTCGAACCGCCGTGGCGAACTGCTGCCGGTGGCTTCGGTCGATGTGGTCGATGAGCTGACCGCCAAACTCAACCTCAGCGCGCCATTCTCGCCACTGCTCACGGTGCTGGCCGATCGCGCTGGCATGATGGTCTCGCCCAAAGCGGCCCTGGCCAATCCGACCAATTTCGGCACCAAGCCGGTGTGTTCAGGCCCTTTCAAGTTCACCGAGCGCATCGCACAAGACCGCATCGTGCTGGAGCGCTTCGCGAATTACTGGAACAAGGGTGAAATTCACTTCGACAAAGTGACGTTCCAACCAATCGTCGACGCCACGGTGCGGCTGGCCAACCTGCGATCGGGCCAGCTTGATCTGATCGAGCGCGTCGCACCGTCGGACATCGCTTCCATCAAGGCCGACAAGAAGCTCACCATCTCGCGCATTACCGAGCTCGGCTATCAGGGCATCACCATCAACACCGGGAAAAGCGAGCAGGCGCAGAAGAACCCGCTGGGCCGCGACCCGCGTGTGCGCGAAGCCTTTGAGCTCTCGCTCGACCGCGCCGGCATTGTCAAGGTGGCCGCCGACGGCGAGGCCACGGCGGGCAATCAGTGGGTGCCTCCGGCCAACGCCTTCTATGCCAGGAACGTTCCCATGCCCAAGCGTGACATTGCCCGTGCCAAAGCGCTGCTGAAGGAAGCCGGCGTCACCAACCCGACCTTTACGCTGATGACACCGACCACGTCCGACGCCCAGCGTGTGGCCCAAGTGGTGCAGGCCATGGCCAAGGAGGCTGGTTTTGACGTCAAGATCCAGGCAACCGAATTCGCGACTTCGCTCAACCTCGCTGACAAGGGCCAGTTCGATGCCTATGTGCTGGCCTGGAGCGGTCGTGCCGATCCGGACGGCAATCTGTTCAGCTTCTATGGCTGCAAGCAGCCGCTCAACTACAGCGGAGAATGCCGCCCCCTGTGGGACGACCTGCTCAATCGCTCGCGTACCACGCTTGATACCTCGGGGCGCATCAAGGCCTTCGCCACACTGGCGGCTGAAACCGTCAAGGAACGTCCGGTCATCTACCTCTACCACCGCAATTGGCTTTATGCCTCCACCACCAAGCTCACGGGCATGCGTCCCATCCCCGACGGCCTGGTACGGCTCCAGGGTCTGAAGATGTAAGGCCAGACGAAGCGCGCCATGCCTGGTTACCTGCTCAAGCGGCTTGCCGCGATCCTGCCGACGATCTTCTTCGTCACGATCATCATCTTCGGCTTGCAGCAGCTGTTGCCTGGCGACGCCGCCATCATCCTGGCCGGCGAGAACCAGGATCCAACGGTGATCGCCTATCTGCGCCAAAAGATGCACCTGGATGAGTCGCTTCCGATGCGCTACGCCTACTGGATAGGCGGTGTGGTGCACGGAGATCTGGGTGAGTCGCTGCGCATTCAGGAGCCGGTGCTCGGACTGATTCTGCAAAAGCTGCCGGTGACGCTTGAACTCGCCAGTCTGGCGATGCTGATCGCCTTGGTGATCGGCATTCCGGCGGGCATCGTATCGGCGGTCGGCAAGGACACGGTCTGGGACTACACCGCCAATGTCATTGCGCTATGGGGTTTGTCAACACCCAATTTCTGGCTTGGCATCCTGATGATTCTGTTGTTTTCCGTGAACCTGGGCTGGTTGCCGGCCTCGGGCTATGTCAGCCCGTTTGAAGACTTGAGGGCCAATCTGGCCGCGCTGATCATGCCGGCCTTTGTTCTGGGCAATGCCATCGCCGCGGTGCTGATGCGACACACCCGAAGCGCGATGCTGCAGGTTCTGAGCGCCGACTACGTGCGCACGGCGCGGGCCAAGGGTCTGGACGAGCGCACCGTGGTGCTCAAACACGCGCTGCGCAACGCCTTGACGCCGATCATCACGCTGGGCGCGCTGGAGTTCGGAACGCTGCTGTCGGGCGCGGTTTTGACCGAGCAGGTATTCTCGATCCCGGGCTTTGGCAAACTGATTGTTGATGCCGTCTTCAACCGGGATTACGCGGTGGTGCAGGGCGTGGTGCTGTTCACGTCGAGCGTCTACATTGTGCTCAATCTGCTGGCAGACCTGGCTTATTTTGTGATCAACCCGCGGCTGCGAGGCTAGAGCGTGCGCACGAATCCACGATCATTGACGGAACGCGGCGACACGCCGGGCCGGCGCGCCTTGCGCCGCTTGCTGCGCCGGCGCGGTGCGATGCTTGGCTTGGTGATCGTCCTGATCTTCATCGTGCTGGCCGTCTTCGCGCCCTTGATTGCGCCCTACGACCCGGTCGCTACCAGCTGGAGCGCGGTGCGCGTGGCGCCCAGTGCGGACTACTGGTTTGGCACCGACGAGATTGGGCGCGACGTGCTGTCACGGGTGATATGGGGCGCCCGCGCATCGCTGCTGGCCGGTTTGGTTTCGGTCTGCATTTCAATGTCGCTGGGTGTGCCCATCGGCTTGCTGGCGGCCTATGTCGGCGGCTGGACCGACGGCCTGATTTCCCGCTTCACTGATTCGATGCTGGCCGTGCCGTTTCTGATTCTGGCCATCGCGCTGGCCGCTTTCCTGGGCCCGAGTTTGACCAATGCCATGATTGCCATTGGCGTGTCTGCAACGCCGATCTTCATCCGCTTGACACGCGCGCAGGTGCTGGCCGTGAAAGTGGAGGACTTTGTCGAGGCGGCCCGGGCCGTGGGCAATCCGCACTGGCGCATCGCGCTGCGCCACATCCTGCCCAATGTGCTGCCGCCGCTGATCGTGCAGGCCACGCTGGCGATTGCGGCTGCCATCATCGCCGAAGCCAGTCTTTCCTTTCTCGGGCTTGGGCAACAGCCGCCGGCGCCGAGCTGGGGCAGCATGCTCAACACCGCCAAGAATTACGTCGACAACTCGCCCTGGATGGCGATTTGGCCGGGCCTGTCGATCTTTTTGTTGGTGCTGTCGTTCAACTTGTTTGGTGATGGTTTGCGCGATGCACTCGACCCCAAACACAAATAGTTCAAGGAAATCCTGATGCTCTCTTTCGATTCAGTTTGTTATCCCTACGCTTCACGCCGCAATGTGGTCTATGCCAACAAGGGCATGGTCGCCACCTCGCAACCGCTGGCAGCGCAGGCCGGTTTGCAGGTGCTGCAGGCCGGTGGCAATGCAATCGATGCGGCGGTCGCCACGGCCGCTGCCTTGAGCGTGGTGGAGCCCAATGCCAACGGCATCGGCGGCGATGCGTTTGCGCTGGTCTGGCATCAGGGCCAGATGCATGGTTTGAACGCCAGCGGGCCGGCGCCGCGCGCGCTGACGCTTGAAAAACTGAGCGCCCAGGGGTTGACCGAGGTGCCCAAATACGGGCCTTTGCCGGTGACGGTTCCGGGCACGCCAGCGGCATGGGCTGCGCTGGCGCAGCGTTTTGGACGCCTGCCCTTGCGCACCTCGATGGCCCGCGCGATCGAGTTGGCGCGCGAGGGATTTCCGGTGTCGCCGACGGTTGCCTTCGCCTGGCAACAGGCGACCAAGCTTTTTCGCGAGCAACTCAAGGCCCCCTGTTTCAAGTCATGGTTCGATACCTTTTCGCCGCAGCGTGCCCCCAACGCCGGCGAGATCTGGCGTTCCGCAGGGCATGCCGACAGCTTGCAGTCGATTGCCGAGAGCAACGCCAACAGTTTTTACCGTGGCGCGCTGGCCGAACAGATTGCCGCTTTCGTTCAGTCGGCGGGTGGCTATCTGCAGGTGGAAGACCTGGCCGCCTACCAGGTCGACTGGTGCCAGCCCATCAGCGTCAACTACCGTGGCTTTGATGTCTGGGAGATCCCGCCCAACGGGCATGGTTTGGTGGCCTTGATTGCACTGAACATCCTGCAGGGTTTTGATTTCAGCGAACGCGATACGGTGCTGACACATCACCGCCAGATCGAAGCGATCAAACTCGCCTTTGCCGATGGTCTGGCCCATATCGCCGATCCGGCACATATGCGGGTCTCGGTGGCCGACTTGCTGTCGCAGGCGTATGCGGATGAACGTCGCAAATTGATCGGCGCCAATGCCATCATCCCGACAGCGGGCGAGCCGCCGCGGGGCGGCACGGTCTACCTGAGCACCGCAGACGGTGAAGGCAATATGGTGTCAATGATCCAGAGCAACTACATGGGCTTCGGTTCAGGCCTGGTCGTGCCAGGCACCGGCATTGGCCTGCATAACCGCGGCAACAACTTCTCGATGCAAGCCGGGCATCCGAACTGTGTCGCCCCGGGGAAGCGTCCGTACCACACCATCATTCCGGGCTTCCTGAGCAAGGACGGCCAGGCTGTTGGCCCGTTCGGCGTGATGGGCGGCTTCATGCAACCGCAGGGCCATGTCCAGATGGTGATGAATACCATCGATTTCGGCCTCAATCCGCAAGCCTCGCTCGACGCGCCGCGTTGGGAATGGCTCAATGGCAACCGCGTCGCCATCGAACGCGCCACACCCGAGCATTTGTTTCATGGCTTGGCAGCACTCGGGCATGACCTGTCATGGTCCAACAACCGGCTCGCATTTGGACGCGGTCAAATCATCTGGCGCAATGCGCAGGGTGTCTTGTGCGGTGGCACCGAACCCCGCGCCGACGGCACCATCGCGGCGTGGTAGTTTTTCGCCCGATCAAGTAGGTGCTGCGACCGCGATGGTGGGCTCGCCGACACCCCCCCAGAGCGGCCTGAGGGCATGGCAATCGACGCCTCCTTGCCGTCTTTCCTTGTTTAATTTCGCACCGGTGGCTTGGACCGGCTCAGACCCTGTCTGGCCAGCATCCAGCCGGGGTATTCTGGCGGCAGCGAACTGACCTCATTGAGTGCGGTCAATTCCTCGGCGCCGAGTTCCAGGTGGGTCGAGCCCAGGTTGTCTTCAAGTTGCGCCATCGATCTGGCACCCAGGATGACTGTGCTCACCTGCGCGCGGCTGAGCAACCAGGCCAGTGCGACCTGCGCAACCGAAACCTGATGCCGCTCGGCAATCGGGCGCATCACGTCAAGAATGCGAAAGGCGCGTGCCCGGTCTACCACGGGGAAATCAAAACTGGCCCGGCGTGCGCCCGGTGGACCGCTGCCATCCGGACTGAACTTGCCGCTGAGCAAACCGCCAGCCAGCGGGCTCCAGACCATGAGCCCGAGTTGCTGGTCTTTGATCAAGGGTAGAACTTCGCGTTCCAGATCGCGTCCCGCCACGGTGTAATAGGCCTGCACGCTCTCAAATCGTGCCCAATGCTGCTTCTCCGAAATCGCCAGGCCTTTCATGATCTGCCAGGCCGCCATATTGCACAGGCCGATGTAGCGCACCTTGCCCGAGCGAACCATGTCGTTGAGTGTGCAAAGCACATCGTCAAGCGGCGTCAAGGGATCAAAACCGTGCAACTGGTACAGGTCGATGTGATCGACTTGCAGCCGTTTCAAGCTGGCATCCAACTGGTTCATCAGGTGGTAGCGTGATTGGCCCTGCGCATTGATGGCGGTCTCAACCATGACGCCGGTCGCCTTGGTGGCCAGTATCAGTTCGTCACGCGGCAGCCCCAGGCTCTTGATCGCGTTGCCTGTGAGCGTTTCCGACTCTCCGAGCGAGTAAACGTTGGCGGTATCAATGAAGTTCACACCGGCCTCAAAGGAGCGCTTGACCAGGGCTGTGGCGGCGTCCTGGTCGAGGCCCCCCATGACTTTCCAGAAACCTTGACCGCCGAAGGTCATCGTTCCCAGACAGAGTTCAGATACATAGAGTCCAGTTCGACCCAGTAAACGGTAACGCATAATTTCCTTGCAGATTGGGATTGTCCGCAAGGCTATCACTTTCCGGCGTCACCGCCATGGCCATCCGTGCGATATTGAAATCAATGGACGCCCCTGAAACCGCAATAATGCCGATGCGCCGTACCAACACAGGATGACGAACAACATGATGGATTCCATTTGGCCATTTTTGCAGTCACTGCAAGGCTTTCCGGCCTATGCGCTGATGTTCGTCTTGTTGTTCGGTTGCGGCATCGGGGCGCCCATGAACGAAGACATTGTGCTGCTGGCCGCTGCCGCGCTCACGCTCAAAGGCGTCATGGACCCCGTGCCCTTGATGCTGGTCGCCTGGTTTGGGTTGGTGGGTGGAGATGCGCTGGTGTTCCATTGGGGGCATCGCTTTGGTACGCGTTTGTTGCGCATGCGTTTCTTTGCCCGCATGGTCCCTGAGGCCCGACTGCAGGCGATGCAAGCCACCATGCGCCACTACGGCCCGGCCTACATCTTTGTCGTGCGCTTTATGCCGGGCGTTCGCACCGCTCTGTTCCTGGCGGCCGGCTCACTCAAGATGCCCTATCGTCATTTGTTCATTTATGACGGACTGGCAGCGCTGATCGAATTGCCCTTGCTGGTTTATGCCGTGCGCTATGTGGGTGGGCGCTGGGAAGAAATTCTGTCCGTGATTCACCGCTTTCAAGGCATCATCGTGCCGGCCATCGTGCTGTTGCTGCTGGCCTTGTGGTTGTACCGTCGCTTCAAAGCCAGGGGGATTCGCCAATGACAACTGCCCTGCCTGCCAAAGGTCGCCCCAGCGCTGATGTGCTGGCCGATCTCAAAGGCTTTGCTGCGCACGACCCCAACTACAAAGAGGGCCGCCTGTGGAGTCTGGTGTATTACCTTGACGAAACCTACGCCGACTTTCAGGGCGAGGCCTACCGTGAATTCTCATCAGCCAACGGACTCAATCCCACCGCCTTTAAAAGTCTCAAGCGTTTCGAGAACGAAATCATCGCGGCGGTAGCCGAGATGCTCCATGGCACGCCGGAGGTGTGCGGCGTTGTCACCTCGGGCGGCACGGAGAGCTGTCTGCTCGCCGTCAAGACCTACCGCGACCTGGCCCGCACACGCGGTGTGACCAAGCCCGAGATGGTGTTGCCCGTCACGGCGCACGTTGCCTGGTTCAAAGCCTCGGAGTACTTTGGTGTCAAGGTGCGATTGTTGCCCCTGGACAAGGATTTGCGGGCCGATGCCGCCAAATTGGCACGCTTGTGCAATCGCAACACGGTGATGATTCTGGGCTCGGCGCCCGAGTACCCGCACGGCAGCATTGACCCGATTGAAGCGCTCGGTGCCATTGCCCTGAAGCGCAAGATCCCGCTGCATGTTGACGCCTGCGTGGGCGGTTTCATCCTGCCGTTCATGGAGATGAACGGGCGCGAGTTGCCGCTTTGGGACTACCGGGTTCCGGGCGTCACGTCGATCTCGGCTGACATTCACAAGTATGGTTTTGCCTCCAAGGGCGCCTCCACCATCACCTATCGCAATCTGGACTACCTCAAGCACCAGATGTTTGTCTACCAGGACTGGCCCGGCGGCATATTCGCCTCGCCCGCCCTGTTGGGCACGCGCCCGGGTGGCGCCTATGCAGCGGCTTGGGCTGCCATGCAGCACTTTGGCAAATCAGGTTACCGTGATCTGGCAAAGCGCACCACGCAGGCCTTTGACAAGATGCGCCAGGGCATCGAAAAGATTCCCGAACTGTATGTGATGGGACAACCTACCGGTCCGCTGTTGGCCTATGGTTCGTGCGACCCGAACGTCAATATCTTCGCGGTCGGCGACCAGATGGACGAGAAAGGCTGGAACATCAACCGCCTGCAAAACCCCGACGGCTTGCACGCGATGATCACCGCGATCCACCTGGAAGTCATGGACGACTATCTGCGCGATCTCCAACAAGCGGTTGCGGTCGTCAAAGCCAACCCCGCATTGGCCAATAGCGGCAGCGCCGCCACCTACGGCCTGATGAGCCACCTGCCGCTGCGCGGTCTGGTACGCCAGAAGGTATTGGACATATTTGCCCAGATGTACAAGGCAGGCGGGCATGACTTTGATCTGCACGCGCCGGCCGCACCCGAGGCCGGGCTCAAAGGCCAGATGATGGCCGTGGTCGAGCGCCTGGCGCAGTGGTATGTCACGCGCCAGCAGCAAAGAAAATCGCGCCGATAGGGTTGCCCGGATCAGGGCGCCGTTGAAGGTACTTGTCGTGCGCGCGTCAACCCCAACGGTGGTGCCCTTGGCGTTGGGCAAGGCATTGCATTGATCGTCGAGAGCGTATTGCCTCCCGTCACGCCGGTCTGAACCGAGCGCCGCTTGCGCCCGAGCTACCTCGATCAGAACTTGTAGCGGTAGGTGGCCGTGTAGTTGTCGCGATCGCGAAAGACGTCATAGCACGCACTTTGGTTATAGGTCGTATAGGCCAGCACCACGTCGTGGCGCTTGTTCAGGTTCAAAGCGAGTGAGGCGTTGAGTGTCTTGCGCCCTTCATTGAATTGCCCATCAACCGAAAAGCCGTGCAAGTCATTGGCGTAGTAGAGGGCCGGTGTTGCTTTCCAGCCGGAGCCGAAGACGTTCAGGTAGTCGAGCGACACGCGCAGTCGGATGCCCCAGGCTGTTGGCGTAAAGAAGCCGTCGGTCTGGCAACCTTGCGGCTGCGAATTGGTACCGGCGGCGCCGGTTGCAACGCAATTGGCGGAGGCAACCGGCAAGCCAAAAATGAAGGCGCGACCGTAGAGCATGGTGCTGGGAACGCCGGTGGCCGAAACGCTGGCATCGGGCACGCCAGCGCGTTGATAACCGGCCTCTGCCGCGAACACACCAGCACCGGCGCCGATTGCCTCGGTGATCGACTTCGACAGCGGTGTCGCTGCGTTGAGCAGCAACTGCATTTTCGAGAAGCTGTCATAGCCCTGCACGTAATTCCAGACGCCCGGCGTGGCTGCCGCGCTGATCAAGCGCTGTCCAATCGGACCCAGATTATTGAGCGCGGCGGCGCCGGCAACCGGTCCCAGGGTGGCAAAGGTCAAGCCCCCCTGAATCAGCGACACGCCGTTGATCTGCACTGGCTGGTTGGGTGTCTGGCTCCACTCGGCGCCAACGCGCCACGTATCGAGCTTGGTCAAGGCGGTCAGGCCAAACACATGGATGTCGTTGACGTAATCCCACTGCGCCTGCATTCTTGCGCCTTGTGTGGCGCCGGCCGCAGCGCCGGGTGTGACGGGCGCCTGCACCTGCCCGCCAATGTAAGGCGTGCGCGAGCTCAGGTTCATGGCGTACACGCCCAGGATGCCCACATCCTTGAGCGGCAGTTTGAAGAACAGGCCACCCTGTGCGTCCTTGGCGGCCTTGCCCTCAATGAACATGACGTCCGCTCGGCCGTCCGTAGCGCCACCGGCCCAACCGCCCGTGGGTGAGCCCGCCACCTGCGCGATCGGGCAGAAATCGCCATTGGACGCGTAGCCAAAATCCGCCACGCCAAAGTAGGTGCCGCAGGATTCCAGGTTGCTTGATCGGGCCTTGATCTGGTAGAAGCCTTCGAGCGACATGCCGTCATCGCTGCCGAGCTTGGCCGATACGGCCCAGATCGGCAGATAGCCTTCCTCGATCTCGGTGCCGGGCTTGCGCAGGGCTGTGACATCAATCGGTGCGACCTGGTTCAGGCCTTGCAGGAAAAGCGAATTTCCCCATTTGACGATCTGGTTGCCGGCCTTGACGTACAAAGGATTGCCGACGTCAAAGGTATTGAACGCATAAGCCTCGCGCAGCGCCACACCGCTGAACTTGTTCAGTGCGGCAAAGCCCTGGTCGGACAGCGGCGCGGGTGAGCCCAGCGTCGTCAGTGTCGCTGCGGCATTGGCGGGCATGGGCGACGGGGCGGAAGTCGCTGCGTTGAAACCGTTGGCCTGGTTGCCAAAGGGAACGCTGGCGCGCTTCAAGCCCTCGTCGCTCCAGATCTTGGCGCCCAACTTGAAACCCATGCTGCCTTGGGTCATCGAGACATCGGTCAGCAACTTGAACAGAGTCGAATAGCGGTCGCCCTTGCCATAGTTCAGATCGCCGGCGTCGGAGTTGGATGCGCCGACAAAGCCGGCGTTGCGGGCCGCCACCGTTCCGGCCGCATTGGTTCCGGCGGTGGCCGCATAGCCCAGGGCGACAGCGGCATCATTGGGCCCGATCAGGCTGTTGTCGGGTGCTTTGGCGCGCCACGCGGTGGCTGCGGAAATCGTGGTGTTCCAGTTCCCCTTCCAGCCGCCATCGGTTTCAAATTCAACGGCACAGGCTTGCTGCACGCAGGTCAGTGCGACGGCGGCCGCCAAAGCGCTTCTGTTGAAAGTGTGGTGTTCTTTGTTCATGGTCGGGTCTCCTGCGGGTCCTTGTGGTGGGATGAATCGGGCGCAGCCGCCAAGGGTAGCCCCGAAAAAATTCAAGGATATTGAAAACCCAAACGCAACAATGTCGTGAATCCGACAAAGCGTGGGGAAAGGCCTAGTGGCTTACCCTAGGGCTGCACTGCACAACCCGCCAATGGATTGCCACGTTGCTTTCCGTGAACAGTTTGCCCCATGTTTGTCATTGCGGGCCCCGACCCGCAATCCATGCTTCGCGTGGCTCTGGCGCAAGGCATGGATCCCGGATCAGTTCCGGGATGACAATTTCGGGTTCAAGGTCTGTGTGCGGTATCGGGCCGAATATCGGGCAGGATGACGGTCTTTATCAACCCTTCGCTAGTTCACCCGCCAGCGCCGAGGCGTTTTGTGCTGCCAGGCCATAGATGGTGAGTTGCGGGTTGACGCCCAGACTGGTGGGGAACAATGAGCCATCCATGACCGTGAGGTTGGCGAGTTGATGGTGGCGCCCGCGACTGTTCACGACGCCGGTTTTCGGGTTTTCGCTCATGCCGCAGCCGCCCATCAGGTGCGCGGTGAACAAGGTGGTGCGGAACTTTTCAAGTGGCAGGGCTTGAATCCCGTCCTTCGCTTCTTTCCAGCTTTTGTAGTTGCCGCCGTCGAGATGCGCCGGACGAACATGCGTGGCACCCGCTGCAAACTGAAGTTCGGCCATGCTGAGAAAAGAACGGCGGATGCCATCCCACAGGTAGGGGCTGATGTTGTATTCCAGTACCGGGCTGCCATCACTGCCGACACGCACCTGACCGCCTTCGCTGTCGGGCACAAAGCCATCGCGCAACAAGGCCAGCACGGCGTTGTAATTCGGAAATTGTTCCATGCTCTTTTTCAGCTCCAGGCCGAAAAGATTCGAGATGCCGGCGGTAATGCCGACCGCCAGCGGCGGCACTTCGAGCTTGTAGCCGGCGGGTCCGGTTGCGCCGTCCTTCCACTGGAATTGGTCCGAGGCAATCGACTGCGGTGTGCCGTAAAACGCATTGACGGCTTTGGGCATCGTCGCCACCGAAAGATTGACCGGGTGAATGAACGTGCGTTTGCCGAGCAGCCCATGCGGGTCCGGTGCCTGCGAGCGCAGCAGCAGTGCCGGCGAATTGATCGCGCCGCCAGCCACGATGTAGTGGCGCGCCTTGACGCTGACCACGGTACCGGTTG
>CAIWNX010000201.1 GCA_903914175.1 uncultured beta proteobacterium | reverse complement strand
TCGCTCACCTCGGCCACATCGCGCAGCCGCACCGCCGCGCCATTGCGGTAGCTGAGGATGACCGGCGCGTATTCGGCCGCAGTGCGAGCCTGGTCGTTGGCGCCGACCTGCCAGGCCCGGTAGCCGTCTTCCAGCGCACCCTTGGGCCGGTTCGCATTGGTGGCGGCGAGTGCCAGGCGAATGTTGTCCAGCGCAATGCCTTGCGCCGCCAGCTTGTCGGGGTTGAGCTCTACCCGCACGGCGGGCAGTGCGCCACCGCCCACGCTCACCTGGCCCACGCCCTCCACCTGTGCGATGCGTTGTGCCAGCACGGTGGAGGCAGCGTCATACATCTGGCCACGCGTCAGCGTGTCAGACGTCATCGACAGAATCATGATGGGAGCATCAGCCGGGTTCACCTTGCGGTAGCTCGGATTGCTGGGCATGCCAGTGGGTAGCAAAGTGCGCGCGGCATTGATGGCGGCTTGCACATCGCGCGCAGCACCATTGATATCGCGGTTCAAGGCGAACTGCAGCGTGATGCTGGTGGAGCCCAGCGACGAGCGAGAGGTGATTTCATTCACCCCGGCAATGCTGCCCAGTACCCGCTCGAGCGGCGTGGCCACGGTGGCAGCCATGGTGTCCGGGCTGGCACCCGGCAGGGATGCGCTCACTGCGATGGTGGGGATATCCACCTGCGGCAACGGCGCAATGGGCAGCAGCCAGAAGCACAGGGCACCGGCCAGACCCACGCCCAGCGTGATCAGCGTGGTGGCCACCGGCCTGGCAATGAAAGGGGCCGAGATGTTCATGGCTGCACATCAGCACGCCGTGCGCCACGCTGCCTCCAGAGTTGCGCCAGCTTGGCAAACTCCAGATATATCACCGGCGTGGTGAATAGGGTCAGTATCTGGCTGACGATCAGACCGCCGACCATGGTCACGCCCAGAGGATGGCGCAGTTCGTGTCCGGCGCCCGTGCCCAACATCAGTGGCAAGGCACCCAATAGCGCGGCCATGGTCGTCATAAGAATCGGGCGAAAGCGCAGCAGGCAGGCCTGGTGGATGGCTGCGCGGGGCGACAGACCCTGTTCGCGCTCGGCATCCAGAGCGAAGTCAATCATCATGATGGCGTTCTTCTTGACGATGCCAATCAGCAGCACGATGCCGATGATGCCGACCACACCCAAGTCTTGCCTCGCCAGTAATAGCGCCAGCAGCGCGCCCAGACCGGCCGATGGCAGGGTGGACAAAATCGTGACCGGATGGATGTAGCTTTCGTACAGCACACCGAGCACGATGTACATGGTCACCACCGCCGCCAGGATCAGCAGTAGCGTGCTGGAGAGCGAGTTGCGAAAGGCTTCGGCCGCGCCTTGGAAACTGGTCTCTACGCTTGGCGGAAAGTCCAGCTTGGCCTCTTCGGCCTTGATGGCATCCACCGCTGCACCGAGCGACACGCCGGGTGCCAGATTGAAGGACACTGTGGCGGAGGGGAACTGCGCTACATGGTTGAGGGACAAAGCAACGGGACGCTCGACAAACTGCGCGACCGACGACAGCGGCACCTGCACGGTGGATGTCACGCCATTGATATTGCTGCTGCCCGGCACATACAGTCCGTCTAGCGCGCCCATGCCTTTGCGGTACGGCGGGGCGGCTTCCAGCACCACGCGGTACTGGCTGGCTTGGGTGTAGATTGTGGAGATCAATCGCTGGCCATAGGCGTTGTAGAGCGCGTTGTCGATGGACGCCACCGTCACGCCCAGTTTGCCCGCAGCCTCGCGGTTGATCTGCACATAGGCTTGCAAGCCCTGGTTCTGCAAATCGGTCGCCACGTCTTCAAGTTGCGACAGGGTTTGCAGACGCTCCAGCAGCCGATTGGTGGCGCTGGCCAGATCCTTGTCATCCGGCGAGCTGAGCAAGAACTGGTATTGCGTCTTGGAGATGCGGTCTTCAATACTTAGGTCCTGCACCGGTTGCATATAGGCGGCAATGCCCGGCACATGCGAGGTGGTTTCCGAGAGGCGATGGATGATCTCGCTGGCGTTGTGGATGCGCTGGGCAAACGGCTTGAGCGTGATCTGCATGCGCCCGGTGTTGAGCGTCGGGTTGGCACCGTCCACGCCGATGAAGGAGGCCAGATGGTCCACCTCCGGGTCCTTCAATATCGCGTCGGCCAGTGCCTGCTGACGCTCGCCCATGGCGGCAAACGAGGTGGTCTGCGGGCCTTCGGTAATCACCTGAATCAGGCCGGTGTCCTGCACCGGAAAGAACCCCTTGGGCACGCCGATATAGAGAAGGGTGGTAGCCACCAACGTTAGAGCGAACACGCCCAGCGTCCAGAACGGCCGGTGCAGCACCCAGTCCAGCGTGCGGCCATAGTTGGCCACCAGTGCATCAAAGGCGCGGCCGCTCCAGGCGCCCAGGCGGCTGTGCTTGCGCTCGACCTCGGGCTGCAACAGGCGAGCGCTCATCATCGGCGTGAGCGTCAGCGAGACCACCGCCGAGATCAGGATGGAGACCGCCAGGGTGATGGCAAATTCATGGAACAGTCTGCCCACCACATCGCCCATGAACAACAGCGGAATCAGCACCGCGATCAGCGATACGGTAAGCGAGATGATGGTGAAGCCGATCTGCTGCGAGCCCTTGAGCGCCGCCACCATGGGCGAATCGCCTTTTTCCACAAAACGGGCAATGTTTTCGATCATCACGATCGCGTCATCCACCACAAAACCCGTGGAGATGGTCAGCGCCATTAAGGTCAGGTTGTTGATGGAGAAGCCCGCCAAATAGATCACGCCAAAGGTGCCGACCAACGACAGCGGCACGGCCACGGCCGGAATGAGGGTGGCACGGGCGTTACGCAGGAAAAGAAAAATTACCAGCACCACTAATCCCACGGCAAGCAGCAGTTCGAACTCGGTGTCATCCACCGAGGCACGGATGGTGGTGGTGCGGTCGGCGATCACCTGCACATCCACGGAAGCAGGCAGCGTGGCCTGCAGGCGCGGCAGCAAGGACTTGACGCGGTCCACGGTCTGAATCACGTTGGCGCCGGGCTGGCGCTGCACATTCAGAATCACCGCGGTGGTCCGGTCCGACCACGCGGCCAGTCGAAGATTTTCCGCATCGTCCACGATCTGCGCCACATCTTTCAAGCGCAGCGGGTTGCCGTTCTTCCAAGCGATGATCAGGTCCTGGTATTCGGACGCGGATTTCAGCTGGTCATTGGCGTCAATGGTGGAGGCTCGCTGCATGCCGTCAAAGCTGCCCTTGGCCTGGTTCACATTGGCGGCAGCTATGGCAGAACGGATGTCGTCCAGCGAAAGTCCCACGCTGGCCAGCGTTTGCGGATTGGCCTGTATGCGCACGGCAGGGCGTCGGCCACCGGCAATGCTCACCAGACCGACGCCATCCACCTGCGACAGTTTGGGCGCCAGACGGTTCTCGGTCAGGTCATGCAGTTTAATAACGGGCAACGAAGGCGACGTGACGGCAATGGTCAGCACCGGTGCATCGGCTGGGTTGACCTTGCTGTAGATCGGCGGCATGGGCAGGTCGGAAGGCAGCAGATTGCCACCCGCATTGATGGCGGCCTGCACCTCCTGCTCGGCCACATCCAGCGACAGGCCGAGCGAAAAACGCAGGGTGATGATGGACGCACCACCGGAACTGGTGGAGGTCATTTGGCCAAGGCCTGGCATCTGGCCGAACTGGCGTTCCAGCGGCGCAGTCACCGTGGTCGAGATCACGTCCGGGCTGGCACCGGGGTAAAGCGTGGTGACTTCAATGGTCGGGTAATCCACCTCGGGCAGAGCCGATAGCGGTAGCAACCGGTACGCGAGTGCGCCAGCCAGCAGAATCGCCAGCATCAGCAGCGAGGTGGCGACCGGCCGCTCGATAAAAATTCGTGAAGGATTCATGGCGCCGTTAGTTCGCCGCGCCGCCGGACTTCTCACGCTGGGCACGCATCTTCTCGCGCCAGGCCTGGCGCTCCTCCGGGCTCATAGCTCTGATCTTTTCGCGCTCTTCGGGGGACAGGCTCTGGAAGAAGGCACGGCGGCGCTCGCCGTCTGCGTCGGAGCCCTTGGCGGGCGCGTCCTGCGCAGTGCCGGCGATCGGCTTATGTCCTGCGCTGGATGCGGCTGCTTTTCCATCTGCTTCGCCATGGCTGGCGCTTGCAGCGGGCTTGCCGCCCGCAGTGGCGGTGCTTGCCGCTCCGGTTGGCTCGCTAGCAGCCAAGCTCTTGCCATCTGCGCCAGGTTTGCCTCCGCCTTTTGCGCCGCTCCATTTGCCGCTGCCATTTCCACCACCAGCACCGCCCTTGAAGTTGGGCGTGATCACTTCCACCTTCGCGCCATTGCGCAGCCGATCCATGCCATCGACCACGATTTTTTCACCGGCTTGCACGGCACCTTCGACGGCCATCCAGTCGCCATCCACCACACCGGGCTTGATGATGCGGGTGCTCACCGTGTTGTCAGCCTCCACCACATAGACATAAAAGCCCTGGGCGCCGCGCAGCACGGCAGATTGCGGAACTGTCAGCGCGTCCTTCAATACGTCCAACAGCAGGCGCACATCGACCGACTGATTTGGGAACAGCGCGTCATCGGCATTGGGGAAGACCGCTTTGACCTTGATGGTGTCGGTGCTGGCATCGATGGCGTTGTCTATTGTGCTGACACGACCGGTGGCCAGCTGCTTGGCGCCACCCTTGTCCCAGGCTTGCACCGTCAACGCCTGTTTGGCAGCAAGGCGCGCTTGCAGCAAGGGTACCTGCGACGCGGGTACGGAAAACACCAGGGCGATTGGCCGGGTCTGGGCGATGGACACCAGACCATTGGCGTCGGACGGTTGGACCACATTGCCCAGATCCGCCTGCTTCAGACCGACACGCCCGCTGATGGGTGCCACG
>CAIWNX010000200.1 GCA_903914175.1 uncultured beta proteobacterium | reverse complement strand
CTGACGGTTTGACCCAGGAGGGCTTCGGTCACAAGACCGCAATAGTGGGAACGCATAGCCATAAACAACTTTCAAAGCCAAGCCAAATAGGCGGCACAGGTTAGTGAAAAATACTAATTGGGAGCAGGGGCAACGGAAGAATTCGGCGCCACCGAACCCATCGAAATCACGTAAGTCAGCGCTTCATCGACGCTCATGCTCAACTCAATGACCTCGGAACGCGGCAGCATCAGGAAAAACCCACTGGTCGGATTGGGCGTTGTCGGCACATAGACACTGACAAAATCCGGACCCAGATGGCCTGCCACCTCGCCACTGGGCGAGCCGGTCTGAAACGCAATGGTCCAGACCCCGGCACGCGGATACTGGACCAACAGTGCGGTTCGAAACGCGTTGCCATTGCTGGAAAAAAGTGTGTCGGACACTTTTTTCACACTGTTGTAAATCGACTTGAAGACCGGAATATGGGTGAACAATCGGTCCCACTGGGCCAGCCACCAGCGACCGGCCACGTTGGTGACCAGCGCGCCCGTCACCAGCAAAGCCAAAAACACCAGGACCACACCGAGACCCGGGATGCCGCGCAGTTGGGTCACGAAACGCAAGGACGACTGCGGTGCCAGCGCCGACACACCAGTCAGGAAGCCACCCAGGATGCCGTCGAGCAAACCGACCAGCCAAAGCAACACCCATAACGTGATGGCAAGTGGCAACCAGACCAGCAGACCGGTAAGCAGGTACTTCTTGATGGGCACGAGAATATCCAGGTTGTTTCCAGACGTGGGTCAGTGGCAGCTACAGGAACCACCACATGCACCCGAGGCCGCAGGCGCCGCAGCCTCGACCTTGGCAGGAGGCGCCGTTGCACCCTCAGCAGCCGGCTTGCTGCCTTCGGCACCCGCTCCAGATGCCTCGGAACCGGTTTTTGCAACTGCCGAAGCGGCGGTACCACCGCCCTTGAAGTCGGTCGCATACCAGCCAGAACCCTTGAGCTGAAATCCGGCTGCCGTCAGTTGCTTCTTGAAAGTCGCCGCAGCGCACGCCGGGCAGTCTGTCAGGAGAGGATCCGACATTTTCTGCAACACATCCTTGGCAAAGCCGCAGGACTCACATTTGTAGGCGTAAATTGGCATGGGAACGAGGCTTTGCTTTCAGGCTGCAAAGTGGCAAATTATAAGGCGTTGGCTCACGCCAAGCCGCCCGACGAGGTACGGGCTAGAAAAGGCGGATGCGGATGATGAGTTGCATCACGACCAGCCCCAACACGAAGCCAACCGCACCATAAACCAGGACTTGCAGCAAGCGGTTGGTCCGTTTTTGCTCCAGCAGCAGTTGCGCCATGGGAGCCGCCACGCCACTGCGGTGGTTTTGCAGAAAGTCAAACAGCAGCCGCGGCAACTCGGGCAGCATCTTGGCGTACAGCGGGGCCTCGTTACGCAGTTCATCCATGAGCTTTTTCGGCCCGACCTGATCAATCATCCACTGCTCCAGAAACGGCTTTGCCGTATTCCAGAGGTCCAGATCCGGATCGAGTTGGCGCCCCAGACCTTCGATGTTGAGAAGCGTCTTTTGCAACAGCACCAACTGCGGCTGGATTTCAACCGAAAAGCGCCGCGAGGTCTGAAACAGCCGCATCAATACCAATCCGAGCGAAAAGTCTTTCAGCGGGCGGTCAAAGTAGGGTTCGCAAACCGAACGGATCGCCGATTCGAGCTCATCGACCCGGGTCGTCGCCGGTACCCAGCCCGACTCGATATGCAATTCCGCCACGCGTTTGTAATCGCGCCTGAAAAATGCCGTGAAGTTCTGCGCCAGGTATTCCTTGTCGGAGCGGCTCAGCGTGCCGATGATGCCAAAATCGAGCGAAATATAGCGGCCAAAGGTCGCCGGCTCAATGCTGACCTGAATATTGCCGGGATGCATGTCGGCATGAAAGAAGCCGTCGCGAAAGACCTGGGTGAAGAAGATGGTGACGCCGTCGCGTGCCAGCTTCGGAATATCGACCCCGGCGGCGCGCAGCCGCTCGACCTGACTGACCGGCACCCCGTGCATGCGCTCCATCACGATCACATCGGGCATGCAAAAGTCCCAGAACATCTCCGGCACCAGCACCAGATTGAGCCCGGCCATGTTGCGTCGCAACTGGGCTGCGCTGGCCGCTTCACGCACCAGATCGAGTTCATCGTGCAGGTACTTGTCAAATTCAGCCACCACCTCGCGCGGCTTCAGGCGCCGGGCGACGCTGGAGATACCGCCGACCCAGGCGGCCATCATGCGCATCAGGCTCAGGTCTTTTTCAATCGCCGCCAGCATACCCGGACGTAGCACCTTGACCGCAACCTCGCGCGCCTGGCCGTCGCGGTCTTTCAAAACGCCAAAGTGAACCTGGGCAATCGAGGCGCTGGCAACCGGTTCACGCTCGAACGAGACAAAAATGTCTTCGAGCTTCTTCTGAAACGAACGCTCAATGGTCGCAATCGCCACCTCGCTGGGAAAAGGCGGCACGCGGTCCTGCAGCTTGGCCAGTTCATCGGCAATGTCCTCGGGTAACAAGTCGCGCCGGGTTGACAGCACCTGTCCGAATTTGACAAATATCGGTCCCAGGCGCTCCAGCGCCTGACGGATGCGCTGCCCCGGCGAGGCCTCCAGATTGCGCCCGATCGCCAACAACCTGGCCAGCGCATTCAAACTGGGTCTTTGAAAGCTCGTCAGCAGCAGCTGATCCAGACCGTAGCGAAAGAGCACCCAGAGGATAAAGGCGCCCCGAAACAGGCGTCTCATGTCTGGGCCTTGGCCGGGCTTGCCGTGGCTGCACTGCCAACAAACTGGCGCAAGGCTTTCGCCATGGCGCGTGCGCCTTCGGCCAGGGTATGCGCCGGTACATCACCGATGACACGCGCAAGGTCTTCTTCAAGGTCCCAGCGCACGTGGTCAGCCAGCCAGTTCACCTCAGCCGCCAATTGCACGTCGCCAGCGATCCGCACCGCGGGTCGGTTTCCCTGCAGCAAGGTCTGCGCCAGCGCCAAGGGCGACTCCTCGGTCATGACCAGCACCAGATCCGCCTTGGCATCCGCGGATGCCTGGTCCAGCAAACCGGCTGGCGTGGCCACCAGCGACATCGAAAACGCTCGCCATTGCAGTTGCACAACACGGCTCTTCTGCCGTGCCAGACGACTGGTCGCCTCTTTCTCCTGGCCCAGAATGTGGTTGAGCAACAGAACAATGCGCCGCTGGGTCTCTTCGATCGCCCACGCCGGCGGCTGCAAATCAGGAAGCGGAAGATTTTTCAGAAAACCATCCAACAATAAAAAAGGGGACTGTGTTGCCATAGTCCCCTATTATTCCCTGAATCCCGGCGCACCCTGACGCCAGAACCACAAAGTCGCTATTGCAGGGCTTGAACCCCCGCCACCAGCCAGCCGCTGCGGCCACTCTTGGGTTTGATCATGTTCCAGGCTTCACGGAACGGGTTCGGACCAGCCGAAGCATCTTCGCGAATCATGCCCGAGAACTCGACACTGGCCATGTACTCATCACCCAGGTCCTCAATGCCCAGCAATTGAGCCTCGATCATCACCACCTCGGTGACACTTGCCGGTGCGCCACTGTGCGCCTCGCGCTCAGCCAGTTGCGCCTGGATTTCCTTGAGCATGTCGTCCGTCATCATGACGCGCAACGCGTTGATGTCAGACTTGTCCCAGGCTGCCTGCAGCGATACGAAATTGGCTTTGGCCGACCCCAGAAAGCCCTGAACATCGAAGCCCTCCGGGATGCCCCAAGTCTGAGACCCCGCCAAGCCAGAACCAATCAGCGAACCCGAGGTCTGCGACTCCGGCTTGAGCGAAGCAAAGCTTGAATTGCCACGCTCCCAGGGACGGGCCGAGGCGTCATTGCCGACGTTTTCTGGTCGATAACTGCCCGGCATCTGCACCGATCCCGCCGGCGAGGCGCCCTGAAATGCATACGGTGTAGCAGCGGCATCTCGTGGCGGCGCTCCGCGGCGCGAGCGCATGAACCAGCCCACCGCCATCATGATCACGAGCGCCAGCAAGGCAAACATCATGAACTGGGCGATGGCGCCGCCGCCAATGCCCAGTGAACTGGCCAGCCAGGCCAAACCCAGACCGGCAGCCAGGCCACCGAGCATGGCGCCCCAGGGCCTTTTCGGCGGCACGGGTGCAACTGGTGCCGCAGGCGCGGGTGCTGCCGGCTTCACGGCATTTTGCGCCGGCGCGGTGCTCTGGCGCTGCGTCACATTGCTGGACTGTCGTCCCACCGAGCGACCGCCGCCCAGGCGTGCCGCATCCGCACTCACACTGGCCAGCGCGAGAAACACCGTCAATAGCAAGGTCCAGAATCTCATCAAATCTCCAGTAGTTTTGGGTAAGTGCGGTTCAAATTCAAATTTTCAAGCTCAGCACTTGATTCCAACATGCAAGGCGACCAGACCGCCAGTCAGGTTGTGGTAGTCCACATGACCGAAACCGGCTTGTTTCATCATCGCTTTCAACTCGTCCTGCCCGGGATGCATGCGAATCGACTCGGCCAGGTAGCGGTAGCTTGCATCGTCGCCCGCAACCCATTTGCCCAGTTGCGGCAAAACCTTGAAGGAATACCAGTCGTAAACCTTTTCCAGGGGCGGCGCCACTTTGGAAAACTCAAGCACCAGCAACTTGCCACCGGGTTTGAGCACGCGGTTCATCTCGGCCAGCGCCACGTCCTTGTGCGTCATGTTGCGCAGACCGAAGGCGACACTCACGACGTCAAAATGGTCGTTTGGAAACGGCAGTTTTTCGGCGTCGCAGACCAGCGTCGGCAAGGCGACGCCGGCGTCGAGCAGGCGATCGCGTCCGGTGCGCAGCATGGCCTCGTTGATGTCGGTGTGCACAACGCGCCCGCTTTTGCCCACCTTTTTCGAGAACGCCAAGCCGAGATCGCCGGTGCCCCCGGCAATGTCGAGCACCTGATAGCCCTCGCGGATGTCGGCCACCAGCACGGTGTAGGCCTTCCAGACCCGGTGCAGCCCCATCGACATCAAGTCGTTCATCACGTCGTACTTGGCGGCGACGGAATCGAAAACGCCGCGCACGTGCTTTGCTTTTTCGGTCTCATCGACCGACTTGTACCCAAAGTGTGTTGTTGTCATGATTGCAATGTTTGGTTCAGTGGCTGGCGCAACTCGGCGCTGCCTTGTCGGGCATGGGCGCATCGCGCGATACGCCCGCAGCAAGCACCCGCGCTTCGTAGTCGGCCCACAGCTTGTCTTCTTGCGAACCCAGGAAATAGAGATATTCCCAGGAAAACAGACCCGAGTCGTGCCCATCCGAAAAGGTCGGCTGCACCGCGTAGTTGCCTACCGGCTCCAGCGCCGTCAGCTGCACGTCGCGCTTTCCGGTCTGCAGCACCTCCTGCCCTGGCCCATGGCCCTGCACATCGGCTGAGGGCGAGTACACGCGCATCAACTCAAACGGAATACGAAATGTCTTGCCGTCAGAAAAACCAACCTCCAGCACCCTGGATTGGCTGTGCACCGTCAGCGCTGTGGGCGTCGGGGAACCTGCTTGCAAACCTGCCATTTTGAAATTACCTGTAACTGTCTGGTGAGAAAACCGGGAGGCAGACGATCAAACCTGTCCGCACCCGGTACGGTATCACGGTTTGCCTCGACCCACGGCAGTACCACTACTTTGTGGTGAAGGTAAAGGCGCCGTCCCAATTGTCGCCGGGCGGATGGGCCTGGAAGAAAACCGCGCGCTCGACGTAGAGCTGATACAGATGACGCTGCGGGTCGGCCGCCTGCAATTGCCCGAACTTCTCAAGCGCCAATGGCCAGTCTTGTTCGCGGTAGGCGCGCAAGGCTGCCTCGTGGCGCGCGAGTTCTTCCCGGATCGCATCGCTGCATTCACTGGCCAGGCCGATAGGCTCAAAAATGGCCACCGGCTTATCCTTGCCCTTGACGCGAACACAATCGAGTTCACGGTAAGCAAAATCCGGCACAGCAGCCCGAGTGAATTCGCTGACGATGATCTGGACACCGTATTGCTTGGTCAAACCTTCCAAACGCGAACCCAGGTTCACGGCATCGCCCATCACGGTATAAGCCAGGCGGAACTCGGAGCCCATGTTGCCGACCGTCATTTGGCCCGTATTGAGGCCAACACCGATCTTGATCGGCGGCCAGCCCTTGGCCTTGAAACGCTCCCGCAAGGCGTCCAGACCGTCGATCATGGCCATAGCGGCCTGCAAGGCGTGCCGTGCATGCTGCACGTCATGAACTGGCGCACCCCAAAACGCCATGATGGCGTCGCCCATGTACTTGTCGATGGTGCCGCGATGCTTGTGAATCACCTGCGTCATGGGCGTCAGAAATTCATTCATCAACTCGGTCAGTTGCGTCGGGTCCAGTCCTTCGGAAATGGTGGTGAAACCGCGCACATCGGAGAACAAAACTGTGAGCTCCCGACTCTCGCCGGCCAGCGAATAAGCGGCGGGGTCCTTCGCCATTTCGTCCACCAGCTCCGGCGGCACATACTGTCCAAACAGGCCGGTGATCAGACGTTTCCCGCGTGCCTCGACAAAGAAGCCGTAAGACATATTGAAGACAAACAGGAGCGCCATCAAAAACAGCGTCGAGGCCAGCGGCAGACTCAAATTGGCGCTATCCCAGAGGTACAGATTGACAGCCACATGGCTCGTCATCAATCCGAGTGTGAGCAGCGTCGCCGCCAGCGGCTTGAGTGCCGGCAGTGCCAGCACCAACAGCAGCGTCACCAGCGCCAACTGCACCGTTTCAAACCCGGTCGCCGAGGTTGGCCGCTCCTTGATTTCGTCGTCCAGGATGCCGGCAATCAGATTGGCGTGGACCTCGACACCGGGGTAATTTTCCTGCATCGGTGTCGTGCGCAAATCGTTGAGTCCCGGTGCCGTGGTGCCAACCAGCACAATCGCGCCCGCCAGAATATCCGCTGCGACTTTGCCCTGCAGCACATCGCTGGCAGAAACATAGGGGAAACTGCGCTGGCGACCACGGTAGGGCACCAAGGCGGCGACATCTCTGTCAATCGCGATCTTGTGCGTACCGAGCTGAATGGACTCCAGCGCCAGGGCGTTCTTTTCCTGATCTGCGTATTCCAGTTTGATTGCCGGCACACGCGACGCCAGCCGGGCCACCGACAGCCCAAGGGTCTCGTACAAACTGCCCTGGTACAACTGCAGCAAGGGCAGACGCCGGATCACACCGTCCGCATCGGTCAGACTCGACAGATCAAAGTAGCCACCGGCCAGGCTGTTGGCCTGCAACTGCGGCAAATTTGCTGCGTAACCGCTGGCGACGGTGGCGCCGATGTTGCGTGCATCGAAAGCACCGCGCGTCAACAAGGGTGGTGGCGGCGGCAAGTTGCCAACATTGGCCTCCTGCTGTTCGCCCTGACGAAAGTAAAAACCCAGGGCAACGCGCCGGTCTTTCAGGCTGTTGGCAAAGAGTTGGTCGTAATCCAGATCCGCTCGGAGTTTGCCCAGCGCGGCGTTAAATCCGGCGTCACCCCGCAGCGCTCCCTGCGCCAGTTGTTCCAGCGTCCCAAGCCCCGAACTGGCATCGCGCTCGGCAAACAAAATGTCGAAGCCGAGCGTGTCAATCTGGTAGCGATCAAACAGCAGGTCCACCATTTGCGCGAGTTTGTTGCGCGACCACGGCCAGTGGCCCTGTTCCAGCAGGCTTTTTTCGTCAATGTCGACGATGACGATGCGCTTGTCCACGCTGTCGGGCATCGTCGATTGCAGGCGCAGGTCGTAGGCGTAGTTCTCCAGGCGCGCGATGAAGCCCAAGTCCAGCACGCCCAGCGCGTTGAACAAAATCGGCAACGCCAGAGCCAAGCTCAGTCCGATGCGCAGCGCGTGGCGCTTGCAAAAACCAAGCAGTCTCATCGGTGCAATCCGCTTCAGAAACTGACGCTCAGATTCACGTGAATCTTTTGGTCGCCCGACTGCGGCAGGCTCGATCCACTGGTCATGGGCAGCACACTGCCCACCAGCACGCGACCCCAGTCGGCAGAAAACCGGTAAAGCCCGGCGCCGTAACGCAGGCCGAAGCCCAGGCCAACCAGATGATCGTGCGCCGGCTTGTTGGGATTAAGGTCCGGATTGTTGTTGCGCAGGGTTCCGGCATCCAGGAACCCGAGTGCGCGCCAACCGGGCATGAACTCCGGCCCTGTGACCTCCAAGGCAGCAAACATTCCGCTGTCCCCGGCAATGGCACGCTCGCCAGCGCCGCGCACCGACGCGCTGCCACCGAGTCCGAACTGCTCGCCCGAAATCAGTGCTTGCGCGCTGTACTGCAACTGCCCACGAACACTCCACATCCAGCCGCCGCCGAAAGCCGCGGCATAGTTGAAAGCACCGCGCAAGGAACGCCAGTTTTCCGTCTCGATGCGCACATCTTCACTTTGGTACGCCGCCAGATTGTTGCCACTGCCACCGGGCGCGTTGAGCGCCAGCTCAAGGTTATAGCCCCAGGCGGCGTTATCGGACTCGGTGCGGGCCCAGTAACCCACGGTCAGAGGTCGGCTGCCACGCTCCTGCTGCCCCGGCACCGCAACGCCATTCACGAGCGAGGCATCAAAGCGCTTCTGATCGAAACCCAGCATGACATAACTGCGCCGACCCCCCTCGGGCTCGAAATAATGGCTGTAGTTCAGTCCCAGTGTCTGCCCGGCGCCAGTGCTGCTGAAACTGCCGAAATCACCGACCACATCGGAACGGGTATAGGCCACGCCGATGACAGCACCCTGGCGATAAAGCGGGATGCGGTAATTCAAACCCATCTGCTTGACGTCCTTGAGTCGCGCCAGTGAGGTGGTGTAGGCAGCCGCAAACTGGTGGTCCAGATCGAAAACGTTTGAATGCCCTGCCAGCAGCGAGAGCCGATCACGCCCGGTCGACTCAGAACCCGTGTTAGAAATACCCGCGGAAAAGTTCCATGGCCTGGACTCTATGACCAGCAGTTTGGCATCAATCTTGTCAGCTTCATCAGACTCCTTGAGCGATACCTGAACCTGCTTGCCCTGACTCTCGTTGGCAATGGCAGTCTGAATCGCCAGCAGTTTGAAGTTGGGCGCCTGGCCCTCGCGCAGTTCCGGCACACTGGCGCGGATATTGGCCTCGGTGTAGCGCGACAGGCCCTCTACGCTGACTTTGCCCATCACAAATTTGACAACATGCAAACGAACCGTGGCGCCCACCTCCTGCGGCGGCAGCGAGACCCGCAACAAGGCAAAGCCCTTGGCCTTGAGTTCGGCCTCCAGCGCGGCGGTGGCCTTTTGCAGTGTCAGCAGCGTTCCATCAGGACCAACAAAAGGCGCCAGCACACGCGCCGATTCTTCCGTAGACAGTGGGCTTTCACCCGTGAGTTCAAAAGCGCTGATGGGAAACCGGGTCGTCGCACCGGTAGCCAACGGCATCGCCTGTTGCGCCAGGACCGCGCCCGACCCAAGTAGAAAAGCCAGCGCCGGTGCTATCGTGCCCGCTACCGGCATACCCCGCAGTCGCTGCAAATGTGTGATCACGTTTGACATAAAAATGCACCTTCTAGCGACATAGATTAGCCGACTGACTGCTGCGCTGTCCCAGGATGCTCAGCAGCGTCGGGTTGGGGCTGTTGGGCAGGGGCGCACGGTCAAACTGGATGAACAAGGGCATCTCAAACGGGCGTCCGGCACGGCCATCGTTACCAACAAAGCCAGTTTCACCGCGACCCAGTTGCAGCGTCTGGGACGACGACGTCACCTGGATATGACCGTCGCGCACAAACACAAACAGGCCCACTTCGTCTGCCGGCACATCGCCACTGGAGAACAGCTGCCGCATGTCAAATGGAACCATGTCCGGCCGCTCCAGCCGCTCCAGCGTTGGCGCATCCAACGGCCGGATCACGGTGCGACTGACAAACAGACCTTGCCCGGCTTCGAGCAACCGGGAGGTGGTCTGACCGATCTGCGTCACTTCAATCACGCCCTGCCAGGTAAAGAAGCTGCAACTGTCCAGCGCCGCACAATCCATGTCCAGCCCGGTGCCGCGAATGCCAATGGTGGCCGTCGGTGTTGTAAATTTGACGTTGCGTTTGTCAGCCTTGCCAATCAAACCGGTCAAGGCCCGCATACTCCCGCGCACCAGCGAAACCATGGCTTTCCCGTCGGCCGGGTTCTTGTCATCAAAGACAAAACTGTCAACCTTGAAACGGGTGCTGCCACCGAGCGTGATCCGGCTGTCATCGCGAAACACCAGAACGCCTTTGGCACCCGCAGCGGTTTCAACGCTGTCACCCGGATAGACCGCGCCACCATCGACCAGTTTGCGTTTAACGCCCTGACCATCAATGGCTGCGATCTCGCCTTGCGCCGAGATCAGCTTGGCACTGGCCGCAATCGCGTTGAGCCGCGGCTTTTCAGCAACTTTGGCGGACTCACCCTTGCATTCCGCACCACAAAGACGGGCATCGAAATCCGTGCCATGAATACCAACGCTGGCGTTTGCCGTCTCGATTCTGGCGGCATCCGGTGCGCCCTTGGATATGGCCCCCGTGACAGCCCGCAGGCCGCCGCGCAGCAACTGCAGCACCATGCTGTTATCCGGCGCATCTTCCTTGAAACGGTATTGCTGCATGATCATTTCTGAATCGGGCCGCAGCGTCATCCGGGTTCCATCCATCAGCTTGATGATGGCAGTCGAATCCGGCGCCGTCGTCAACCGATCGCCCGCCATGAGTGACTGGCCTTTGCCCAGGGTACGCGGCAACTGCCCGTCAGTCTGGGCGAAGCCGACGCCCTGCGCGTACTCCACCTCACCTGCCGGTTGCGCTATTGCCGTCATGCTGGCACCGAGCAAAAAGGCCACAAACAGTTGCGCCGGCGCTTGGCGAAAACGCCAGCCTTTGATCAGCGTGAACATATGTCGCCCTCCACCGCAATGGCACGTCGATCGGTTCGCGTTGGCAGAAGTGGATCCACACCAAACACAGCGCTCACCACGATGGCCCTTTCAAACTGCGTCATGAAGGTCGCGACAAAATCAGTCGGCGTACTGCCCGTTGTTTGAGACCCCGGCGGCGTTGCCACCGAGACGCCATTCACGCCGTAACTGATCGCATTGGAGAACGTGTGCGCCAGCGGGCCCAGCGTCACGCTGCCCCCGGCGCTGACGGTAACGCCCAGGGCCGCCGAGACGCCCGCATTCTGCACAAAATTATTGGCCGCCGTCAGACTGATGGCGCCGGCAATCGAAAGCAGATCGCCATTGAGCGTCAGGTTGCCAGCGCTGGTCAGGTTGCTGGCCAGCAAGTCAATATTGCCCATGGCCGAGATACCGCCCGTACCGATGGTGAGTGGACTATTGGCCGTCATGCTGACCGCGCCGCCATTGGCCAGCACCGGCCCAGAGGTGCTGATGCCACCGGTATTAAAGAGCGTGACATTGCCGGTGGCCGCGTTGATCCCTTGAACATCAATTGCACCGACGCTGGTCAGGGCGATGTCGCCAACACCGGTACTGCTCGCGTTGAAACTGCCGACGCGGTTGCCCGCATCAGTGAGCAGCGTGCTGCCCAGCGAACGGGTGCTCAGCAATCCCGGCGTCACCAGCGCTGCGCTCTGACTGATGCTGCCGGTAGGTGCTGACAGACTGATGGACGGCGCATTGATAGCACCCACCGTCAGGTTACCGGAACCCTGTGTGATGGCGACCGGCCCGATGGCAGCAATCGTGCCGCCCGTCTGGCTGAAGCTGCCGTTCACAGTGAAAGCAGCGCCCAGACTGAGCGCGCCACCGGTCTGCCCGTATTGCGCTGTACTCAAACCGCCGGCAATCGACAAGTTGCCACCGGCCAGCGAAAAATTGCCGCTCACCGATTGCAATTGCGTGGCACCCACCGCCGCGTCATAGGCAGCCGTCACCCCGGCCGGTATCGCCACCGCCAGTACATTGGATGCATCGGGCAAGGCATCCCAGTTGGCCGCCGTACTCCATTGCCCGCTGCCGGGTGCGGTCCAGGTCGCAAGCGGACGCACTGTGATGTTGCCGCTTACCGGCGTGATGTTCACGGGCACCGTGTAGTTGGCGGCGTCCTGACCACTGAGCGTCAGATTACTCAGATTGACCACTTTGCCGCGCCCCACGTTGCGATCAACAAAGACCGATTCCACACTGCCCACCGTCAATTGGTCACCGGCCACCATACCCGCCAGATTGGCGCTGCTGGTCAGTACCGTGGCCGTTGTCTTGCCGTCATAAACCTTGTCGTTGACAACGATGCCGCTGACAGCGGTGATCGCCGCCTTGCTGATGTCGGCCGTGGTGGAGGTCGTCACGCCGCCGAGCGTGTAGTTGGTCGCGTCGCTGCCGCTCAAGCTCAAGCCGGTGATGGCAACGGTCTTGCCTGGGCCGGCGTTCTTGTCGCTAAACGTTCCGCTGGGCAACCCCAGTGCCACGGCATCGCCGGCCACCGCGCCAGACAGCACGCCACCGCTGAGTGTGGCGGCGGTGCTGCCGTCGTAGACCTTGTTGGCAGCGCTCACCGGGCTGGCTGTCACGGCTTTGGGCGTGATGTCGGCGCTGGTCGAACTCGTCACGCTGCCCAGCGTGTAGTTGGGTGCGTCACTGCCACTCAGTGTCAAACCGGTGATGGCAACGGTCTTGCCCAGGCCGATGTTCTTGTCGCTGAAAGTTCCAGTGGGCGTCCCCAATGTCACAGCGTCACCGGCCACCGCACCCGACAACACGCCACCGCTGAGTGTGGCGGCCGTGCTGCCGTCGTAGACCTTGCTGGCAGCAGTCACAAGGCTGACCGCCAAGTCCTTGGGCGTGATGTCGGCGCTGAGGCTGTTGCTGCTGCCCAGCGTGTAATTGGCCGCATCGGCGCCAGCCAGTGTCAAGCCCGTCACCGTCACCGTCTTGGCCTTGCCTATGTTCTTGTCATTGAAACTCCCGCTGGCCGCGCCCAATGACAGGCTGTCGCCGCTGACAACGCCCGACAACACGCCGCCACTGAGTGTGGCCAGCGTGCTGCCGTCATAGACCTTGTTGGCCGCAGTCACGCCGCTGACCGTCAAACCCTTGGGCGTGATGTCGGCGCTGAGGCTGGCGCTGCTGCTGGTCAGTGCGTAGTTGACGGCGTCGGCACCTCTCAATGCAAGACCGGTCACCGTAACGGGTTTGGCAATGCCGACGTTCTTGTCATTGAAGTTGCCAGCGCCCAGGCTCAAAGCCAGGCTGTCGCCGGAAACGACACCCAGCAAACTACCGCCGGTCACAGCCGCGACGGTCGTGCCGTCATAGACCTTGCTACTGGCTGTGATGCCGGACGCCGTGACTGGCGCTCGCGTGATAGTGGCCACCTGGGAACCACCCGAGAAGGTGTAGTTGCTGGCCGAGCCCGTGCCATCCCCCAGCGTCAGGCTGCCCAGGCTGACCGGCTTGTTGACGCCCACATTCTTGTCGGCCACGGTGCCACTGCCGCTGAGCGTCAGCGTTTCGCCAGTTACCAGCCCGCTCAAGGAAAAGATATCCGCGTTAACAACGTTGCTGCCATCGTAAACACGACTGCCGGAAAGACTGATGGAGGAAATCACGTGGGCCGGTGTCACCTCGCCAATATTGCCGCGGATGCGGTAACCGTACACCGGCACGCTGCCCGTTGCAGCGCTGCTGGTAACGCCGGTTACGCTGGCAGTGACTTGCTTGCCTGTGCCAACACTCGGATCAGCGAGTGTGCCCGTAGCACCGATCGAAATAGTCGTCGGTTGAACATCACCGTCGATCATGCCAGCCATAATAGGAATGTACGAGGCTCCCGACATGCTGATATCCACACTGCCGTCGTAGACCTTGGATACCGCACCGGTCAGCGCATCCAGCGGCGCTGTCTGGCCAGCCGTCAGCACAGCGGGATTGCTGTTGTTGTATAGAACACCATTGCCGCTGCCGAGCACGGTCGAGCCATAGGCTGCGTTGTATTGCTTGAATGCAAGCGTGCCAGGAAATACATGGCTGCCAGGATCTTTCAGGTAAGCCAGCCAGCGCCCGCTATTGGTAAAACTGATGCTGCCTGCATAGCCGCCGGCGAGCACACCACCAACCACCATCACCACGGCGTCTCCGCTTGCGCCAGAGACGATGGAGCCGCCATAACCCACGGTCAGGTTCGCTCCTGCATTGAGCGTAAGGACACCGCCGGCGCCGATCGAAGAATTGATGCTGATCGAGCCGCCGCTGCCGCTCTGCAGTGTCAATGAACTTGCATTGCTCCAGTTCACGGGTGAGGTCACCGTGATGTTGCCAAATACACTGCCACCATAACTCCCGGCCGAGGCGTCCACCACCACATTGCCATTGCTCAACGCCCCCGTCAGTACCCCGGTGTCGAGCGACGACGGTGAGATGTTACTGAAAAAAGGCGTCGACGTGCTCATGTCCGGCGACGGGCCGTTGCCCATAAGCGTGATGGTGATATCTGAGGGATCAAGCAGCAAGCTGCCGGCCACCCCGTGCGCCGCCAACGTGTTGACATCGCCCTGAAAATCAAGATAACGATGGCCCGAGTTTTCAACAAAACCACCATTGCCGCCCACTGGCCCACCGCGCGCTGAAATGCGGCCATAGGCCCTTGTTGTGTCATCGGCCCAGACGATCACCTTGCCGCCATCACCGTTGATCGTGGCATCGGCCTTGATCGATGCCTGCGGACCGAAGTAAGTGATCTCGGCGTTTTGAACATCCGGGTTCTTGCCCTGCTTGTCGCCGCCCACCAGCACCGTGCCACCGCCGGTTGCACCGGATGCGTCCAGCACGGCGTCGTCCGTCACGGCGACGCGTTTGCCCAGCACGGCGATCTGCCCACCCTTGCCGCTGGCACTGCTGACGTTAATCGTTCCCGCACCCTGCACATAGGCATCACCACTGGCCTTCAAGACCACCCTGCCACCTTCCAGAGTGGCGGTGGTCGCCTGGATCAAGCCGCTATGCCTGAGCGTGCCAGCAAAAATGCCGACGGCATCACCCTGCAAGCTGCCCAGATTGACAGCAGAATCAGTCGGTGCCTGCACCTGCAGGCTGATGCCTTCGAGGCCGCGGCCGGTGATTTCGATCTGGCGACCGGCGGCCAGAATGGTGCTGCCGTTGGGCGCCTGGATCAGCGCGTCCTTGCCGGTGTCGAGTTGCGAACCCAGCAGCACCACATCGCCGCTGCGCGCCAGAATGCTGCCCTGCACCGAGACGCCTGCGCCTGCCGCCGTGCCGTCACCAAAACGCATGCGAGCGGCCAGGGCATCGGCATCACTCATGCGCAGCGACGATGCCGTAAAACCGGCGCTGTCGACGACCGCGCCGGCGCCGACCGTGATGCCCGATTGGTTCACCAACACCAGATTGCCGTTGCTGCCCAGCGTGCCAAATATTTGCGACGGGTTATTCGTCACGACGCGGTTGATCGATGTGCTGCTGGTGCTGGGCTGCTGAAAATACGTGGTGCTACCTGCAGGTATGGAGAAGTTCTGCCAGTTGATGGCCGAGTAGCTACCGAGCGCGCCGTTTTGCGTCGTGATCGTGAGTTTGTTGCCCTGGTTCACCATGCTGGCCTGGCCGACGATGGCGCTGCCACCGCTGGGGTTGGCCAGAACATTTGCGGGGCCAGCAAGCCAGGCGGCGGCAATTCCGAGTGCCAGCGCACTCAAGCGGGCAACGGCTCCGGGCCGGTGATCACGGCGCCGACCACCAGCGTTGGTACCGTGGCCACCGGCGCTGGCAATTTCAGCCACGGCCACCATGGCGCCCAAAGCCTCATTCCAGACTGTGCGGTAGACGTGATTCAAGGACGCACGACTCGACATACCGAACTCCCAAAAACCATAAGACGCACCCAAACCACTATCAGCAGCCGGGGTATTCAGTGGTCATCTTGATCGCTTAGTCGTTTCAGTGTAAGGGACGGAACCCCCTTTTTACATGGTTATTTTGTCCCGCAAAATCCCGCGAAAAATAGGTCGATTCACCCATCATTGATGGGACAAAAATCCTATTGGCTGAGGCTGGGCAGCAGCGACTGCAAGACACGCGCAATGTGGCCCGCCGCGTCCAACGACGCCAGGTCAGGGCACTGCGCGCTGAGTTGCGCAGCACGCAGTCTGATCTGCGGGTTTGAATTCAGGGCCGCTATCTCTGCGGAAAAACCGGACTGATCCTGATAGGCCATGAGCGCGCAACCCTGCGCTACCAGGTTCAGGGCGGCAAAGAGATGCTCCTGGTGCAGAGGAATGAGTAACTGCGGGACGCCAGAGCGCACAAAACTCGCCAGCGTGTTGTGATTGCCATGGTTGATGACCCAGGCGGCCTGCTCGGCCACCGTGGACAGGTCGATCAACTGATCCGTAAAGCAAATCAGTTCGCCGCTGTAGGCTTCGCGCAGTGCGGGCGGCAAGCCGCGCACATGCAGCAGAGCACATACATTGGCCGACCGAAGATCCTGCAAAAGATTTTCAAGGGAAGGGAATGCGTGCAAATAGCCAAACACTTTGGGCCCGGCGCCAACTGGCCACGCCGGTGCCAAGCGCGCCTTGGGCGGTTCCACACCCAGATAACGCTGGCCCGGACGCGGCCCAAAATGGTCCAGCACCGGCAGGGTCATCAGGAACTGCTCGTGCGCCTGACCATAAATGTCGGCCAGCGCACGCAGACCGGCAACGCCGAGGCGCTCCAGCGCCCGATTGATCACCGTCAGCAACACGGCATCATCAGAACGCAGTCCGGCCAGCACCTCAGACGTCCGGGGTGTGTTGACAAAAGGCGCGAAGGGCGCGCCGGTTTCAAGTGGCTGCGGCGGGATGGCAAAGCCGTTGCCCACCAAAACCTTCTTGAAACCGTAACCACAGGCGGCAATCAGGGCAGTCGGACTGTGCTCAAACAGCACGATATCGGGCTTGACGAGATCAAACAGCGCGCGCCAGGCGCGCAAGTACATCTCAAGTTCATCCACGCCGGAAAAACACTGCCGCGCCAGCAGGTGGGTATAACTGGGAAACACCGCCTGGTCACCCGCCAGTGCCACTTGCTTGAAGGGCGCTTGCAGGCAGGTGATCGGCATATCGCCCATCACGGCCGCGATGCGATCCAACTGTCGTGCCGCCAGAAAGACCTCATGACCGAGTTGCAGCGCCACCGCAATGGGCAGGCGCAAATGGCTCAGATGACCGAGGTCCGAGCCCAGTTCCCAGACGCACAGGACACGGGCCATCGATCCTGTGCCCAGTACTAGACCAGCACCCGCTCGATACCGCCGGCGTTGGCGCGCTGGACGTAGTCCGGCAGCCATTGCGGCCCCAGAATCTGGTTCGCCATCTCGACCACGATGTAGTCGGCTTCCAGCAAACCATTTTGCAAATCGTCACCAAAACGGCTCAGGCCTTGCAAACAAGCCGGGCAGGAAGTCAGGATCTTGATGTTGTCCTTGGCGCCCAGGCCGCCTTGCTCGCGCAACTGCAGTTCACCCTTGCGGATTTCTTCTTCCTTGCGAAAGCGCACCTGCGTGGAGACGTCGGGGCGGTTCAGCGCCAGCGTGCCGGACTCGCCGCAGCAGCGATCGGACTGGATCACCTGGTTACCCAACAGGGCGCGCACGGTCTTGATCGGCTCCTGCAATTTCATCGGGCTGTGACACGGATCGTGGAACAGGAAGGAACCCGCATTGGGCAGGGTAATTCCCTTCTCCAACAGGTACTCGTGGATGTCGATGATGCGGCTGCCGGGGAAGATCTGATCGAATTCGTAACCCTGCAACTGGTCGTAGCAGGTGCCGCAACTCACCACCACGGTCTTGATGTCGAGGTAGTTCAGCGTGTTGGCAACGCGGTGGAACAGCACACGGTTGTCGGTGATGATCTTCTCGGCCTTGTCAAACTGGCCGGCACCGCGCTGTGGGTAGCCGCAGCACAGATAGCCCGGCGGCAGCACGGTTTGCACACCAGCGTGCCAGAGCATGGCCTGCGTTGCCAGACCGACCTGGCTGAACAAGCGCTCGGAGCCGCAACCGGGGAAGTAGAACACCGCCTCGGTCTCGGCGCTGGTGCTCTGCGGGTCGCGGATGATGGGAACGTAATCCTTGTCTTCAATGTCGAGCAGAGCGCGCGCCGTTTTCTTGGGCAGGCCACCGGGCATCTTCTTGTTGACGAAGTGGATGATCTGTTCCTTGATCGGCGCGGTGCCGACGGTTGCCGGTGGCGCCTTGGTCTGCCGGCGCGAGATTACCTTGAAAAGGTCCGAAGCAAAACGCTGAGCCCTGATTGCCACGTTGACCATCACAGAGCGCGCCAGCCGAATGGTCTCGGGGTTGGTGGCGTTGAGCATGAACATGGCAGCAGCACCGGCCGGGCGGAAGGTCTTTTTGCCCATCTTGCGCAGCAGGTTGCGCATGTTCATGGTGACATCACCAAAGTCGATGTCCACCGGGCACGGCGACAGGCACTTGTGGCAGACCGTGCAATGGTCGGCCACATCTTCAAACTCCTGCCAGTGGCGGATCGAAATGCCGCGGCGCGTCTGCTCTTCGTAGAGGAAGGCCTCGACCAGCAGCGAGGTTGCCAGGATCTTGTTGCGCGGGCTGTAGAGCAAATTGGCGCGCGGCACATGGGTGGCGCAGAGTGGTTTGCACTTGCCGCAGCGCAGGCAGTCCTTGACGCTGTCGGCAATGGCGCCGATGTCGCTTTGCCGCATGATGAGCGACTCGTGCCCCATCAGGCCAAAGCTCGGTGTATAGGCGTTTGTCAGGTCAGCCTGCAGCGCCAACGCCGACGCGCCCGCTTGCCGCAGCAACTTGCCTTTGTTGAAACGCCCCTCGGGATCGATCCGCGCCTTGTACTCGGTGAACGGGCGCAGTTCCTCATCCGACAAAAACGCCAGCTTGGTGATGCCAATGCCGTGCTCGCCCGAGATCACGCCGTCAAGCGAGCGTGCCAGCGCCATGATGCGTTTGACGGCGCCGTGCGCTGCCTGCAGCATTTCGTAATCGTCGCTGTTGACGGGGATGTTGGTGTGCACATTGCCGTCGCCGGCGTGCATGTGCAGCGCGGCCCAGACCCGGCCCTTGAGCACGCGCTGGTGCACGGCATTGCACTCGCGCAGGATGGCCTCGAAAGCGCTGCCGCTAAAAATGTTTTGCAGCGGTGCGCGCAACTGTGTCTTCCAGCTGGCACGCAGGCTGTGGTCCTGCAACTGGGAAAACAGCGCATCCACATCGCGCAGCCAGAGTGCCCATAGACTGCGCACCTCGGTGATCAGGGCCAAGGCCTGCGCCACGCGGTCTTCCAGCAATTCGGCCGACGGGATTTGACTGGCATCGTCGTGTTTGCCAACCGGCAGATGGCCGCTGGCAAAGAAATCTTCGAGTTCGTCGCACAGCGCAATCTTGTTGCGCAGGCTCAGCTCAATGTTGATGCGCTCGATGCCGTCGGTGTATTCGGCCATGCGCGGCAGCGGGATCACCACGTCTTCGTTGATCTTGAAGGCGTTGGTG
>CAIWNX010000199.1 GCA_903914175.1 uncultured beta proteobacterium | reverse complement strand
ATGAATATGCCCGTGAAGAATTGGTTGCAGAGTTGTGCAGCGCTTTCGCCAGTGCTGAGACAGGCGTACAGTTTGATGATAAAAATCACGCAGCCTACATCGTGTCGTGGCTGGAGGCGCTTAAAGGCGACAAACACGCCGTTTTTGCAGCAGCGAAAGACGCGTCAAAGGCGGTTGACTATTTGCTTGAAAAAAGCCTGGCCGTGGAGATCGAACAAGACGCCGGCCATGCGGTGGGTGCGTTGCAAGTCGATCCAGTTCAAGCTGAAGACCTTGACACCTTGAAAGTCACGCCGAAAAAAGTAGCTGAACCCGAACCTGAGCTGGAAATTTAGGCCTTGGACTCGTGGTCGCATTCGGTCGAATTTTTACTCCGTCAATTGCGCTGCAATGTAGCTACAATTTCAGTAAGAATGCCGCGCAAAGGAGTCCGTCATGTTGACCGTCGATGTTCGTTCCTTGCTTATCCGACACGACTGGGAAGAGATGCGCACCGGTCGTAAAGGAACTGCTTAATGACAGGCCTCTTGACAAAAAGCACCGCGACCACGAACTATCCGGCGAATACGAGGCCGTCCGTGAGTGTCATATCGTGGCAGACATGCAAAGGGATCCAGACTGCACATGATCTCGGCTGGGCTGGCATTGCCTGAGTATTCGCTTAGACAAGGTGGCAAGTTCCTAGTTTGGCCGGTACCGACTGACCACTTCATTGCTCATAGACTCATCGGACTTGAACGCTTGACTTGCGGCACCCACAATCGCTGCCCATACGCCTGGCTGGGCCAGCACTGGCATTTCTTTGGCCATCACGTTGCTTAGTTGGTCCTCGTTCTGCTCCATCGACCGCAATAGCCGATCTGCCTGGTGGTCAGGCATTTCAACAACTTCCTTGATCGCTGCCCGCGCGCGCTGATGCCTACGCAGGTACTTTGACTCCTCGCGCATCTGCTCTGTGAGCGTGCGAGCGATCACCTTGGACAGGTACACCACGTGCGCTCCCAGATCAGGATAGCGCCATGTGGGCCGCGCCAAATCATGGGCATTAAAGACGAAGTTTGATGTCACCCCGTCGGGATAAGTGGTCTGTACCTTTGCAAACTCAACCTTTTCGCGGATGGCCATCATCAATGGGCGAGACACCTGGTCGAGGATATGGTCATAGGCGCGCCGCTCACCCGCATCGGAGGTAATCACTGCCGACACCGGCAGGATCACCGGATCCGGAATAACGCCATCGCGGCGCAGGATGTCGTTGATAAGAAAACGGTGCACGCGGCCGTTGCCATCGGCCATGGGGTGAATGTAGACGAAGGCGAATGCAGCCACGGCGCTGCGTAGCACCGGCGATTGCCCTTGAGTGCGGTTCAGAAAGGTCTGTAAGCCATCCAGCATGTCTTGCAGGTCTGATACCGGCGGCGCAACGTAGTGGACCACCTCTTGGTACCTGACTGTCTCGCCAACGAATACCGGTGACTGTCGCAGTCCAGCCCGGACAACTGTGGTCTTGGGACCGAGGATCTCCTGCTGCAGTTCTGCCAAGGTGGCGTCGGTCAGTGGAAGCGGTCCTTGTCCGGTGCGCCTTGCCATGACATCGGCAAAGCGCTGGATTCGGCTGGCCCGATCAGACTCCCCCTCGATGGTAAAGCTGGCTTTGCTTTCACGCAGCGTCATCCAAGCCGCCGCTCGCAATAGCAGTTCTTCGCCAAACTCGGCGGAAAGCTGCCCAAACAATGCGGGAACATCCAAATCTGCGGCCACCTGCAGCTTATCCGTCATCACTACTGTGGGACAGAAGAATTTAGTTCCGGGCAGGTTGTCGTTGACCCGCCAACGAGCCACTTTCAGCACCTTGTCGGGGGATGCGGCCAGCAAGCCTTCGCCGTCGATCGCGTCAACATAATTGCCGCCAAGATTGTCCGGTACATGCAAAACTTCGTCAGTGAGCCACTCATAAAGGAAAGCTGCCCGGCGGGCATACCGTCCAGTGGGTTCCTTCAGAATCCACGTCTGTAGCTGGTCCGGCCCTGCCACCTTAAAGAGTCTGGCGAGGAACTCCAAATGCACAATCTCATGGCGAAGGTGAAACTGTAGATGCGCCGCGAGTTCCGGTAAGGGCCGCATAACCTCCGGGAAGGTTTCCATGCGAAAACCATCATCCACCAAGGTGGAGCGCCGGTAACCGATTTGGCTCATGACTGGCAAGCGGCCCAGAGGACTAACTCCAAACTCCTTAGCCAGCCACGCTGCTCCAATTGGGGTAACGGGAAGCGGCTTTTGATCAGGGATGTTCATGATGTGACCGCTGCTGAACTTGTTTAAAAATGATTACCAATGGCCTTGAATGAACCGTAACAATGTTTTGTATTTAATTTTGCATATAAAAAGTGATGTTTACACAAAATCGATTAATTGACTAGCTTTGTTCATGAGCCGGTAACAACGAACTGAATCAAGCAACGATCAACCAGTATCACTGGTCACGACCGCCGGAATACCCATTTTCGAACGGTGTACCACTCTACTTGCTCACTGCAGCAAAAGCGGTGGCTGCAATCCTGACCATGCTTGGATGCAGGGTTCCCAGTTTGGGGATCTGCCCATGCGGTGCATAGGGCGGAGCAGAAAAATAGACGTCGTTGAACGGCAGTTCCATAACATTCCGTAGATCGAATTTGGTGTCGTAGCTCAGGCCGGCGCTGGCATAGGCAGCCGGATGCGCACCCCTTGCAATCCGAAACACCCCGTTGTAAAGCCGATCTTTTTTTTGGCTGGTCCCATATGCCACGCACACGAAGATCTGACCTGCATCATTTTTTTTGGTCGAAACAATAAGGCCTGGACGCGGCTTGGGTTTGGGTTGAAAGTTGTCAGGGAAGTGAAACCAAACAATTTCCCCTGCTGTGGGCTCAGGCCACGCATGCATCAGGCGCCTTCCAATGCAAACAGGCTGCTTCGAACATTACCGCCTTTGACCTTCGGCGCCGTCTTTTTAATCTGACTGAGTTGGGTTTTGGCTAGGGCCCCCTCGTCGGCCTCGTATTGGGGCAGAAACTTTGTGGCCAGTTCACGCAAGGCCAAGTGAATGACCTGTGTTT
>CAIWNX010000198.1 GCA_903914175.1 uncultured beta proteobacterium | reverse complement strand
TGAAGGCATTTCTTGGTTCTTCCTTGTTCACATCTTCGCTATTGTCATGCCGGACTACGATCCGGCATCCACTGCGGAGCCAATCCTGGATTGCGGATCAGGTCCGCAATGACGGTATCGGCGTTCGTGGACTCGCAACGACGGCAATGTCCTTGAGTCCCTGTTGCCGCACGGAATTCTTGAGCTTACCGATCACATGCATCTCGCAGGCCTTGCAGTCAAAGCGCAGGGTGAGCTTCTCCTTGCCGTTGACCAGTTGCAGCGGCTCGGCCTTGACGGTTCCCTGGACCCCGGTGACGCCCTTGGCCTGCTTCGGGCACAGGCTCATTGAAAAACGCACGCAGTGTTTGGTGATCATGAGGCTGACCTCACCCGTTTCCTGCATCGCCTCGTAAGCGGGCGCGATGACCTGGACGCCGTGGCGTGCATAGAAGTCACGTGCCTTCTGGTTGAAGACATTGGCCAGGTAGCTCAGGCTGCTTTCGGGGTAGGGCGCTGGCGGCTCCAGCGCTGCAGCGCGTGGCAGGCGAACCCAGGCCTGCGCGCGCGCCGTTTCCAGCGCTGCGACAGCGTCTCGTCGCAGCGGGTTGAGCAGCGAACTCGGCACGAACCAGGCTTGCGAAAAATCCACCTGCAGATCGAGCAGGGCGAAGATGCTCTCCCCCATCTTGCCGATGTGCTCGTGCAGGTTCTTGCCGGCGGCAGCCGCGTCATGGGCCACCTGGCGCCGGCTATCGGGCAGCGCGGCGTACGCCACGGCGCTGATGCCGTCTTCGTCGGTCAGCGTCAGCTTCAGACCGTTGGGGTCTTCGCTCAACTGCGCCCAGACGCCGATACGGCGTTCGGCTGATTTTTTCTCCAGCACGCGCACCCACTCGACATCGCGATTGCGGTTGACTTCGGTGCCTTTGCGCAGGTCTTTCAGATTGGCCAGTGCGTCTTTCGGGAACAGGCGCCAGCGCTTGCCAATTTTTTCAGCGCGGTTGATCGCCAACCCGACTAACTCCTTTTGCAGGTCGTAGTAGCACAGGCCGTCGCCGTTGTGCAGCACCGTGTTGGCGGCGCTGGCGTCCAACTCGACCCAGTTGGGGCCGATCTGCGTTACATGGCCTATTGGCTGGCCAGGATTCTTCGGCGAATCGAAGGCACCGATGTCGATCTGGCGCCCCGGCACAAAGTAGTCGGTGAACTCGCGGTTGAAATTCTGGTTCGGGTCCGGTGTGAAGGTGAAGGTCGTGCTGCCACTGGATGCGCGGGCCAATGGCAGCGCGGAGTTCTGCCGCTGCTCGATCAAAGCATCGAGCAGCTTGCGGTAATGCGCCGTGATGTTTTTCACGTAGGCCATGTCCTTGTAGCGGCCTTCGATTTTGAAGCTGCGAATGCCCACGTCCACCAGCGCGGCAAGGTTCTCGCTCTGGTTGTTGTCCTTCATGGAGAGCACGTGCTTGTCGTGTGCGACAAAGCGACCGCTGGTGTCGATCACCTGGTACGGCAGGCGGCAGGCCTGGCTGCATTCACCGCGATTCGCGCTGCGCCCGGTATGCGCCTGGCTGATGTAGCACTGGCCGCTGTAGGCCACGCACAGCGCGCCATGTACAAAGAATTCGAGCGTGCTGCGTGCCGGGTCGGTGGCGGCGCGGATTTGCGCGATTTGCGCCAGCGTCAGCTCGCGTGCCAGTACCAGTTGCGACAGGCCGGCGTCCTGCAGAAAGCGCGCTTTCTCGGGCGTGCGGATGTCGGTCTGCGTGCTGGCGTGCAACTGGAGCGGTGGCAGGTCGATTTCCAGCAACCCCATGTCCTGAATGATGAGGGCGTCGACCCCGGTCTCGTACAACTGCCAGGCCAGTTTGCGTGCGCTCTCCAGTTCCTCATCGCGCAGGATGGTGTTGAGTGTGACGAAGATGCGGCTGTTGAAGCGGTGGGCGTGGCGCACCAGACGTGCGATTTCCGCCACGTTGTTGTCGGCGCTGGAGCGCGCGCCAAAGGATGGGCCACCAATGTAGACGGCGTCGGCGCCGTGGTTGACGGCCTCGATTCCGATGGCAGCGTCGCGTGCCGGCGACAGAAGTTCAAGCTGATGATCGGGCAGAGACATGGGTCGGATTATCCGTGCTCTGATCGGTTATCGTTGCGCCATGAAGCGCAAGCCCCCAACTCCCAGCAGTTCCCGTTTTGAGGCGGTCGATGCTTTGCGCGGCCTGGCCATGGTCTGGATGACGGTTTTTCACTTCTGTTTTGACCTCAACCAGTTCGGCTATATCCGCCAGGATTTCTACCATGACCCGCTCTGGACCGGCCAGCGTACCTTGATCGTGAGCCTGTTCCTGCTGTGCGCCGGCATGGGGCAGGCGATGGCGGTCGCGCAGCAGCAAAGCTGGCAGCGCTTCTGGCGCCGCTGGGCGCAGGTTGTCGGCGCGGCGCTGCTGGTCACAGTCGGGTCATGGCTGATGTACCCGCAAAGCTTCATCTACTTTGGCGTGTTGCATGGCATCGCGTTGATGCTGATCATGCTACGTCTGACGGTGCGCCGGGGCGGCTGGCTGTGGCTGCTGGGCGCGGCCTTGTTCACGTTTTGGTTGCTGGTGGTGTCGGCGCTGGAAGCGGGCGCAGCGCCCTGGTTGGTCGATGCGCTCAACAGCCGCGCCTTGAACTGGCTGGGCCTGATCACGCACAAGCCGATCACCGAGGATTACGTGCCGCTGCTGCCCTGGCTGGCCGTGATGTGCTGGGGCGGTGCCGCCGGCACCTGGTTGTCAGGACGTGGTGCGGCGTATTTGAAGCGGCCCCTGCCAGCGCTGCTCAAACCGCTGGCCATTCTGGGGCGCTGGAGCCTGTCTTACTACCTGCTGCACCAGCCCGTGATGATCGGCGCGCTGATGGCGCTGGGTTGGCTCAGCAAATAGTCTTATTCGACCTTGGCCTTGGCGCGCAGCTCTTCCTGGTACTTGTTCATTTTTTGCTGCTGCAATTGCTGCGCCACTTGTGGCTTGACGTCGTCAAACTTGGGCAGTTGCGCGTCGCGCACGTCATCGAGACGGATGATGTGGTAACCGAACTGGGTCTTGACTGGCGTTTCGCTGGTCTTGCCCTTGGCCAGTTTGCTCAGTGCGTCCGAGAATTCGGCCACATAGTTGCCGGCGCTGGCCCAGCCCAGATCGCCACCGTTGGCGCCGGAGCCCGGATCTTTCGATGACTTCTTGGCGATCTCGTCAAACTTGCCGCCCTTTTTCAACTGGGCGATGATGGCCTTGGCCTGGTCTTCCTTTTCCACCAGGATGTGGCGTGCGTGGTATTCCTTGCCGCTGTTGGCGGCGGCGAATTTGTCGTACTCGGCCTTGATCTCGGCGTCGCTGACCGGGTTGGCTTTCTGGTAGTTGCCAAACAGTTCACGGATCAGCAGCGTCTGGCGTGCCAGTTCCATTTGCACCTTGAAATCGGGTGTCGTGTCCAGGCCCTGCTTTTGCGCTTCCTGCACGAAGATTTCACGGGCGATCACTTCGTCCTTGATCTGGGCCTGAATTTCGGGTGTGACCGGACGGCCTGAACGGCTGACTTGCTGCGAGAGTTCCTCGACGCGCGAGGAGGGAACGGGCTTGCCATTGACGATCGCGACGTTCTGCGCGAATGCCAGCGGGGTCAGTGTGGCCATCAGTGCGGCCGCTGCCAGGGCGGACAGGTAATTCATTTTCATTCGGGTTTCCTAAGTAACAAACTGCTTTGATCAGATTCAAACGAGGTTCAAACCGGGGGTAAGTGGGTTTCGATGGCCAGCGCGTGCAAGCCCTGCTCGATGAAATCGCGCAGCGCATCATACACAAGACGGTGCCGCATCACAGCGGACTTGCCGGTAAATAAGTGTGAAGTGACGCGCACCCGGAAATGGGTGCCAAAACCGCTGCCATTGGCGCCCGCGTGGCCGTGGTGCAGATAACTCTCGTCAATCACTTCCAGCGCCATCGGCTGCAGCGTTTCGCGTAGCCGCTGCTCAATGCGCTCGGCGCTCGGTGTCTGGACAGGATTCGTGCTCATGGCGGGGTCGGGTTTTGCGGCTCATCGGTCTTGAGGTAGCGCGCGATGTAGAAACCCTGGCCGATGATGAAGGCCAGTGGAAAGGCGTAGCCCCAGAGCTTGAAGTTGACCCAGTCTGCCGTGCTGTAGTAGGCCGCCACATAGCCATTGATGAGCGCCATGAAGGTGCTGTAGGCAACCCAGATGGTGTTGAGCCGCAGCCAGACCGCATCAGGCAGTTCAAGCTGGCTGCCCAGCAGCAGTTTGAGAAAGTTCTTCTTGTAGACCCAGACCGCCAGCACCAAGGCGATCGCCATTGCGCCGTAAAGCACCGTCGGCTTCCATTTGATGAAGCGGTCATCGTGCAGCGCCAGTGTCAGGGTGCCAAAGATCAGCACCAGCAGCAGCGTGAGCTTGTGCATGGCCTGCAGTTTGCGGTCGATGCCATAGATCAGCGCCATCTGCAACACAGTGGCCGCCATCAGCACGCCGGTGCCGATGTAGATGTCGTACAGCTTGTAACTGCCGAAAAACAGGAGGATGGGAAAAAAATCAATCAGCAGCTTCATGTGGGGTGGAAGTTTAACGAAGCCGAGTTGATGCAGTAGCGCAGGCCGGTCGGCGCCGGCCCGTCGTTAAAGACGTGACCCAGGTGTGCGCCGCAATCGGCGCAGTGAACTTCGGTGCGCTGCGACAGCAGCTTACCGTCCACCTTGCTGCCCAGTGCGGCTTCATCGATGGGCTGGAAGTAGCTTGGCCAGCCGCAGTGCGACTCGAATTTGGTGCTGGAAGCGAACAGGGCCTTATCGCAACAGATGCAGCGGTAAACGCCGTCCGTGCGGGTTCCCTCGAAGCGGCCGGTATAGGCGCGTTCAGTGGCTTCGTGACGTGTGACTTCAAAGGCCAGTGGCTCGGCTCCTTTTTCTTTGAGCAGGGCTTGCCACTGGGCGTCGGTCTTGGTGATCTTGTAGGGCATGGCTGGATTGTGCGTTGTTTGGGCTCAGGAGCTGCAACTGATGGCGATGGTGCCCGCCCAGTCCGGCGGGAAATCGGCGTAGGCCTCAAGGCCGGGGTGTTCCTCAAAAGGCGATTCGAGCAGCTTGAGCAAGGCGTCGATCTGCGAGAAGTCCTTGGCCTTGGCCGCGCGTATCGCCTGCTCGCCCAGGTGGTTGCGCAGCACGAACTTCGGGTTGCTGCGCAGCATCAGGGCGCTAACCTGATCGGCGGGAAAGGCGCTCACACCTTCGGTCCAGCGCTGCAGCCAGGCTTCAATGCCGGCTTGGTCAAGGAACAGTTCACGCACGGCGCCGGTGTCGCGGCCGGCGCCACTGTGGCTGAGTCGGCGCCAGAAGATGCTGTAGTCAACCCGATTCCGTGCCAGCAGTGTCAGGATGTCCTCGGTCAGCGTGCGCTGCGCTGCCTGATTCGTTTCGTCACTCGCCAGGATGCCAAGTTTGGCGCGCATCAAGGCTTCGAGTGCGTTGCTGAAGCTGGATTTGAACGAGTCCAGGGCGGCGATGGCCAGGTCCTGGTCTTCGATCAGTGGCAACAGGGCTTGCGCCAGGCTTGACAGGTTCCAGTAGGCAATCGCCGGTTGCCGGTTGAAGGCGTAACGCCCGCTGGTGTCGGAGTGGTTGCAGACGTGTGCCGGGTCGAACGTGTCGAGAAACTGGAACGGTCCGTAGTCAAGCGTCAGGCACAGGATGCTCATGTTGTCGGTGTTCATGACGCCGTGGCAAAAGCCCACGGCCTGCCACTGCGCCACCATTTTCGCTGTGCGCAGGCTGACCAATCGCAACAATGCGGCGTAGGGATTGCCTTGGCCGCTGTCACGGCATTGAGGGTAGTGCTGGTCGATCACATGGTCAGCCAGGATTTTCAATTGCGCATGCTGGCCGCTGTAGGAAAAGTGCTCGAAGTGGCCAAAGCGGATGAAGCTCGGCGCAACCCGTGTCACAACGGCTGCCGTTTCCATGGTCTCGCGCCGCACCGGTGCGTCCGAGCCGATGACGCACAACGCGCGCGAGCTGGCAATGCCCAGGCCGTGCATGGCTTCGCTGCACAGGAATTCGCGGATGCTCGAGCGCAGCACGGCGCGCCCGTCACCCATGCGCGAGTAAGGCGTCAAGCCGGCGCCCTTGAGTTGCACTTCAAGGCCGTCGGAAGTGTCGCCCAGCAGCAGTGCGCGCCCGTCGCCGAGTTGTCCGGCCCACTGGCCGAACTGGTGGCCGCTGTAGACGCTGGCCAGCGGTTGCGTGCCAGCAATGGGGCGGTTGCCGATCAGCGCTTCGCGCAATTCGTCCGATGCCAACCATTCTTCGCCCAGACCTATTTCACGCGCCACGGCCGGGCTGCGCCCAACCCAGTAGGGCGCGCTCAAGGTCTGCGCTTCAAGCGGCGTGTAGAAATCTTCGCCCAGTTGGGCGAAACTGTTGCGCCAGGTCAAACCCAGATCAAGTTGCGGTTGACGGTGGTTGCTGCGGGTCATGGCCGGATTGTCTCGCAGTGACGCTGTGCCCACGCACTGCAGGGTTATCGGCAAAATCCGCAGTACCATGGCGTCCAGTTTTCGAAATTCATAATTTTTCAGGAGTCTCTTCATGCGCGGGTTGATGCAAAGCCAACAGTTATTGATCTCGTCGCTGATCGAATTTGCCGAGCGCCATCACGGCGAAGGCGAGATCGTGTCGCGTCGGGTCGAGGGGGACATTCATCGCTATACCTACAAGGACCTGGGCGTGCGATCGCGCAAGGTGGCCAATGCGCTCGATTCGCTTAAATTGAAGTTTGGTGACCGCGTCGCCACACTGGCCTGGAACGGCTACCGGCACCTGGAACTCTATTTCGGCGTCAGCGGAACCGGGCGCGTGCTGCACACGCTCAACCCGCGCCTGCACCCGGACCAGATCGCCTGGATCACCAACCACGCCGAAGATACGGTGCTGTGTTTCGACATGAGCTTTTTGCCCATCGTCAAAGCGATTCACAGCCGCTGCACCACGATCAAACATTTTGTCGCGATGTGCGATGCGGACAAACTGCCCGCCGACAGCGGCATTCCCGGACTGCTGAGCTATGAAGCCTGGATTGGCGCGCAATCGAGCCAGTACCAGTGGCCTTCGTTTGACGAGAACTCGGCATCGAGCATGTGCTACACCAGCGGCACGACGGGCAATCCGAAAGCGGCTTTGTACAGCCACCGTTCAACCCTGATTCACGCGATGGCCGGTGCCTTGCCCGACGCCCTGAGCATGAGTGCGCGCGAGTCCGTGCTGCCGGTGGTGCCGATGTTCCACGTCAACGCCTGGGGCGTGCCTTACGCCGCTGCCATGACAGGGGCCAAACTGGTTTTCCCGGGGCCGGCCATGGACGGCAAATCGATCTTTGAGTTGATCGAGAGCGAGAAGGTGACCTTTGCGCTGGGCGTGCCGACGGTCTGGCAGATGATGCTGGGCCATATGCAGAGCGCCAACGTGCGCTTCTCCACGCTCAAACGCACCGTCATTGGCGGCTCGGCCTGCCCGCCGGCCATGATCACGGCGTTTAACGATCTGTACCAGGTCGAAGTGCTGCACGCCTGGGGCATGACCGAAATGTCACCGCTGGGAACGGTCTGTACCCTGAAGAACAAGCATCTCACCCTGAGCAACGAGGAAAAAATGAAGGTGCGCCTGAAACAGGGTCGCGGCATCTTTGGTGTCGATATGAAGATCGTCGATGGCGATGGCGCCGAACTGGCCTGGGACGGCAAGGCTTATGGCGACCTGCTGGTCAAGGGCCACTGGATCATCAGCGACTATTTCAAGGGCGAGGGCGGCTCACCCTTGGTGGACGGCTGGTTCCCGACCGGTGACGTCGCGACCATCGACGCCGATGGTTACATGCAGATCACCGACCGCAGCAAGGATGTGATCAAGTCCGGCGGCGAGTGGATCAGTTCGATTGACGTCGAAAACATTGCCATGGCGCATCCGGCCGTTGCGATGGCGGCCTGCATCGGTATGAAGCACCCGAAGTGGGACGAGCGCCCGATCGTGGCGGTGGTCAAGAAACCCGGTGCGGAAGTGACGCGCGAAGAACTGATTGCGTTCTACGAAGGCAAGACCGCCAAGTGGCAGATACCCGACGACGTGGTTTTTGTTGACGCGATCCCGTTGGGCGGTACCGGCAAGATGCAAAAGAGCAAGCTGCGCGAATTGCTCAAGGATTACAAGCTGCCCGAGGCATGACCGGCGTTGCAGTGTGTCGCATGGGTGATCCACGCTAGTGGTAAACCCTCGAAGTGCAGCGCACAATACCTTGTACGCTGCGGGCCTGTTAGTTGATTCAAACCCAGGAGTTCAAAATGAAGTTAGCTTTGAAAGTGATTGCCGCCACGGTTGCGGTACTGTCGGTCGGTACCGTCTTTGCGCAAAAAGGCGAAGTCGTGAAGATGGTTCGGATCGATCCCCTGACCGGGCTGCTCGGACCGGTTGGCGTGAGTCAACTCAAGGGTTACCAGTTTTTCGCCGAGAAATACAGTGGTCTGCCGGTTGCTGGCAACCCCGGACAGCCCGGCAACCCGGCCGGCGTGAAGTTCGAGATCACTGGCATTGACAACAAGCTCAGCCCGGCTGAGAGTCTCAATGCCTTGAAGGCTGCGATCGATCAGGGTGCGCGCTACATTATTCAGGGCAACGGTTCGTCGGTGGCGCTGGCGCTGTCGGATGCGGTGACGAAACACAATGAACGCAATCCGGGCAAAGAGGTGCTGTACCTCAACGACTCGGCCGTAGACCCGGACCTGACCAACAGCAAGTGCAGCTACTGGCATTTCCGCTTCGACGCCGACACCTCGATGAAGATGGAAGCCATGGGCGGTTTCATGGCGGATCAAAAAGACATCAAGAAGGTCTACATCCTGGGCCAGAACTACTCGCACGGCGTGCAGGTGGCCAAGTACATCAAGGAAGTGCTGGCACGCAAGCGCGGCGATATCCAGATCGTTGGCGAAGACCTGCATCCACTGGCGCAGGTACGCGATTTCTCGCCCTACATCGCCAAAATCAAGGCCACCGGTGCCGACACCGTGGTGACCGGCAACTGGGGTTCCGACCTCTCGCTGCTGATCAAGGCTGCCAACGAAGGTGGCTACAACGGCAAGTTCTTCACCTACTACGCAGGTGTCACCGGCACACCCACTGCGCTGGGTACCAATGGCGCCGGCCGCGTTTACCAGATTGCCTACAACCACTACAACATGGGTGGTCAGATGGACAAGTGGATGAATGAGTTCAAGAAGAAGTACAACGACGACTTCTACACCGGTGCCACCACACGCATTTACGAGACACTGGGTGCGGCCATGGCGAAAGCCAAGTCGACCGACCCGGTCAAGGTGGCGGCGGCCCTGGAAGGTATCAAGGTCAAGAGCTTCAATGGCGAAGTCGAAATCCGCAAGGCCGATCACCAATTGCAGCAACCGCTCTACATGACGGTGTGGGAGAAGGCCAGCGCCAAGTATCCGTACAGCCCAGAGAACACCGGCATGACGCTGGCGCCGCTCAAGGAGTACCCGAACTATGTGTCGAGCACGCCAACGAGCTGCCAGATGAAGCGCCCTGGCTGATCCGCTTCGGTCTTCTTGCACCAGCCCGGGCGGGTGTACCGTTTCGGGCTGTTTTTATTTTTGCTGGAGATTGAATGGAGTTCGTCATTATTTCGACACTCAATGGCTTGAGCTACGGGCTGTTGCTGTTCATGCTGAGTTCAGGTCTGACCCTGATTTTCAGCATGATGGGTGTCCTCAATTTCGCCCATGCCAGCTTTTATATGCTGGGTGCTTACGTTGGGTACACGGTTTCGCAGTTGGTGGGTTTCTGGCCGGCGCTGATTCTGGCGCCGCTGGTGGTGGGCGGCCTGGGCGCTTTGTTTGAGCGCCATTTCCTGCGCAAGGTTCACAAGTTTGGCCACGTGCCGGAATTGCTGATCACTTTTGGTTTGTCCTACGTGGTGCTTGAACTGGTGCAGCTGATCTGGGGCCGCATCGCGATTGAATTCCGTCCGCCCGAGCTGTTGCAGGGGCCGGCTTTCACCCTGATCAACCATTCGCTCAAGGGCCTGAGTCTGCTCTGGGGTGTGGCGCCGGCTGAACTGTGCAGTTCGGCTGACGCGGCGGTGCGCGTCGTTTGTTCACCATTCCCAGCCACGCGCGCCTTCATGATGCTGGTCGCGCTGGTCATGCTGGTGTCGGTCTGGTTGCTGCTGATGCGCACCCGCATCGGTCTGGTAATCCAGGCCGCGCTCACGCATCCAGACGCGGTCGAGTCGCTTGGGCACAACGTGCCGGCGGTCTTCATGCTGGTGTTTGGCGCCGGTGCCGGTCTGGCCGGTCTGGCCGGTGTCATTGGCGGCAGCACTTTCCTGACCGAGCCGGCGATGGCGGCCACGGTGGGTTCGGTGATCTTTGTCGTGGTGGTGGTCGGCGGCATGGGTTCTTTACCCGGCGCTTTTCTGGCCTCGGTGCTGATCGGGCTGATTCAGACTTTTGCCGTTGCCTTTGACTACTCGCTGGGCACGCTGGCCGGTCAACTGGGGCTGAGCTTGAGCAGTGGCGCATTGCAAAACTCGTTCATCAAGCTGACCCTGTCGCAGGTGGCGCCGATTCTGCCCTACCTGTTCCTGGTGCTGATCCTGATTTTCCGGCCCAAAGGCCTGCTCGGCACGCGGGAGGGCTGAGCCATGCGAACCACCTACGAATTCAAACCACTCAACGTCGGCCGCTGGCTTATCTGGAGCCTGTTTGCGCTGTTGCTGGCGGTCATTCCCCTGTTTTTCAGCAGCAGTCTGGCCAGCACCATCCTGTCGCAGATGGGCATCGCCATCATCGCCTGCCTGTCCTACAACATGCTGTTGGGGCAGGGCGGCATGCTGAGCTTCGGCCATGCGGTCTACACCGGTCTTGGCGCCTTTCTCGCGATTCACGCGCTCAATGCCATCAGCGACGGTTCCTTGCCGATCCCGGTGGCTGCGGTGCCGCTGGTCGGTGGGCTGTCCGGCATGGGCTTTGCAGCCCTGCTCGGTTATGTGACAACGCGCAAGGCCGGCACCACATTCGCCATGATCACCATGGGCATGGGGGAACTGGTGTTTGCCATGTCGCTCATGATCCCCGAGTTCTTTGGCGGCGAGGGCGGTGTCTCGGGTAACCGGGTCATCGGCAAAGGTTTTATGGGCATCAACTATGGGCCACCGATCCAGGTTTATTACCTGATTGCGATCTACACCTTTTTTGCCGTGGCCGCCATGTACGCCTTCACGCGCACGCCGCTCGGGCGCATGCTCAATGCCGTGCGCGACAACCCGGAGCGCGTCGAGTTTGTCGGCTACAACACGCAGCGCATCCGCTACACCGCGTTCATCATCGCCGGTTTCTTTGCCGGCATTTCGGGCGGCCTGGGCGCGCTCAATTTTGAGATCGTGACGGCCGAGGTGGTCGGCGCTGCGCGTTCGGGCGCTTATTTGTTGTTCACGTTTCTGGGCGGTGCGACCTTCTTCTTCGGTCCCATCATTGGCGCCATCCTGATGGTGCTGGCCTTCGTCCTGTTCAGCGAGTTCACCAAGGCCTGGCTGCTCTATCTGGGCCTGATCTTTTTGTTCATGGTGATGTATGCGCCCGGTGGCGTGGCTTCACTCATCATGATGAACCTGCGCGTGGCGATGTATGGCTTTTTACGCCGCTTGTGGGTCAGTTATCTGGCGTTGGCGGTGACCGCCATTGTCACCCTGCTCGGCGCTGCCGCCATGGTCGAGATGGTCTATCACCTGCAACTCAATTCGGCGCTGGGATCAGAACTGCGTTTCCTCGCGATGAGCCTGGATGCCAAGGGTGTCGACAGCTGGTTTGGGGCGATCTTCGTCATGCTCACCGGGCTCGGGTTGTTTGAACTGTGCCGGCGTCAGTTCGCGCTGGAATGGGGCCGGATTCAGGAAGACATCGAGAAGGAAATCAAGCGGAGGGCTGCGCTATGAGCTACGCCCTGGAACTCAAAGACTTGCGTAAAAGTTTTGGCAAGACCGAAATTATTCGCGGCATCAACCTGGCGATTCCCGCCGGCGAGCGTGTCGGCATCATCGGCCCCAACGGTGCCGGCAAGTCGACCCTGTTCAACCTTATCAGCGGGCGCTTTGAGCCCAGCAGCGGGGAAGTGCTGCTCAACGGCGACCGCATCAGTGGCAAGAAGCCGTTTGAGATCAACCGCATGGGCCTGTCGCGCAGCTTTCAGATCACCAATATCTTTCCCAAGCTCAGCGTGTTTGAAAACCTGCGCTGCGGCGTGCTCTGGAGCCTGGGCTACCGCTACAGCTTCTGGAAGTTTCTGGCCGATCTGAAGGACGCCAACGAGCGCACCGAAGAGTTGATGGAAATGGTCAAGCTCGACAAGAAGCACGACACCTTGGCCATGAATCTGACCTACGCCGAGCAGCGCGCGCTCGAGATCGGCATCACCATCGCCGGCGGCGCCAAGGTCATCCTGCTCGATGAACCCACGGCCGGCATGAGCAAGTCCGAGACCAGCCGCTTTATCAAGCTGATCAAGGACGTGACCGTCGGCAAGACCCTGTTGACGGTGGAACACGACATGGGCGTGGTGTTCGGGCTGGCCGACAAAATTGCGGTGGTGGTCTACGGTGAATTGCTGGCCTACGACACGCCCGAAGCGGTGCGCGCCAACCAGCGCGTGCAGGAGGCCTACCTGGGTTCTTCGGTTGCCGACTCTCAGGCGCAAGGACACTGACCATGTTAAAAATTGACAATCTGCACGCTTTTTACGGCAAGAGCCATGTCTTGCATGGCGTTCACTTCGAGGTGCACGAGGGTGAGATCACGGCGCTGCTGGGGCGCAACGGCTCCGGGCGCTCCACCACGGCCAAGGCCATCATGGGTCTGGTTGATTGCCAGGGCTCTGTGATCTGGAAAGGGCAGGAAATTCTTGGCAAGCGGACCTATGAGATTGCCCACCTGGGCATCGGTTACGTGCCCGAAAGCCGCGATATTTTTCCGACCCTGACGGTTGAGCAGAACCTGTACCTGGGGCAGAAAAGCGCGCGCAAAGCGGGGCGCTGGTCGCTCGCTGACATGTACCAGATGTTCCCGCGTCTTGAGGAGCGCAAGAACACGTTGGCTGGCGTGATGTCCGGCGGCGAGCAGCAGATGCTGACACTGTGCCGCACGCTGATGGGGGACCCCGATCTGATCATCATCGACGAGCCGACCGAAGGCCTGGCGCCCAAGATTGTTGAACTGGTGGCGCAGTACCTGAAGGAACTCAAGAAGCGCGGTATTTCCGTGCTGCTGATCGAGCAGAAACTGACGATTGCCATGGACATTTCAGACCGCTGCATGGTCATGGGCCACGGCAGCATCGTGTTCACGGGCACGCCCGACGGACTCCGGCAGGACAATTACATCCGCAAGGAGTGGTTGGAGGTTTGACAGCCTTGTCCCAGGCGTGACAAAGCCAGCGGCCAGAATCCGGGCCAGCGATACAATCGCCAAAAAAGAACGACCGTACTATTTTCACCTCAGAGGAAAGCAAGCATGACCGCCGAATACACCGTTCAGGGCGATATCGCCACCATCACACTCAACAATCCACCCGTCAATGGACTGGGCCACAGCACGCGCCTGGGCATCACCGACGCGCTGGCAAAAGCCAATGCCGATGGCGCGGTCAAGGCCATCGTGCTGACCGGTGCCGGCAAGGCCTTTTCGGGCGGTGCCGACATCAAGGAATTCGGCAGCCCGAAAGCGATGCAGGAACCCAATCTGCTCAGCGTTATTCTGGCAATTGAGAATTCACCGAAGCCGGTGGTTGCCGCCATTCACAGCGTTTGCATGGGCGGCGGGCTGGAACTCGCGCTCGGTTGCCATTACCGCATCGCGGCACCGGGCTGCAGCGTGGCACTGCCTGAAGTCAAGCTCGGCTTGCTGCCGGGCGCGGGCGGCACGCAGCGTCTGCCGCGTGCCCTGGGCGTCGAGCCGGCACTGAACATGATCGTCAGCGGCGAGGCGATCAAGAGCGAAATGCTCGCCATGTATCCGGGGCAGAAGCTGTTCGACAAGATGGCGTCCTCGGTGCAAACCCTGGCCGAAGAAGCGCTGGCATTCGCACGGTCCGTGGCCGATGTGCGTCCCTTGCCGCTGGTGAGCAATCTGCCCTGCAAACATCCGCAAGGCGCTGCTTACTTCCAGTTTGCCCGCAACATGGTCAAGGGCATGTCGAAGAACTACCCGGCGCCGGCCAAATGCGTGGACGCGGTGGAAGCGGCAACAACCAGGAAATTTGCCGACGGCATGAAGGTCGAGCGCGAGATCTTTATCAACCTGATGTGGTCGCCCGAGAGCAAGGCACTGCGCCACCTCTTCATGGCTGAGCGTGCCGCTTCCAAGATTCCGGACGTACCCGCTGACACGCCGCTGCGCGACATCAAGGCGCTGGCGGTGATCGGTGCTGGCACCATGGGGGGCGGCATCACGATGAACTTCCTCAACGCCGGTATTCCGGTCACGATGCTGGAGATGAAGCAGGACGCACTCGACCGCGGCGTTGCCACGATTCGCAAGAACTACGAAGCGCAGGTCAAGAAGGGCAAGCTCAAGCAGGACAAATACGATCAGCGCATGAGCCTGCTCAAGACCACGCTGAGCTACGACGATCTGAAGGAAGCCGACATGGTGATCGAAGCCGTGTTCGAAGAGATCGGCGTCAAGGAGGCGGTGTTCAAGGAACTGGACCGCGTCATGAAGCCCGGCGCCATTCTGGCCTCCAACACCTCGACGCTGGACGTCGACAAGATTGCCTCCTTCACCAAGCGGCCGCAGGATGTGGTCGGCTTGCATTTCTTCAGCCCGGCCAATGTGATGCGCCTGCTTGAAGTGGTGCGCGGCGCCAAGACCGCCAAGGACGTGATGGCCACCGTGATGGTGATTGCCAAAAAGATCAAGAAGACGGCTGTTGTGTCGGGCGTCTGCGACGGCTTCATCGGCAACCGCATGATCGAACAGTATGGCCGCCAGGGCGGGTTCCTGCTCGACGAAGGCTGCACACCGGCACAGGTGGACAAGGCAATCGAGAAGTTCGGTTTTGCGATGGGACCGTTCCGCATGGGCGACCTGGCCGGCAACGACATCGGCTGGGCCATCCGCAAGCGCCGCGCCCAGGAAAAGGCCGACATGAAGTACAGCAAGACGGCTGACCTGTTGTGCGAAAAAGGCCGCTACGGTCAAAAGACCGGTGCTGGCTGGTACGACTACGTGCCAGGCAAGCGCGATGCGATCCCGAACGCCGAGGTGGTCCAGATGATCGAGCAACACCGCAAGGCGCTGGGCATCACGCCACGCAAGATTTCGGATGAAGAGATCGTGCAACGCCTGGTCTATTCGCTGGTGAATGAAGCGGCCCACATCCTCGAAGACGGCATTGCCTCCAGGGCCAGCGATATCGACATGGTTTACCTGATGGGCTACGGCTTCCCGATTTACCGTGGTGGCCCGATGAACTACGCCGATGAGGTCGGCCTTTTCAACGTGGTGCAGGCCATGAAGCGCTTTGCACAGAATCCGCTTGACGATGCCACGTTCTGGCAGCCCGCTCCCTTGCTCGCCAAACTGGCGGCCGAAGGCAAAACGTTCAACTGATTAGGAAGTTTCACCATGTCATCCGCTGTAATTGTTTCCACCGCCCGCACCCCGCTTGCCAAGAGCTGGAAAGGTTCCTTCAACATGACGCACGGCGCCACGCTGGCCGGTCACGCCGTCGAGCACGCGATTGCGCGCGCCGGCATCGAAGCCGGCGAAGTTGAAGACGTCATCATGGGCTGCGCCACGCCTGAAGGTGCGACCGGCGCCAATATCGCGCGCCAGGCCGCCTTGCGCGCCGGCTGCCCGATCACGGTTTCGGGCATGACCGTGAATCGCTTCTGTTCCTCGGGCTTGCAGACCATTGCGCTGGCTTCCCAGCGCGTGATCGCCGGCGAGGGCGACATCTTTGTTGCCGGCGGCGTGGAAGCGATTTCCTGCGTGCAGCAGGAAATGAACCAGCACATGCTGGCCGATCCCTGGCTCGTCAAGAACAAGCCCGAGATTTACTGGAACATGCTGCAGACCGCAGAGAACGTGGCCAAACGCTACAACATCGGTCGCGACGTGATGGACGAATACGGCGCCGCCAGCCAGCAGCGTGCCACCGCTGCGCTGGAAGCCGGCAGGTTCACGGCCGAGATCGCCCCGATCACGGTGACCATGGGTGTCGCCGACAAGCTGATGGGCTTGATGACGAAGAAGGTCACGGTCAGCCAGGACGAAGGCATCCGCGCTGGCACGACGGTAGAAGGCATCAGCGGACTGCGCTCTGCCGTTCCGGGTGGTTTGATCACAGCCGGCAATGCCAGCCAGTTCTCCGACGGCGCCGGTGCCGTGGTCGTGATGCATGAATCGATTGCCGCGAAAAAAGGTTTGCAACCGCTCGGTCGTTTTCTCGGCTTTGCCGTGGCCGGCTGCGAACCGGATGAGATGGGTATTGGCCCGGTGTTTGCCATCCCCAAGGTACTCGCGCGCCTGGGCCTGAAGGTCAGCGACATCGACCTGTGGGAACTCAACGAAGCCTTCGCCGTGCAGGTGATTTACTGCCGCGACAAACTCGGCATTCCCAATGATCGCCTCAACGTCAATGGCGGCGCGATTGCGGTCGGACACCCCTACGGTGTCAGCGGTCAGCGCCTGACCGGTCACGCCCTGATCGAAGGCAAACGCCGTGGCGCCAAGCGCGTCTGCATCACCATGTGCATTGGCGGCGGCATGGGTGCGGCAGGTGTTTTTGAGGTCTTGTAAAGATCCCATGCCGGGCCACGAACCCGGCATTGTCATTGTGTCCCCGGATCGAGTCCGGGGTTTCAACACCCGCAATCCAGGTTGCGCATGTGACTGGATGCCGGATCAGGTCCGGCATGACAGGCAGGAACGTGGATCGGCACGACCTGCAGCTTCGCGCTGACGCGTACTGTTGTTTTCCCACATTTTGTGAGGCCATCATGAGCTTGCGGTCTACTGTTGATTTTCTGTTGTACCAATGGCTCCAAGCCGACGCCCTGAGCCAGCGCGTGCGTTTCGCCGATCATTCGCGTGAGACGTTTGATGCGGTGCTCGACACCTGCGAGCGCATTGCTCGCGAGAAGTACGCACCCTTCAACCGGTTGGTCGATATACAAGAACCGCAGTTCGACGGCGAAAAGGTGATCCTGCCGCAGGCGACCTTCGACGCGCAAAAGGCTTATGCCGAGTCCGGCATGCTCAGCGCTGCGCAGGATTACGAAATGGGCGGCATGCAACTGCCATACACGATCGAGGCCGCAGCCAATTCCTTCTTCGCCTGTGCCTCGATCAGTATCGGCACCGGCATGCTGACCACCGGCAATGCCAACCTGCTGATGGTGCACGGTACGCCGCTGCAAAAAGAAGTTTTCGCCCGTCATGAATTCTCGGGTCGCTTCGCCGGCACCATGTGCCTGAGCGAACCGCAGGCTGGCTCCAGCCTGGGCGATGTGGCGACACGCGCCGTGCCGGACGGTGGCGATTTCGAATCCGAGCCACTCGGTGCGCGTTATCGCCTGACCGGCAACAAGATGTGGATCTCAGCCGGCGAGCATGAACTCACCGAAAACATCATCCACTTGGTGCTGGCCAAGATTCCGGGGCCTGACGGCAAACTGATTGCCGGCACGCGCGGCATCTCGCTCTTCATCGTGCCGAAAAAAATGGTTGGCACTGAGGGTCAGTTGACCGGTGAACGTAACGACGTCGCACTGGCCGGCTTGAATCACAAACTGGGCTGGCGTGGCACCGTCAATACCCTGCTCAATTTTGGCGAGGGTAGATTCCCGGTTCGCGGCCAAGCTGGCGCCATCGGCTACCTTGTGGGCAAACCGGGCGAAGGCCTGCGCTGCATGTTCCACATGATGAACGAAGCGCGCATCGGCGTCGGCATTGCCGCCACCATGCTGGGACTGGCGGGGTACTACGCCTCACTCGACTACGCACGCAACCGGCCGCAGGGGCGCGCCATGGGCGAAGGCGGCAAGGATGTGTCGCAGCCGCAGTTGCGCATCATCGAGCACGCCGACATCAAACGCATGCTGCTGGCGCAGAAGTCCTATGGCGAAGGGGCCCTGGCGCTGGAACTGTATTGCGCGCGTCTGGTCGATGAGCAGCACACGGGCAGCGCCCAGCTCGCCGACGAAGCGCGTCTGTTGCTTGAAATATTGACGCCGATTGCCAAGAGCTGGCCCAGCGAGTGGTGCCTGGAGGCCAATTCACTGGCGATCCAGATCCACGGTGGTTATGGCTATACACGCGACTTCCCGGTGGAGCAGTACTGGCGTGACAACCGCCTGAACATGATTCACGAAGGCACGCATGGCATTCAGGCCATGGACTTGCTCGGGCGCAAAGTGCTGATGGAAAACGGGCGGGGTCTGGCGCTGTTGGCAGCTCGCATTACGGCCACGGCCAAACGTGCCGCTGGCGTTCCCGATTTGGCGGCACATGGTGCTGCGCTGCTGGCCGCCCTGCAGCAGGTCGGCAGTGCGACACAGACGGCCTGGTCGGGCGGCAAACCGGTTGATGTACTGGCCAACGCCGTACCCTATATGCAGGCCTTTGGCCACACCGTGCTGGCGTGGATCTGGCTTGACGTGGCGCTGGTCGCGCAGGCGCAGGAAGCGGTGGAGTCAAGCGCCGCGCATGTCGGACGCCTGGCGGCGGCACGCTATTTCTACCACTATGAATTGCCCAAGATTGGCGCCTGGTTGCAGGTCGTGGCCAGTCGCGATTCGACCTGTGCCAGCGTGCCGGAAGACGCGTTCTAGCCAGCAGGGGGACCTGCTCTGTCTAGACGATTGCGCCTTTGCTGATTAACAGTTCGACCAGTGCGTCGGCGTTGGCGCGGCGCGCCAGTATCAGCGGCGTTTCGCCCTTGCGTGTGCGGGCCGTCACATCGGCGCCTTTCTCGATCAGCATTTCAGCAATTTCGATGGTGCCGCCTGAGAGCGAGAGCAGCAGTGGCGTGAAACCGAGCGTGTCGCGCACATTGATATGCGCACCTTTTCGTATCAGGGTTTCGGCAACTTCCTTGTAGCCCTGCGTTGATTTGCCGCAGGTGACCAGCAGCGGCGTCAGACCCAGCCTGTCCTTCTCATTGACATCGGCACCAGCGACCAACAGAATCTTTGCGATCACGGTAAAACCGTTTTTCAAGGCCGACAACAGGGGCGGGTTGCCATTCTCGTCGGTGATGTGGATGTCGAAATGGGAGCGGACAAACAAATCGATGACTTCACGGTCGCCGCGTGCCAGCGCCCGCAAAAATTCGTCCACACTCAGGTAAATGCCACGCGAAGTCAGTTCCTGGATGGCCGCTTCCTTGCGCTCGGCGATGCGAAAGGTCTCCATGGCGCGGTATTCGCGCAGGGCGATGATCTCGTTGGATACCTCTGGCGAAAAGCCTTTGCGCCCACCCCGTTTGTCCAGCAGCAGGTCGCTCAGGTAGTCGTGAATTTCAGGCTGGTCCCACAACTCTTCGAGCTTCCTCAGAATATGGTCGTGGTTCTTTTCCAGGTGGAAGGGATAACCCACTTCCATGGTTGCAAAAAGCGGGTGCTTCATAGGTGGATCGTTCTGCATGCTGACAATGGTAAGGCATATTTCCAGTAGACGCAGGAATTGTCCGGCCGGCAGCAACTAATTTGATGCTATCGCCATTGAGACAGGGCCAGCAGAACAAAGGCGCAAGTTACTGCAAAATGCGGTTTTCCCGGCGTCGCCTGACGCCGCGCTGTCTTTTGTAACGCTTCAACATTGGGATTGACCATGACCCGCACTGTCCAGCAACTTTTTGATCTCACCGGCAAGACCGCGTTGGTAACCGGTGGCTCGCGCGGTTTGGGCTTGCAGATGGCGCACGCATTGGGTGAGGCTGGCGCACGCATCATGCTGAGTTCACGCAAGGCGGCAGACCTCGAGCAGGCCGCAGCGCAACTGCAGGCCGCCGGCATCGACGCGCGCTGGATTGCCGCTGATTGCGCCAAAGAGAGCGAAATCCAGCGCTTGGCCGACGAGACGCTGCAGCGCATGGGTGATGTGGATATTCTGGTCAACAACGCGGGCGCGACCTGGGGTGCGCCAGCCGAAGATCATCCGCTGGAGGCCTGGGACAAGGTGATGAACCTCAATGTGCGGGGCTATTTCATCCTGAGCCAACTGCTGGCCAAGCGCAGCATGATCGCGCGCCGTTCCGGGCGCATCATCAACATCGCCTCGATCGCCGGCCTGAACGGCAACCCGGCCATGATGACCACCATTGCCTACAACACCTCCAAGGGCGCCGTGATCAATTTCACGCGCGCACTCGGTGCCGAATGGGGCAAGTACAACATCACGGTCAACGCCATCTGCCCGGGTTTCTTTCCGAGCAAGATGACGGCGGGAACCCTGGCCGCACTCGGTGAGGATCGCCTGGCTGCGGGCGCGCCGCTAAAGCGACTCGGTGACGATGAAGATCTGAAAGGCGTGTGCCTGCTGTTCGCGTCTGACGCCGGCAAGCACATCACCGGCCAATGGCTTGCGGTAGACGGCGGTGTCAGTGCCGTCATCGGTGGCTAGGATATGACCCCCACGCTTGTGGCTTCGCCGCTCTTCGAGAACACTTTGTGTACTGCGCTGCCACCCGAGGGGGCCGTGCCCTCGTGCAGGTCTCGGAGAGACTGCACGACAAGCTTGGGGCGGCCCTGCGCGGCGGCCTTTCAATTATGAAGTTCGGTGTCACGGTTCCGTTTGTCGATCACCTCGGCTTTGAGTTGCGCTTGTTTGATGGCGGGCAGTCCGAGTTGGGCTACGCACCGAAACCCGAGCACCTGAATTCTTTCGCCGTGACCCACGGCGGCGCACTCATGACGTTGCTTGACGTCACGATGGCGGTCGCGGCGCGCAGTGTGCAAAAGGACATGGGCGTGGTGACGATCGAAATGAAGACCAGCTTCATGCAGGCGGCACGCGGACCGCTGATTGGCAAGGGACGTTTGATGCACCGAACCGCCACCATGGCGTTTGTCGAGGCCACTGCGTTCGACGAAGCGGGACACGCCTGCGCCCACTCCACCGGCACCTTCAAGTACGTCCGGCGCCTGCCGACCGGGCCGAAAAGCGCCAATCCACTCAATGTCATTTCTACCGATTAGCCCATCAGGAACGCCTCATGCCAACAAACAAACAAATTCATCTCGACAACCGGCCGCTCGGTGAAGCCGCAGCGAGCAACTTCAAACTGGCGGTCAGCGACACACCGGCCCTGCAGGACGGACAGGTTCTGGTACGCCACCAGTTTCTGAGTCTGGATCCCTACATGCGCGGCCGCATGAACGACGGCAAGAGCTATGCCCAGCCGCAGGCGCTGGGCCAGACCATGATTGGCGGCACGGCGGGTGAGGTCATCGAATCGCGCAATGTCAAATTCTCGGTTGGCGACAAGGTCGTGGGCATGGGCGGCTGGCAGGAGTACAGCGTGGTGGATGCCGATCAGGTCGGCGCGCTGCGCAAGGTCGATACCAGCCATGTACCGCTGAGCGCCTACCTTGGCGCCGTCGGTATGCCCGGCGTTACAGCCTGGTACGGTCTGGTGAAAATTATCGCGCCCAAGGTCGGTGAGACCATGGTGGTGAGCGCGGCCACTGGCGCTGTGGGTAGCGCTTTTGCGGCCCTGTCCAAGGCGCGCGGTTGCCGCACCGTGGGTATTGCCGGCGGGCCGGAGAAGTGCCGCTATGCAGTGGAGGAACTTGGTTTTGACGCTTGCATCGACTACAAGCAGCACAAAGACGCGGTGACGCTGTCCAAAGCGCTCAAGGAGGCCTGTCCGGCGGGCATCGACGGTTATTTTGAAAACGTCGGCGGCATGGTGCTCGACGCCGTGCTCTCGCGCATGAATGCCTTTGGCCGCATCGCGGTTTGCGGCATGATCGCCGGCTACAACGGCGCGCCGGTGCCCTTGACCTATCCGGCCCTGATTCTGATGAACCGGCTCAAGATCGAGGGCTTTATCGTCAGCGAGCACATGGAAGTCTGGCCCGAGGCGCTGAAGGAACTCGGCACGCTGGTGGCCAGCGGCGCCTTGCGGGCGCGTGAGTCGGTGGCGCAGGGCATCGAGGCCGCACCCGAGGCGTTTTTGGGCCTGCTCAAAGGCAAGAACTTCGGCAAGCAACTGGTGAAACTGCATGACTGAGATCGTCCTGCACCACTATCCGACCTCGCCCTTTTCGGAAAAGATCCGGCTCGTGCTGGGCTACAAGCAACTGGCCTGGAAGTCAGTCATCATCCCCTCCATCATGCCCAAGCCCGATGTGCTTGCGCTCACCGGCGGCTATCGGCGTACACCGTTTCTGCAAATCGGCTCGGACGTCTATTGCGACACGGCGCTGATCTGCGATGTGCTCGAACACCTGCAGCCCGAGCCGACCCTGTACCCGGCGCAGCACAAGGGCCTGGCGCGCATCGTGGCGCAATGGGCCGACAGCACGCTGTTCTGGGCTGCCATGGGTTACAACCTGCAACCGCGCGGCGCTGCCGCCATGTTTGAAGGTGCGCCCGTGGAAGTGCTGAAGGCCTTTGGCGCCGATCGCGCTGCCATGGCGGTGGGCATGACCCGTCTGCGCCCGGCTGACGCCACAGCTGCCTACAAGTCGTACCTGCGGCGTCTGGCCACCATGCTCGAAGAGCAGGATTTCCTGCTTGGCAGTGCGCCCTGTGTTGCCGATTTCGCGGCCTACCACCCACTCTGGTTTTCACGCGTGCGCGTGCCGGTGATGGCCGGCATTCTGGATGCCACACCGGCCGTGCTGCGCTGGATGGACCGCATGGCGGCATTCGGTCATGGCACGCAGGCGAAGTACACGTCAGCCGAGGCCATCGCCGCTTGTAAAGCGGCTGTTGCGCCGCCGCTGGTTGACACTGTCTTTCAGGATGAACACGGCATTGCCCTGGGCAGCCGGGTCACGGTGACGGCCGAGAGCTTTGGCCAGGAGCCGACCGAAGGCGTGTTGCTCGCTGCCAGCCGCACCCGCTACAGCTTGCGCCGCGAAGACCC